>QGUY01000295.1 GCA_003242315.1 Bacteroidota bacterium
TCAATCCGCCGGTGGAATATTTTCTTTGTATTTGCCCCTGCCGTTTTCGTACTCGCACTCGCCTTCAAGTGTGCCATCGGGATAGTAGAACTCCCATCTTCCCTGCCGCACGTCGTTCTCGATGCGTCCTTTGATTTTCAGTCGGCCATCAGCATAATACTCGCGGTATTCGCCCGCCCCGTTGACATAGGTTACCTCGCTTCTCACGAGCCCATCAGCAGATAGAGTTTTCCAGTGACCGACCTTTACACCATCCTCGAAAGTTCCGGTCGCACTGACTGCGCCGTTCTCATGAAAGTATGTCCATGTACCGGTGGCCTTATCACCGCGAAATGATCCGCGGGCAGATACTTTGCCATCCGGATAATAGTAGACCCACTCGCCTGTTCGTCTACCGTTTTCAAGTTCTCCTTCACTCTCAAGATGTCCTGACTCAGAAAAGTATCGCCAGTGACCGACTTTGGTTGGACCGCGTTTCGGTCCTTCGCCCATCACCTTGCCTGAGTGATAATACTCGGTATATCTGCCGTAGTCGTCTTCATACACGATCTCACCGCGCCTGGCTCCGTCTTCATAAAAAGTCTTCCAGTAATCAACGCGTTTGTTGGCCTCGTATGAGCCAATCTCTTTGAGCTGTCCGTTCTCGTAGTAAGTCTTCCATTCACCCTCGCGGTGCCGGCCGTTGATCGTACCCTCCATGCTCTTCTGGCCGTTCTCATAGTAGTATTCCCACAATCCGTAGTTGGCGTTCTGACGGAGGATACCTCGCATTTTCAACCCACCGGTCTCATAGAAGAATTCCCAGACTCCAGCAGTTTCATTGTCGATGAACTGTCCGCGGGATTCGAGTTTGCCATTCAGGTAATACGATTCATACGGACCCATGAGAATATTCTGGATCGTGTCCGTCACATGATACACCTCTTTGAGGTGTTTTCGCTCAGCGTCGTGATACGTCTTCCGCACAATTCCCTGCGAAAAGGCGATGGAAGGTACAACTGTAAGAAAAGCGGCAAAAAATCGCAAAAACTGCTTCACTATCAGTGAGTTACAACTATTTAAGTTAATCAAAAATTCATGGATATGCTATGGGGTCAGGGCAATGAAACAAAAGGAAGCAGGGCTATAAGAGAGATTCCGGTGACAAATCGAAAAAAAATGTTGGACGCCGTGAGTGCCTCGTCTTCAGGTAACCTCTTTCGTCAAGAAGCCAGGAACATCGTGTGGGGCGATCTGAATACGGACCTTGAAGATATGGAGTGACAACTGAAATTTTTCGGCGAAATCATACATCAATTTTTTGTCGCCGAAGGACTGGCGTTATCTTCGGCCTCGAGCCACTGGCTCTGCATCTGCGTCTGCCTCTGCATCTATCCTTTAAACGCCGAAATCCCCGTAATACTCTGCCCTAGAATCAGGAGATGAATATCATCCGTTCCTTCATAAGTGATTACCGACTCGAGGTTCATCATGTGCCGCATGAGGGAGTATTCACCGGTGATACCCATGGCGCCGTGCACCTGTCGTGCTTCACGGGCGATGTCGAGGGCCATCCGAACGTTGTTGCGTTTGGCCATGGAGATTTGTGCTGAGGTGGCTTTTCCTTCGTTCATCAGCGTGCCCAGGCGCCATGCGAGCAACTGGGCCTTGGTGATTTCGGTGAGCATTTCAGCAAGCTTCTTCTGAACGAGCTGGAAGGAGGCTATTGGCTTGCCGAACTGCTCGCGCTGGAGGGCATAGCGTCTGGCTGATTCGTAACAATCCATTGCCGCGCCAATGGCGCCCCAGCTAATACCGTATCGCGCTGAGTCCAGACACATCAGCGGCGCGCCCAGTCCTGTTTTGCCGGGAAGCTTGTTCTCTTTGGGAACTTTGACATTATCAAACACGAGTTCACCGGTGCTGCTTGCGCGTAGCGACCATTTGCCGTGAATTTCCGGCGTGCTGAATCCTTCCATACCGCGTTCCAGGATCAAACCATGAATGACACCGGCCTCATCCTTTGCCCACACGATAGCGATGTCAGCATGCGGCGCATTGGAGATCCACATTTTGGCACCGTTCAGCAGATAGTGATCTCCCATATCCTGAAATCGAGTTGTCATCCCTGCCGGATTCGAACCGTGATCCGGCTCAGTGAGTCCGAAGCATCCCAGCAGTTCTCCAGAAGCCAGGCGAGGCAAATACTTTTTCTTTTGTTCCTCTGAACCAAACTTGTAAATAGGATACATGACAAGCGATCCCTGGACGGATGCCATCGAACGCAACCCGGAGTCGCCGCGTTCGATCTCCTGCATGATGAGTCCGTATGAGATGTAATCCATTCCGCCTCCGCCATACTCAGTAGGGATAGTAGGCCCCAGTGCTCCGACCTCGCCGAATTTCTTCGCCAACTCCGCGGGAAAGTGTGCCCGCTGCGCCCAGTCCTCAATGAAAGGTGTGATCTCCTTTTTGACGAATCGACGCATGGTGCTGCGTACAAGCTTCTGCTCTTCGGTTAACAGCGCGTCAACTTCGTAAAAGTCGGGATGCTCAAAGAGATCCTGTTTTTGGGTTTTTGGACGGTTGTCGCTCATGATACTGTGGTATGGAAACTAGCCAAAGTTACAATAATCCCTATGTAAGATACTTGAACCACATACGGCACATAGGCGTATACATGGGGCACATAGGGGATTGCCGATCCTTACATCCCTATTTCTCAACGTACGCGTTGAAGGTGATGCGCTGCGCGGGACTTTGAGGATCGTTGGAATAGATCACGACTGACTTTTGCTGAGTACCCAGGCGATCTTCGGGGTTAAAGATGATTTCCAGCGTAGCTTCTTCACCGGGCTTTAATTCTTTGGAGGCCAGTTCGGTGCTGATGCATCGACAGTTCGGTTGGACTGCGTTGATCGTCAACCTGGATTTACCATCGTTTCTCAGCGTTACGACGTGGCGTGCATCCTTGTATTGTTTGATCTTGCCCAGGTCGAACGAAGATCCCAGTATCCGAAGCACCGGTGCCCGTTGAAGCTCTTCACGCGACATCACGGGGAAGTGGTCTTCAAGGGTGGCGTACACTGTGATCGACTTCACCGGCATGTCTTCATCGTCGGTATGGATGTCGATGCGGTCGGATTGAAATCCATAGGCGTCGCGTTCAGCCCCGTTGTACAGGATGCGCACCTTGCCTTGCGCGCGGGGAGGAAGTGTCGGTGGAAGAACTTCGGTTTTGATATACGAAGGTCCTTCCATCTTAAGAAACGTTACCGGCCGCTCTCCGCCATTGTACAGCGGAAATTCCCTAACGGTGAACTCGTCCTTGCGGTAGACTTTACCCATGTTGAAGGAAGTGGTCTTCAACTTCCAGCTTCCCATGGGAGAACGAAACTCGGACACCGCAGCAAGCTCACTGCCCATGCTGACCTGCCCTTTGATCTGGAGGACAACAGGAGTAGCATCGGCGTCCGTGGTAACCGTTAGTGATTTGTTGAAATACCCTGGCCTTCCCTTCGGATCATAGCTGGCCTGAATAAACCCACCTTTTCCCGGCGGTACCGGGTCGCGCGTCCAGTCTGGTGTCGTACAACCACATGAAGCCTGTACGGAAATAATCCGAACAGGCTTGTCGCCGGTATTAACAAACTGGAAAGAATAGCTTACCGGTCCCCCGTGCTGGTCAATGTAACCAAAGTCGTGTACAAGTTCCTGAAACCGGATCGATTGAATATGCTGTCCGGAAGCGGCGGACGCAAAAAGTAGCAGCAGCGCCAGTGCGTTCCTGTAAGTAAAAAAAAGTGTTTTCATCCTTGCAAAGTTAATGAAGGAATACTTGTGGTACGTGGAAATTTCGAATGAGGGTTCCAAATCCCGACAAACGCCCTCCCACAGCCCTAAAGGGAACCTGCGCGCGAGGTCTGTCACACCTTCCGCATCATGAATCGGATTGATGGCGCATGCGTGTAGGTTCCTCTTTAGGACTATATTTGCGGTCATGACAAGAATACTGACAGGTATACAGAGTAGCGGACGACCGCATCTGGGCAATTTGCTGGGCGCGATTATTCCTGCCATCAGGCTGAGCAAGGAACCGGGCAACGAGTCCTTGTTTTTTATCGCAGATCTTCACTCACTGACTTCCATTAAGGATCGCCAGGCCCGGGTCGATAATGTACGGGCGGTTGCAGCCGCATGGCTTGCCTTTGGATTTGATATTGACAATAACTACTTCTACCGGCAGTCGCGAATTCCCGAAGTATGTGAACTGGCGTGGTACCTAAACTGTGTGACGCCGTTCCCAATGCTCGCCAATGCACACTCGTTTAAAGACAAATCGGATAGGTTGTCTGATGTCAACGCGGGCCTGTTCACCTATCCGGTACTGATGGCTGCCGATATTCTCCTTTATGATGCCAACTTCGTACCGGTAGGTAAAGACCAGAAGCAGCATCTTGAGATTACGCGTGACATAGCTACCGCTTTCAATAATCTCTACGGGGAAACTTTTGTCATTCCGGAAGCCAAGATTGAAGAACAGGTCATGACTGTTCCCGGAACTGATGGACAAAAGATGAGCAAGTCGTACGGCAACATCATCGACATATTCCTTCCGGATATAAACATTTTAAACACCCCACAA
>QGUY01000034.1 GCA_003242315.1 Bacteroidota bacterium
TTTTATATCTTGTGTCTATCTGTTTTCTTTATTATCTTTTTTTTTGTAACGTCACGAGTGTCTACGAGATCATCCACCTCTTATTTCGCGGCAGCGTCCGGTGGGTAATAGAAAACAACCTTAGGCTCTTCCTGTTCAACGGTTACCACTTCCTTACCCTGAATCTTCGCTTCGATGATTTCCCGTAGCGCATCACCATAGTGATCCTCCATCTCGATGTTGGCGAACTTGGTCGACATAGACTCTACGAGCGTTCGCGCCAGCTTCAACTGTTCCTTATCGACCTTCACGTCGATGAGCTGGGGTACTTCGCTGATGCTTCGCACTTCTTTGGGATAGCGAAGCTTATACATCACGATGCCATTTTCCTGGGGACTTAACAGCACCGGCGTTTCGCGGTCGCGCAACACCACCTTCCCTACGGCAATCTTTCCGGTTTCTTCCATGGTTGCCGCCAGGAGGCCATAGGTCTTGGCCGCCACCTCACCGTCAGGACCAACGTAATACGGCGCCTCATACAACGTGGGATGTACTTCTTCTTTAGCTACGAAACCCTGGATTTCAATAATGCGCGTGCTCTTGAGGCGCACCTTCTCGAAATCTTCGGGCTCTATGATGACGTACTGGCCGGGCTCATATTGATACCCTTTTACAATGTCCTCGTTGCGCAGCGTCTTCCCAGTGACCTTATCCTTCTTTTCGTAGGCGACAGGATTATGACCATCCTTCGACAGAAGATTGAAGCTTATGCTCTGCGCCGCATCGATCGCATTGTAGATTCGAATGGGAATCGTGACGAGGGAAAACTGAATGTGACCCTTCCAGATTGCTCTCATAGAATTGAATTAAAAGATGAAAAAATCATTGCTAAAATATTGATACATACCGGTTTTTCCAAAACTCACGCTTCGTATGAGGGTTTTATTCTCACACGCACTTTAAGATCGTGGAGAATCGTATACAGGCCGAAGTATGTGCGATTCAGATAAATCGCATCGCGAACACCCCTTGGTCTTTTTGATCGACGCAACTCCTTCAGGTTTGCAACTTTCTCGCCGAAGTCGTACAACGTGGCGAAGTAACGGTCATCAGCGAAGTCGAACGACTCAAATCGGAAGGGTCGTCCCAGTAATGCCACGAGCTGAGTGAACAGGTCGATGAAGAACGCTCGATCTTTTGGTGAATCGTCTGGGTAGATAAAGCCCAGTTCGGAAAACACACGAATCTTTCGTTGTTCATCGTCGAACAATGAAGGGTCGTGAAGCTGAAAGTAGGACGAATAAAATGCGTCGGGAATTTCCTTAACACATCCAAAGTCGATGATGCCCAGTTTTCCGTCCGGCATCAAAATAAAATTACCGGGATGCGGATCCGCGTGCACCGCGCGCAGTTGGTGCATCTGGAAGTGATAGAAGTTCCACATGGCCTGACCCAGAACCTGCGCCTGATCGGATGGAATCCCGCTCTTTAGGGCCTCGCCCAGCGGCTCACCTTCAAGCCAGTCCATAGTGAGGATACGAGACGATGAATATTCGGGATAATATTTGGGGAAGACCACATGCGGAATCACCTTCGACTTCTCCGAAAGGGCTATCGATCGCCGCAACTCAAGTTGATAGTCCGTTTCCTCAAGCATTCGCGCTTCAACCTCGCTGATGAATTGATCGTATTCGGTAGGGCTCAGGTGAAACATTGACAGCGCAATCGGTCTTACCATCGCGAGGTCTGACTTGACGCTATCAGCCACTCCCGGATACTGAATTTTTACCGCCAGGGTGCGTTTTCCAAGCGTTGCCTTGTGTACCTGACCCATGGAAGCCGCATTGACGGCCTTGTGGGTAAAGGTGTCAAAGATTTCCTCCGGCCCCTTACCAAACGACGAGCGGAAGGTCTTCACGACAAGCGGGTAAGAAAGCGGGGGAACGCTGTATTGGGCCATGGCAAACTTCCGCTGGTATGCCGCCGGCAGGAGGTTGCGATCCATGCTCAGCATTTGCGCAACCTTGAGCGCACTGCCCTTGAGGCGACTCAGCGAGGCGTAGATGTCGTCCGCATTTGCTTCATGCAGAAGGTCGCGGGGCGTATCCGGATCAACGAGTTTACGTCCGTAGTGGCGAAGGTAATTTCTGCCGATGCGGGCTCCCGTTGTTAGAAAATGCGTTACCCTGTTAACCTTTGAAACCGGAATGGAGTGATTCTCTTCCTCTTCCTTCATACCTGCCTCCGGGATTGAAACATGAAACGCGCGAGGTCGACTGCTGAATCGACTATACCCTTTCCGATGAGATCAAAGGCCAGCTGTACTGATTTCTCAACGTATGCGTCTGTCCGCGCAAACGCGGGGCTGTCGTCTGATTTCCAAAACATGATGAGTGATACCAGATGAAGCCAAAACAGTCGCGAATATCCGCGTTCCAAATACGGCCTGCGGGCAATTTCTCCTGTCTCCTGCCCTTCCTGAAGAATCTTTTCCGTAAAGCTCAGGTAGGCTTCCCTGAAATCGCGCAGGAATGGCGGCGCCAGCTCAAGTTTCCCGCCACGTTCCAGCTGTACGAGAACGAAGCTGCGTTCTCGGGTCAGTTCTTCGATCAGCGTGTAGCAGAGCGCGAGCATTTTTTCCCGGGCTGTGAATCCCTGGAAGGCCTTGTCGGCACTGAGTCGCCGTATTGTCCCATTCATAATCTCCTTCCAGATTTCGCGCTCAATTCCGGCAAAGGATCCGAATTCGCTGTAAAATTCCTCCTCCTCAATGCCCAGGTCCAGGCAAAAGCTGTACACAGAGGCCGGTGGCTTCCCTGTCTTCAGCAAGACATCTTTGTACGCACGGACGATCTTCTTCCGGGCAGAAGGCGTCGCTTTTTTGGTGGTTGATTTTCGCGTGGTTTCCATGATAATGAGAACAATCAGTCGGCAGAAAGGGTTTGACTATAGGAAATAAACGGAGAATCCGGCATCAAAGGATATTCACTGCTAGGGGATTTTTTCACCCCAAACCCTGAGCGCCATCAATCGTCCCGCTAGGAAAAAATCGCGTAACTTTGATGTACTCCCGCCAGAAGATGATCAACCGTGCCAGACATATTATCGTCCTTATTCTCGCGTTATACGCTGGCATTGCGGTGGCGCAAGACCAGCGCATCGCACAGCGTCATTTCGAGTTAGGCGAACGCGCATACCTCGATGGGCGATATGAAGAGGCGCTGGGGGAATACAACCGCGGCCTTGCGATGGATCCCGGCAACTACGAACAATATCCGGCCCGAGCTCATGTAAAGGAGCAGCTGCAAGACTGGCAGGGAGCGGTTACGGATTACAACATTTACCTGGACTTGTTTCCCCACAATGGCGAGGTGCGTTTCAATCGTGCCCTCGCTCGCTACAAAATTGAACAGTATGCGCTCGCTGCGGAAGACCTCCGACAGCTGCTCAAGACCCCAGCCTCGGGTGAGACGCAATTCATTTTCTATCGACAATCTCTGGAAGGCGGCGGAACCGATCGCATCATCACCGCGCAAGGTGGCATTCGCGACTATCTATTCAATTATCTCGGACTGGCAGAAAGCAAGCTCGGCAATTACGACGTTGCTATGGCTTGTTTTGATTCGGCAATCCAACTCAACCCTCGCGAACCCGACTACTATGTCCATCGCGCACTCACACGCCAGGAAGCCGGGGATAACGCCGGCGCACGAGCAGACTACGAGCAAGCGCTTCGGCTCAATCCAAATCATTCTCTTGCCTACTACAACCTCAGCACGCTTGTCAGGGCGATCGGTGGCGAGGAATCGGAGAAAATGCTCGACGAGGCCATTGCGAACAACCCCTCCCTACCCTATGCCTGGATGGAGCGGGGCTATTATCGTTTGGAACGTGGAGACTACCGGGGCGCATTGCACGACTACAACAAGGCAGTCCAGCTCGCGCCAAGAGAAGCCGATGCCTGGCTGAATCGAGGGCTCGCAAAAGAGAAGCTGAAAGATTTCACCGGTGCATACGAAGATTTCACAAGGGCAATTTCACTCATACCTCAGTTTGAAAAAGCCTGGTTGTGCCGTGCCAACGTACTCACCAAAATGAATCGTCTGGAAGAAGCAGTCGAAGACTACAGTGTAGCAATATTGTACGATCCCGAATACGGCATTGCATGGCTCAATCGAGCCATCGTCAATCACCGCCTCGGTCGGACCGACGCCGCTTGCGCGGATGTTGAAAAAGCGAAATTACTCGGAGTGGAAGCGGCGGGGAAGTTGCGGGTAGCGGTATGCCGATAGGTGTGCTGAAGTGCTGAAGTGCTGAAGTGTTGATGTGTTGATGGGTTGATGGGCTAACACTCACGCTCACTCCTCCAGGTCGGGTCTTAACCTTACAAACACCGGTTCTCGGAAGATTTTGTCAGCAGTGATAGAAGTGTACGATACCTCCGCGTACATTCGGGGTTCGATCCAGGTGGTCACTTTATCGTCGGCGAGTTTTTTCGTGATGGGTTTCTTAGTTTCTTTTAGCTTTTTCAATCGTGCGTTGATGTCGCGGATCGCATCCTCGTCGAAGCCTGTCCCCACTTTTCCCCGATAGAGAAGTTGGTCTTTTTCATGTTCGGCAATATGCAACGCGCCGAACGTTTCACCGCGATCGCCTTTGCCGCGCGTATAGCCAATGATAACAACTTCGCGCGTCTGCCAAACCTTGATCTTCAGCCACGCGGACGAACGCTTGCCGGGGAGATACTTGCTGTCGCGCAGCTTTGCCATGATTCCTTCTAACCGGTGCGCCTTTGCGGCTTCAAAGAGGGCTTGGCCGTCTTCGACAACCTCGCTGACCCTATAGGGGGAATCACTACGGACAGCATCTTTCATCCACTCCCTTCGCTTCATGAGCGGTTCGTTTACCAGAGGGCGGCCATCGAGATAAAGACAATCGAATATGTAACAATTCACCGGGTTCGATTTCGACAGCTTAGCTATTGTTGATTCACCCGTCGTCATTAAGCGGTTGATTACTTTCTTGAAAACAGGTTTCCCCTGAGTGTCAAGCGAGACGATCTCACAATCAAACACAGCGCATGTCGCGCGGAAAGCCTTGTCGGCCGCCAGGAGTTCAGGAAAACGATCGGTGATGTCGTTCTGATTTCGGGATACAATACGTATCGTTCCTTCGTCAAGATATATCATCGCCCGAATGCCATCCCATTTGAGTTCGTAGATGTATTCCGGACCAACGGGCGGCTCGTCGGCATTCTCGGAAAGCATGGGCTGAATGTTGCCGTGGAGATAATCGATCTGTGGCGTATCGACGCGTTCCAGCAACCAATCCTTTTGTTTGATTTGGTAGATCCTGTATTCGCCTGTGATCTCGCGACTGCTCAATCGGAAATAGAATCCATCTTTCTTTTCTTTGGTTATGTGGTACTTACCCAGCGCGTAAATCCACATATCCCCCGCGCCGTACTGACCTTTTGGAATTCTTCCGTCGAAAGTCAGGTACTCTCTCGGGTGATCTTCCGTCTGAACGGCAAGTCGCTTCACACCGGGATGTGGCGGCAGTCCTTTCGGTACCGCCCACGATTTTAACACCCCATCCTGTTCAAGGCGAAGGTCGTAGTGAAGACGCGACGCGTGATGCCGGTGCACGACGAAGTTGTTTCCGCTTTCATCAATAACGCGTGCGGCGGGCTCAGGTGTTTTTGAAAAGTCGCGCTTGGCAACATAGGTCTCCAGCTGCTCCGCCGTCTTTCTTTTCCGCGATGGCGGCAATTCGCGTGTCTTGCGAACTGATTTCTTGCGATGTGTATGCAACTCGACGGCATAAGCATCGAAGCCTTCCCACGCATCACCATCGTCCATCACCTTCTGAACAACATTATGAATGTTATGCTCAACGGGCGCTTTGAGCGTGCTAAGTTCTTCCCATGTTAACGGCATGGACACGGGCGCGCCTTTCCGACCGCGAAGGCTGTACGGCGATACAATACTTTGCCCGGAACGAATTCGGAAGATGTCTACCAGGACACGACCTTTCCGCGCGTCCTTTCTGATCTGGAGCGTCAGCACATTGGAACGCTGCTCCACAAACGGTTTTGCCAGATCTTCAGCAGCGAGGAATACCGTGTGAAAGTCCCACTTAGGCTCAATAGGACAGCACACGTGTACGCCTTTCCCGCCGGTAGTTTTCACAAAGGGCGTATAGCCAAACGACTCGAGATGCGTTCTTAATTCCAGTGCGGTGCCTACCACCGCGGTAAAATCGTAGCCTTCAGGCGGGTCGAGGTCGAAGACCATGTAGTCGGGGCAATCGTACAGGGGTTTTCGGCTATGAAGCTGGTGAAGCTCCAGGGCCGCGAGGTTGGCGAGCCACACAAGGGTAGCGGGTTCGGTGGCTACGATGTAGTCTTTGACTTCCTTTCCCAGCTGGACGAACTCGATCCAATCCGGTGCCCATTCCGGCCTGTTCTTCTGATAAAAGCTTTCGCCATAGATTCCGTCAGGGAAGCGGATCAGGGTAAGCGCTCGTCCCTTTACGTGAGTAAGCAGTGTGGGAGCGATCCGGAGGTAATATTCGATAACCTCGGCCTTCACGATATTATCGTCCTGAAACAGCACCTTCTCCAGGTTGGAGATCTCCAGCTTTCGCTTTCCAACCTGCACCACCTGCTTCTTGCTCATGCGAGGAAGTTACGGAAATTAATCGTTCACATCCGCGCGTCGTTTGTTGGAGAGGAATATTGATCCGATAATCAACGTAACAGCAGCAACGATAATGGGGTACAGCAGGCCGACAAAAGGATCGCCGTCAGGGGAATCGGGCGACTTGCTCGCTTCGTACAGGCTTGTCGCGATCAACGGAGTAAGCCCTCCGAAGACACCGTTGCCAATATGATATGGTAATGACATTGACGTGTACCGTATTCGTGTCGGGAACATTTCAACGAGGAAGGCGGCAATAGGCCCGTACACCATGGTCACCAAAACAACCTGGATGAATATCAGCAACACCATTGACCAGAATCCGGAGGTACCGAGAGTGACTTCTCTGTTTACCGTGTCCGCCGCAGTTGTCACTTTCAACGTACTGCCGTCGGCATATGCAAGCGTGCGAACCTGTCCACCGTTAGCCGCCTCGCCATTTGTTTCTGACAGTACAGTCTTCGCAGACGTATCCGCAAGATCATACATCCTTTGGTAAATCGGCCGGTAAAGGATGACAGCGAAAAGCAAGCCTGCCATCATAATCGCCTTTCGGCCAACTTTATCGGACAGCCAACCAAAGTAGATAAACAAAGGTGTGCCCAGAACCAGCGCCATGGCCAGGATGTAATAAGACTGAACATACTCGATGTTGCACGTCTTTTGAATGAAGGACAGCGCGTAAAACTGTCCGGTATACCATACAACACCCTGTCCGGCGGTGGCGCCAAACAGCGCGATCAGCACGTACTTCAGGTTTTCTTTTTTTCCAAAGCTTTCCTTGATAGGATTTCGCGACACATTACCGGATGCTTTGAGTTTCGCGAACAAAGGCGACTCCTGCATTCGCAGACGGATGTAAATGGAAATGGCAACGAGAAAGATACTGAAGAGAAAAGGAAGTCTCCATCCCCACGACGCAAACGCTTCTTCGGAAAGATTCAGCCTAACCAGGAGGATTACAGCAAGCGAAACAAACAAACCAAGAGAAGCAGTAGTTTGAATGAAGCTGGTATAAAAACCTCGCTTCGCGGCGGGCGAATGTTCCGCAACATACGTTGCGGCACCGCCGTACTCCCCACCTAATGCAAGACCTTGCAGCAGGCGCAACACAACTACCAGGATCGGCGATGCCAGGCCGATAGTCTGATATGAGGGCACCAATCCGATCAGGAACGTTGAGGACCCCATGATAATGAGCGTCAGCAGGAAGGTGTATTTTCTTCCGATCATGTCGCCCAACCGACCGAATACAAGGGCACCAAATGGACGAACAACGAAGCCTACGGCAAAAGACGCTAGCGTTAACAGAAAAGCTGCTGTTGGATGTTCCGCCGGGAAGAACTGCGTTGAAATTACAGCGGCCAGCGTGCCAAATATGTAAAAGTCATACCATTCGATGAGGGTACCCACGGAAGACGCTGTGATCACAGACCACAAGGTTCTCTTCTCCGAGGGAGTCACAACTGTGGATTGCATGGAAGAAGGTTATCAGGTTTAAGGTTCAGGTTGATTCTGAAATGTGCAAGTCTTTTTGGATCAATGCGCCGCATCCCCGTGCGAGGGTGCATACCACGTCTCCTGGATTTTATGAAACAGGTCGTGCAATGACGTGAGGCTCGCTGCAAGACTGTCGTCCGGCGCGGTATCGGCAATTGCACTGAATGCAGCTGTCTCTCTGGCCAGGTCGTTCAGGAGGGCGCGTGTATCTTCGGTGTCTACCTTTTCCGGCAGCGGTTGCCCGGCCCACTCTTCGGCAAGAGACGCCATTTCAGCAGCATATTTTCTGGCGGGTTCCAGGTTCCCCGAGTCTGCATATGGGTGGAAGCTCTCGGCTATCACCATGTGAAAGGCATCAAGTTCCGGCCACTCGTAAGAAGCAGCGGCCTCATCCACCGTCTTCTTTTGCTGGCAGGCGGCGGCCAGCACGACTGTCGCTGCGAGAATTGCGATCGTTCTCATAGTCATATGGGGTAGCTAGGCTCGTCGGTATTTCCGTCGTTCGAAAGCACGGATAATTTTGGGAAATACGTCAAAATACACTGTCACAAATAAACAAAAAGTCATAAACCAAATCGCGCAAAGATTGAAATAAAGCGTGTCGTAGTATCGCCCAAGAAAATGCTTCGTAGGCTGATACAGGTTCGCGGAAAAATCAAGGGCGTGGCTCGGCCTGTGTTCATCCTGGTAGATCGGATAAATACGTTGAACCAGACGGCCATTGTACTCAACAACAAAGTCGGTGACCGATGTGTTTTTTACGGCTTCTGACACCGCCTCATTCACATAGCGCCGACGCATGGCCTGGAATTCTGCCAGTCGTTCTTCCGTGTTTGTCAGTGCATTGACCAGCGAATCTTTGGATTTGGTCGCGCGCTGCGCCTTGAATTGGTAATAGGCTTTCAGTCTTTTGAGGAAAAGCGATGCCGAATCGTATGTGGCGGAGTCAAACGTTCCGATGGCCAGGCGCTTCCAGCCGGGAAACTTATCCTCCCCGATTTTTGAAAGCTCAGAGCGGATTTCGCCACGTAACAAAGCAAATGTGGCCTGGAGGTCAGTGTTGTCCGGATTACGCCAGTGTCGCCGCTGGCTGAGCGCATACGCGAGTTTCGACTCAAGTGCGGGAATATAGTACAGCCTCTTGTAGTTGGCATTGGCGACCTCCTTGTCGTAGTCATAAAACATGCGCTCAAAAGGATTGTCTTTGAACTGTGTTACCATGAACGCCTCGAATGCCCAACGCGATGCCATGATCTCTCCGATCCAGGGTACGGCCACGGGCTTAGTGACTTTGGGATTGAATTTATCAAACCGGATAACGACCCCACTGAGCAACAGCTGTGGAATGATCAGAATAGGAATGAGGATGTAGATAGTCACCGCAGAACTGAAAGCGCCGGAGATATTGAGCCCGAGCATATTTGCGAAACACGAGCAGCTGAAAAGGATAAACCAATACCGCATTTCCGTCAGCGGAATCTCAAGCACGAGGTTTCCGACCAGCACAAAGCAAATGGTTTGGATCCCGGATATCGTGAAGAGCACCACGATCTTTGCAAACAGATAACTCCCCTTACTCAAATGAAGAAACCGCTCCCGTTTGAGCAGCTTCCGGTCTCTGAATATCTCTTCGGCACTCATCGTCAGCCCCAGAAAGAGTGCCACCACAACACTCATGAAAAAGTATACGGGGATGTTCTCGTTCTCGTAAAAAGAATACACGGGTGCCTGCTCACCCACCACGTTGTAGTACTTCACCATGAATGAAATAAACAACGCGAGTAAAGGCGCCGCGAGAAGGTTGACGTACTGATATTGCCGGTTCGCCAGCTTGGCAAGCGTGTCGCGCGTGACGAACACGCGAAACTGCGTAAAAACATTAGGAATCTTCTGAACTACCGGAAGCGGCTCCGACACGTGTTCAAGGTGCGGAACCTTAATACGCTGTTTGAAGTATTGATACCACTGCGCAGCGCTTACCTTTCGGGTGTTGGTGAGCCGACCGTATTCGTTAACGATTTTTGTTTCAATGATGTTGAAGATTTGCTCAGGGTTGATATTACCGCATTCCGGACATGCACCCTGAGTCTTGTTGGCAGCGTTAACGATCTCGCGGAAGTAAATGACAGCCTCTATGGGATTGCCGTAATAAATCTGGAAGCCTCCCGTATCGAGGATGATCAGCGTGTCGAACATCTTGAAAATGTCAGACGACGGCTGGTGGATCACAACAAACACCATCTTTCCCCGCAACGACAATTCCTTCAGCAGGTCCATGATGTTTTCCGAATCACGCGATGAAAGTCCGGATGTGGGTTCATCTACAAATAACACCGTTGGTTCGCGAAGCAATTCAAGTCCGATGTTCAGGCGTTTTCTTTGTCCGCCGCTGATCGTTTTGTTGAACACATTGCCCACCTTGAGATGCTTGATATCGGAAAGACCAAGGCTTATCAGGGTACGGTTGACGAGGTCTTCCAGTTGCTCTTCAGTATAGTGTCTGAAACACAGTTTTCCCGCATAGTACAGGTTTTCGAACACAGTGAGATCTTCCATCAGAAGGTCATCCTGCGGGATGTAGCCGATGATACCTTCCACGGCGTCGGGATCTTTGTGAATATCAATGCCGTTGATGAGTACCCTTCCGCTGGATGGCTTTTCCGACCCGTTAAGCACGTTGAGCAACGTCGACTTTCCTGATCCGCTGCTGCCCATAATGCCTATGAGCTTTGCTCCCTGCTCGGCAATGTTGATGTTCTGCAACCCCGCCTTGCCGCTCTTAAAGTGATAAAAAATGTGCTCGGCGGTGAAGGTCAGCGTAGCGCGGTTTTCACCCGTCAGAAACTTTGCAACAACGTCGCTGTAGTATATCGGCTGGATCTTGTTACCGCGGATGGTACTTCCCGGAGGGAACACATCGATCATACGGCTGCGCAGCAGCATGCTGTTCAGGTACAGTACCGAAATGCCCAGGTACTTGACGAAATACACTTCCGCGTCGGGCAGGCGAAGGATGGCGATAAGGCCGGTGAGGTTTTTCTCGACGATGCGAGGTCCGGGATGGTTATCGTGTCCGGAACCTTCGTCGATGATCAGAATATTCTTTGACGACAGCTCGTCGATATCCTGGCCCATGACGAATTGCTTGAGCGCTTCGATGTCGGGCCTTGGTATGCGAAGTCCCTGCCCGATGTAAAAGATAAGGTTACTCTGGCGTTCGGAAAGTTCAGTGTCGGCGTAGACGAGTTCAATGATTTTGATGACGAGCACCAGTTTTTGCTGCATGGTGAGCGCCTGGTTGACCTGCCGGACAATCTGCATGATTTTCGACCAGTCATCCACGAACTGCGCGGTCTCCTCGTCGAGCGACCCGAGTTCTACAAGTGGTTGTGCGCGATAGCTGTGCGCGAACTCGTCAAACAGATCAAGGTAATACTTGATCTCGTTACGGTTAAGGTGATGACTGAGGAACTCCTTGATGTTGTTTCGCTCATCGTCCGTAATCCGCTCCCGGGAAACAATGGCGAAAAGCTGAATAATGGCTTTGAGTAGTTCTTCACTCATGGAGTCAGGCGCAGGTAGACTACGGCAATATACATTCGATTAAATACGAATGTACATTGCTGTATCTAAAATCTGCTGACCCGATGTCAGCCTATTTTTGTGGCTATGAGGTCGGAAAGAACGAGCAATCCCTCGCGGAGGTATTCGTCCTTCAGGTCTGACAAATCTTCGATCGGCGGTATTTCCGTGCTTCGGATTCTCGTATTGAGAGCGTTCGCTGATTCCTTGCTCGCCTTTTCCATTTCTGCGCGACGTACAGCCTCATTCAGTGAAACGCGCGTCTCGTTAAGACTTTTCCGGAATTCGTCGGTTTCCTTGACGAAGCGGCTAAGGCTGCTATCCGACTTAAGCCGTTCATTGTACGCTTGGTTCAGTCGCGCGATGATGGTAGGATTGACTAGCGGAGTGCGCTGATACATCGTACCGCTGATCTCATCCCAGGGCATCGCGTTAGGATATGACCGCTCACCGAATTGTTCCGGATCATAAGGCGTCGGAAGTTCTATGTCTGGCGTCACGCCCTTCACCTGCGTGCTGCTACCGGTTACGCGATAGAACTTTTGCAGCGTCAGCTTGAGTTCACCAACCTGTACACCGGGTTCATTGAAAAACCGATTCAAATCGATAACCTGCTGCACGGTTCCTTTGCCGTGTGTCGATTCACCTACCACGACGCCGCGGTTGTAATCCTGAATAGCGCCGGCAAAAATCTCGGATGCCGAAGCACTGAAGCGATTCGTTAATACCACGAGCGGACCACTGTATACGACCGTAGGGTCCGTGTCCTTCTGTACTTCCACCCTGTTGGCGGAGTTCTTGATCTGTACTACAGGACCATCCTTGATAAACAAACCCGTAAGATTGATGGCTTCCTCCAGTGAACCGCCTCCGTTGTTTCTCAGATCGATTACCAGGCCGTCGATGTTTTCAGCTTCCAGTTCGCGGATGAGCCGCGCCACGTCGCGCGTAGTGCTGACGTAGTTGGGATCGCGTCGCTGACGCGCTTCGAAGTCCATGTAGAAGCTTGGGAGTACAATCACACCCAGCTTCATCTCCTTGCCATTCTTGTTGTACTTGATTATGCTCTTGGACGCGTGCAAGTCTTCGAGTTTGATCTTATCACGAACGAGGGTGATCTCAACCGGGGGACCAGCAATGCCGGTTGCTGCCGGAAGGATTTGCAACCTTACTTTGGTTCCCTTTGGCCCTTTGATGAGTTTAACTACTTCGTCGATGCGCCAACCAATTACATCCACCATCTCTCCATCTTCACCCTGTGCCACACCCGTGATACGGTCGTTGGGATGGATGGCGTTGCTCTTCTCTGCGGGTCCACCAGGCAGGATTTCCACCACCTTCGTATAGTCGTTTTCCGTCTGAAGCCGCGCGCCAATTCCTTCCAGCGAAAGGCTCATGCTCTGCTTGAAGAGGTCGGCTGCCTTTGGCGACATGTAGTTGGTGTGGGGATCGTAGGCCGAGGTGATCGTGTTCATATACATGCTGAACACGTCCTCCGAGTTAAACTGGCTCATCGACTTGGCGAGGCGTTCGTATCGGCCAGCCACAGTCTTCCGAATCTCTTCAGGTTTCTTTCCCGTCAGCTTCAGACTGAGCACCTGGCTTTTGATGATCTTTCTCCAGATTTCGTTCAGTTCGGCCGCGTCCTTTGCCCACGGTTCTTTAGAGCGGTCGTTATCGTAGTACTCGTCTATGGTGAAGTCAAACTCCTTGTTGACCAAATGATTGAGCACATAGTCGTTGCGTTCGCGAAAGCGTTTCGCAAAGACTGAATAAATGACATAAGCGGGGCTGACATCTTCAGCTTCCGTCAGGTCGTCCAGTTTGTATCGGTACTTTTCAAAGGCCTGGATGTCCGAGGCCAGGAAGTAGGCCTTATTGTTATCGAGGGTCTGGATGTATTCGTCCAGGATTACTGATGACAGCGAGTCATTGAATTTGATCTTGCTGTAATGGTTATTGTTAAGCAGGTAGACGATTATTCTTGCTTCCTTTCCATAGTATGGCTTGGCCTCAAGTCTTACCGAATCAGCGAAGGTTTCCGCAGATGCCTGCCAACCCAGAAATAAAAGAAATAGTACTGCAAAAACCGTTCGTTTCATCTCTCGCACTTTGTTCATGTTTATTTTTCCTTATCCCGGCGTCAAAAAATATGCCTTATTTTCTATCCTAGTCAAACGTAATCCGTTCCCCTCAGTTGGGCCGGCCATCAAAAAGTTCGGGCTCAGCCCTTGTCCTCGTACTCGCTGAGGAACTTTCTCGCCTGTTCCGTGCTGTCGAATTCGAAGAATTTTTTGCCGGTGGTGTTCGAGTGGATCTCAATCCTGACCATGTCGATGTTCTTGTTTTTCCGGAATCCCGACTTCAGGTTGGCCAGGCTATAATCCTCAGGCCCCTTGTTCGAGATATTGAATGCCGTGGCTCTCACCGACTTACAATACCGGCACTGGTAGTGTTTGATAAGTTCGCCAGGGGCTGTGGCTGTTGCGGGGGTGACGATTTCCTCGCGCACGACCTGCATTGTATAGAAACCGCAACTGTTGCACTTTAGTGCCTCAAGGTGTCCCTGATACTTCTCGATCTTCACCTCTCCGGTCTTCTCATCCACCCACACGTCATAGTCCATCGAGAACGCGCTTTCCTCGGCCTGCATCCCCTCCTCCAGGTGAACGTCCTCTTCCTCTTCGCTCAGCAGCCGCATGGGGTTGCCTGCCGATGATGTGCGGGGCGTATACCGCAGCTTCTTCAGTTTGCGGTTCAGAATCGTGGGGTAATAGTAGTCCATAATGAGGTATGCCACGTACCCCACCAGGGTACCTCCCGCCAGGGAGATGAAGAGCCGGACAAAGAACCAGACCCCCATCTCGTTGAGCTTGTTGGCCCCGTACAGGTTGATGAACAACATGGCGGCGATGGCAAAGCACAGGAAGACCATCTTATAGGTCCGGATCTCCCGGGCGTTCAGAAAGTCGTATCGTGCCTTGTAGTCTGAGATAGACAGCGCTCGGACCTTGTGGGCGATGAACAGGACGATCCCCGCCGCGACCATGATAATCCCCCCGATCCACATTGCATTGTTCCAAAAAATGAGGAATGGGGCGACTTCCTTTTCTTCCATGACCAGGAGTGAAATTTTTTAAATATAGTGCAATTACCCAAAACGTTGGAAGGGCACAACGAATTATCAGACAGGTGGCCGGAAAAAAACAGCACCTCTTCGTTGTTCTCCGAACGGGCACGGCCCTATATTCGCACCCGGTTTGGATTAACCATGAGGAAGACACTATTCCGATGGCTCGCCGCCGTAAACAAGGCTGTCCTTCCCCGGTATAGCCGGCGCGACCTGAGTCGTCTGTCAAAACTCGATCAGGCGATCATCGCTTACCGGTACTGGGTAACAAAGAATGCACTTTAGTCTAGCTGCCTTTCGTTCCTCGTTACCAAGTGCTTACAGCAAATCAATGTAAGCTGAAATTCAGCTTATGCGTGCAGATCAGCACATGGAAAATTCGCTATTTTGTCGTAGATTGCTTATTCACGTGTAAACCTGTACAGTTGAAATGCGTTTTTGGCGCAGTAGAGAATGTTCCACGGGGAGCACTCATAAGCCTAGAATGCGATTGCGCGTGAAAAATTGATTTTTTGCATACCCATGATGACTACGCTGAGGTTCATACCTTCGCCGGTTCCGATCAGGTATCGGATGGTGTATAGCGCTACCGCGAACCCCTCGGGACGCATGCAGTATCATTGCATCAGGCCCGGCGTGAGCAAGGTCCGTATCAGCCGGTCGGAGTTCATCAAGGCATACAACGAGTCGCCCATACTCGCAGTTCGTCCCGTCCAGCGTCCGGGTCAGGAGTCAGTCTTTGAGTTCGAATTTTACGTCTGAGCCGGCTTGCCCAGGATGGAGTCAAGGTCAGCGGGGCTGTATGCAATAGACTTTATGGTCTTGTTATCAGACGACCGGTATACCAGCCACCGGTCGCCCTCCTGCTTGTAATAGCACTCCGTGCCATCCTTTTCGCGATAGTACGCCACCGTCTCCATGGCTTCCTGTTCGCTCTTGCATGCTTTGCTCATGTTCGAGCGCTGAACCTCGCGAAACAGTTGGTCAAAGTGTTCACCCAGTCCAAACTCAAGGATTGCCCCTGAAAGAACATACTGGATGTCACACAAGGCGTCGGCAATTCCGGTAAGGTCCTTCTCGAGAATCGCGACCTGAAGCTCCTTCAGTTCTTCCTCCAGAAGTGCCACACGCAGACGACACCGGTCCTCCGACGGAATTGCTGGCTCGGGTAGAATGGGGTGTTTGAAAGTACGGTGGAACTCCGCCACCATGTTCAATGCATCGGGTTGTACCATGTGTCGAGTTTTATGTAAACGTAGAGAAGCTATTATGTGAACGGACTGCACACATGGCACAATAATAGAAAATTCGAAGTATCTTTGGTCATGCTGAAGTTCTTTCGGAATCAAATCACGCAACGCGCGACGACCCTGCTGACAGGGTTCGTATTCCTTAATATGAGCTTCTTCATGATCGAGTTGACGGCCCTGAAGCTCGGCAAGTACGACAAGGAAATGTTTCAAGACCTGGTCACCATGCTCGCCCGTGTCAGCGAAGAAGAGAAAGGCGCGCAAAGTTCCGCTCCTTCCGACTCCGGCATGGCCAAGGAAGTCGACCTCTACATGCATCAATATACCAGCGAATTAAGCGCTGGTTACACCCTTATAACTACTAGTCCTTTTGCACACCACCAGGCCAATCCATCGGCCGGAATGCACGATACCCCCCTTCAGCCTCCTGAAGCTTAGTCCATTGGACCGTCTCTTACGGCCATAGCGGACCCACCGGGTCCGTGTCCGGTTATTCTATTTCCAAACCAGTAAGCCTGATTTAATATGGACTGGCGAAAATTTTCAGCCGACCTAACGGCCGGCCTTACCGTCAGCTTCGCTGCTATTTCACTTGGCGCAGCTTTCGGTGTCATGTCGGGAAGGGGTGCGTTCGCGGGCATGATCGGCGCCGCAGTAATCCCGATCATTGCATCGATCTTTGGAGGCACCCGCATCCAGGCCTCCGGCCCTACTGCCCCTATGACGGCGGTTTCCGCCTTGTCGGTGGCGTTTGCATATGACACTTTCCCTAACGCGGCACTTGCGGAGCAATTCATCACACTGGTCTTTCTCCTGAACGCCTTTTTCCTCGTGGCGCTGGGCGTTACGGGTACAGGCAAGCTGATCCGACTTGTTCCGAACGTAGTCATCCTGGGATTCATGAACGGCATTGCGTTCCTGATCTGGGCAGACCAGTTCGCCCGTGTGCTTGCCATTGGCGACGGCAAGGAACCCATGCTCGGCGGTATCGGGGCCAACCTGGGGGTCGCGCTGATCACTTTCGGTCTCATCTACCTGATCATCTGGGGCGTTAAAAAGCTCGCCATAAGACCGCAGATCAGGTCCTTCATTTCGGGGGTGCTATGGAGCATCATCGTGATGACCGTAGTAGCTGTCGTATTCAATTTCAATATCGAGAAGGTTCAGCTCGGGGCCTCAGTGGAGTCTCTAAGCGCATACCTGACGATGCTGGGCAACTACTTCCCGGGGGCTGAGATATTCCAGTGGGAGTACATTATAATGGCAGTACCTTACGCGCTGCAGCTCACGCTGCTGGCATACCTCGACTCGCTGCTCACGGCGTTGGTAGTCGACCGGCTCACCCATGAAAAATCCAAACTCAACAAGGAACTCGTCGCCCAGGGCCTTGCCAACGGCACTTCTGCCCTTTTCCAGGGCATCCCGGGCGCTCAGGCTACTATCCGCTCGGTGCTGCTCATAAAAGAAGGCGCCCGATCCCGGCTTGCCGGCGTCCTGATAGGTGTCTTTGCGCTGATCAGCATCCTTGTGCTTAAAGACTACCTCACCCTCGTGCCGGCTGCCGTGTTCATCGGTGTGCTGCTCAAAGCAGGTCTCGACGTATGCGATAAGGATTTTCTGGCCGCCTATCTCAAACGCCGATGGTATTCCAATCGCGTGCGCAACATGCAATTCCTGTTCGTTCTGTACACGACTATAGTCACCATCGTGGTAGACCTAAATATCGCGGTTGTGACAGGAACGATACTGTTCTACCTGGCACGACGCTTCCGCATTGTAGAAGATGTTGAAGCTGACCTGTCAGAAGAACCGAAACCACAACTTAAAGAGGTTCAGCCGGAACCTGAACCTGAAGAGGTACTGGTTAAATAGATTCATACAAAAACAGAAAGCATTCATGGAATCGATATACAAGGCATTACTTGACGGCAATCGCAAATGGGTCCAGGAAAGACTGGAACATGATCCGGAGTATTTCAACAACCTGGCAAAGGCACAGCGCCCGGAAGTATTGTGGATTGGGTGCGCCGATAGCCGCGTACCGGCCAATCAAATTACCGGCACGAACCCGGGCGACATTTTCGTACACCGCAATATTGCCAACCTGGTCGTACACACAGACATGAACATGCTCTCGGTGTTGGATTACGCCGTAAACATCCTTGAAGTCAAGCACGTCATTGTCTGTGGACATTACGGCTGCGGTGGTGTATTTGCTGCCATGCAAAACCAGCAGTTTGGTATTATCGACAACTGGCTACGGGTAATAAAAGATGTGTACAGACTACATGCCGAGGAGCTGGACGCGATAACCGACATGGAAAAGCGCTTCGACCGATTTGTAGAACTCAATGTTATTGAGCAGGTCCTTGACCTGAGCAAGACATCTATCATTCAGAATTCGTGGAACCGCAGAAATTATCCCGCTATTCACGGATGGGTAGTCTCACTCAAAACCGGCTTGATCAAGGATTTGAATGTGAGTCTCGGCAGTAGTGACTCGCTACCTGACATTTACCGCGTTAGCGTCAACAGCCAGCCGCGCGTACATTCTGTCGCCAATACTCAGTAGGGGCCTGCGCCGGTCGGGAGCATTCGCGAAGTGTATTATATTTGCGCAATTCACGAATGGCCCTATCGGCGCACGGAATGGTAAAGAATTTTGTAGAAGAACTCCGCTGGAGGGGCATGGTCCACGATATCATGCCCGGTACAGAAGAACAACTCTCAAAGGAAATGACCGTCGGGTATATTGGATTTGACCCGACGGCTGATTCTCTTCATATCGGCAACCTGGTCCAGATCATGACGCTGGTACACTTCCAGGCATGCGGACACAAGCCCATCGCGCTGGTCGGCGGGGCTACCGGTATGGTTGGCGATCCCTCAGGAAAATCGGCGGAACGCAATCTGTTGTCAGAGGATGTGATCCAGCACAACCTGGCGTGCGTTAAGAAGCAACTCGGAAAATTTCTCGACTTCGGCGACCAGGGGAATCAGGCGGAAATGGTGAATAATTACGACTGGTTCAAAGAATTCCGGTTCCTGGACTTCATCCGTGAAGTCGGAAAACACATCACCGTCAACTACATGATGGCCAAAGATTCGGTCAAGCAACGGCTCGAATCGGGCATGTCGTTTACGGAATTCAGTTATCAACTGATACAGGGATACGATTACCTGTGGTTATACCGGAATAAGAACGTTCGCATCCAGATGGGTGGCTCCGATCAGTGGGGCAACATCGTCACCGGCACCGAGCTGATAAGGAAGGTCGAAGGTGGAGAAGCGTATGCACTCACTACCCCGCTGATCCGCAAGGCAGACGGGACGAAGTTCGGCAAATCGGAACACGGCAACGTTTGGCTTGACCCCTCGAAGACTTCGGCATACCGGTTCTATCAATACTGGGTAAATGCCTCCGATGAAGATGCGGCCAACTATATTAAGATCTTTACACTTCGTGGCCGTGAAGAAATCGAAGCGCTCATTGCCGAACATAATAAGGCGCCGCATCAACGCAAGTTACAGCAGGTGCTCGCAGAAGACGTGACCGTGCGTGTGCATTCAAAAGAGGACTATGAGAGTGCTGTTGCCGCCTCTGCCATACTTTTCGGCAAGTCGACAACGGAGCAACTGGTAACCCTGGATGAGACCACGTTGCTTGCGGTATTTGAGGGCGTTCCGCAAATCAAGATATCGCGGAGCGAGTTCGAGCAATGCGCCAACGTGATTGATCTTCTTTCCGTAGCCACTCAGGGGACTATCTTTTCATCGAAGGGTGAAGCCCGTAAGATGATCACCGCCGGAGGCGTAAGCATCAACAAGGCAAGGGTATCGGATGCTAACAAGCCCACGGAGTTTCAATTGCTGCGCGGCAAGTACCTGGTCGCTCAAAAAGGTAAGAAAAACTATTACCTCATTGAGGTTGTATAGGCATAAATAAAAAAGGCTGCCAGATGGCAGCCTTTCAAATTTTTACCGAAAGGTATTAGTTACCAAACAAACGGTACCCAAGCACAAGCTGTAATGCCCTGTTCTTGACTTTAATGTCACCTTCGGCCGAATCAAACATGCTCGTAAAGCCAAGGGCGTAGCGGAGGCCAACATTGAACCGATCGAAGTCGGCACCAACGCCAATCACACCACTCACATCCAGGCTTTCCACATCCTCCTTAATGTCTTCGTCATAATCACCCTCAACATACTTTGCAGAAGCAATGAAACCGATCTGAGGCCCAAGCAGGATATGGAATTGTTCCGCTACCTGGTAACGCGCCAGGACAGGAAGGGCGATGTAATTGAGTTTCAACTTGGCATCTCCGTCTTTGGACCCCATAGCCGAGTATACCAGTTCAGGTTGAATACCGAACTGATCGCTAAACATGGCTGTCAGATACAGACCAAAGAGAGGCCCTATCTTCGAGTCGTCCGACTCGCTGATGTCGCCTCCATCAGTGTAATGCAGGTTGGAAAGGTTCCCACCTACTCGCACACCACCGCTTACTTGCGCAAACAAGTTGCCGCTGGCGAGCAACGCAATAAGCAATACAGGTAAAAAGATTCTTTTCATAAAAAACTGTTTAGTAAATGTGTGCACCAAATATCCGAAAAACATCTCAAAAATAATTCAGGTCATAGGCACAAACTAACTGACTATTATGCACTTAAACATACACCGAACTTACGTGAGGGTGAACCAGGCCACAATAAAAAAAGACCAGCCGGATCGCTCCGACTGGTCTCCCTGCTTTCAGTGATGTACTGCGTTACTTACCGAACTTAAAGATTTTAAAGCCGGCGGAGATCTGCCAGACCTGGTTCTTGATC
>QGUY01000035.1 GCA_003242315.1 Bacteroidota bacterium
AGATTGCGGCGTTCATATCCGTCACCTTGATGCCGAGACTAAGCAGCTCGCTCAAGTCGCCATTGTCGGCCAGCGTCCGTTTGATCCGTTTCAGCAACTTCACTGCTGCCCCGGTCCACACTGCCCAGTGTCCGAGCAATCCGCCAACAAATCGCTTTTCAACCATCCGGCCGTTGACATTGAACCGATAGGCTGTCAGCAGGTCAGCAACAATGTTATCGTCGTTTCCCGTATATAATGCAATTTCTTCATGTCGGCCAGATGCGCATACCGCCCTTACAACATCGAGTGTTTGGTAGCGATTAAAAGGAGCGACTTTAATAGCATGGAGATTTGGAATAGAAGCGACCTCTTTCCAAAAATCATAGGACAGCAGGCGGCCGCCCACAGCAGGCTGTAAGTAAAAGCCAAACACCGGTAGTATCCCGGCAATCGATTCAATCCGCTTAATAAGCTCGCTCTCTCGCTGATGGGTCAAGCCACCCATGCTCACGAGCCCCAGGTCGTAACCATACTTCACAGCAAGTTCGGCTTCGCGCAAAGCCTGAGATGTCGGCCCAACAATGCCCGCTACTTTGATGAAAGGCTTGTCCCCAATTGACTCCCGGATCTGTTCGGAAGCGATCCGCAAAACAGGTTCAAGCAGGTTAAACTCCGGCTTTCTTATCTCAAACTGTGTTGTGTGCACACCCACTGCTACACCACCGGCACCGGATGCAATGTAATAGCGCGTTAACAAACGCTGGCGCTTTTCATCAAGTTGCCTGCTGCTGTTAAGCGCGAGGGGATGAGCGGGAATTACTGTACCCTCAAGCAATAGGGCCTTTGTAGCTGCTCTCATACATCAAAACTTGCCCTCCCTTTCCTGGAAATGCGTTGGCTTATCCAGCGTTTCTCCACCCTGCTGAATCCATGCCGCCGTTATGTCGATCATTTGTTGAAGCAAAACGCGTGGTTGCCCGAACAGCTTATGCGCGTGGGATGCATTGCTAAGCAACGCGGTAGGCATAGGTTCATTAACGAACAACGGCGTCTTCTGGAACCTCTTTCCAAACTGCTCTGCAAGCCACTTCACAGAAATAGTCTCGGGTCCGGTAACATTGAGAATCCTGGGTGGCACGTCGCAATGCAACAGTGCTCGGAGTGCAATCTCGTTTGCATCGCCCTGCCAGATCACATTTACAAATCCTGTCGCAAGATTGATAGGGCGCTCCTCCATTATCGATTTCGCAATATCCAGCAACACACCATACCGAACATCAATGGCATAGTTGAGGCGGTAGATCAGCATCGGCGTATTATTCTTTGCAGAAAAATACTGGAAGATGCGTTCTCTCCCCAAACAGGATTGGCCATACTCTCCAACCGGACCTGTAGGATGCTCTTCGGTTGGACCACCATCCTCAACCGGTGTCAGCGGATACACGTTGCCTGTCGAAAAAACTACGATCCTGGAGTTTCTGTAACGCTCGGCTACGCGACCGGGAAGGTACGCATTCATCGCCCACGTGAACGGCTCATTGCCAGTGGTACCGAATTTCGTTCCCGCCATGTACAGGACATTCGGAGCGTCGGGTAATGATGCAAGATGATCCTCATTCAGCAAGTCCGCAGTAATGGTTTCAATACCGTTCGCCTCAAGTTCAGCCTTAGTCTTTGATTCGGAAAATCGCGAGACGCCAATGATACGTCTATTAACCCCAGCCAAATCCGTCGCCTCCCGGGCAAGTCGCGCCAACGCGGGACCCATTTTTCCTGCAACACCCAACACGACAATGTCGCCTTCTATTTTCTGCATGTCAACGACCAGGGCGTCGGAAGGTCGCAACAGTTCTTTCACTAATGATTCAACATCCTGCATTTGCCAATATTAGGTACTTATCCAGGCAATCGGTACAAACCACGTTTAATTTAACACAAGCGGTCAAATCCTTGATACCGGTTGGGAAATTCTTTGGCCAAGGGTCCGAATCTATGTAGAGACGCACGGCCGTGCGTCCCTACAGAGCGTTCCCCTCGATTACGTTGCCGTGAGCCTCGACCACGTCGAACAATTTCCATCAATGTGCTTGCAAACTTTTTGCTCATGCTCGACATTTAGCTAACACTGCGAGCCAAGAGAAATGGATGTTCCGAACCAAAAAATCAATCGGAGGGAGTTCGTCACCATCGCCGGAACATTCATGGCCCTTGGCGCCAGCGGATTCAGTTCAGACCGTGGGGAAAATCACGTGAAGCCCTTGTCCAAAATCAAAATCAGGAACGTCGACTCAAACTTCGAGCGAGAACCCCTTTATCCCTTCCGCTTTAAGGGAAGTTTTGTGTCTGAGTTATGGCAAACAGTGTCCTACATCGAAAGTGAGTCAGGCATCAGCAAAATCGGATTGGGTACGCAGAGCGTGTTGTGGTCTGATGCCAAAGTCTTTGCGGATCATTCGGTGAACGGCGGCAACGCGTTGATGTTTGCAACAACAGAAAGAGCGCTGCAAATGATAAAGGGCAACTCATTTACTGATCCCATCCAATTACTCGACGACATACTGCCGGAAGTGTACGAATACGCAAAAGGCATCACCAATAACCCAAACCTTAGAAAAACATTTGCCCTGAACGCACTCGTGTGTGTCGATAACGCGGTGTGGTTGCTTTATGCTGCGGAAAACGGGATGAAGAGCTTTGATGAAATGATCCCAGTCCCTTACCGGGCGGGTCTACCCTGGCGTCATGAAAAGATCGCCAGCATTCCGGCCTTCAGTGTAGGAACAGATGTAGCAAAGATTAAGTCCGCGGCAGATGAAGGATACTTCATCATGAAGCTAAAGCTGGGTTCATCCGGAACGCAGAAAGAAATGCTGGAGAAGGATAAGGAGTTTTTGTCAGCCGTTCATAAAGTCCTTGGAAATTACAAAACGCCATACACCAGAGATGGAAGAATTCCATACTACCTGGATCCCAATGGACGGTATGAACAAAAGGATACTTTCCTACGCCTTCTCGATCACGCAAGAAAGATAGGTGCCTTTGACCAGATCGCCGTTGTAGAGGAACCCTTTGAAGAAAACAATGAAGTTTATGTTGGCGACATGGGCGTAATCATTGGAGCCGATGAAAGCGCGCATACCGTAGAAGATGCAGCAAAACGGATTGAGCAAGGTTACGGAGCGATCGTTCTGAAGGGAATAGCAAAAACACTCAGCATGACCCTGAAGATCGCGAAGCTCGCCGCTGAGAAGAAAGTCCCTTGTTTCTGCGCCGATCTCACCGTGAATCCTATCCTTGTCGACTGGAACAAATGCGTTGCAGCTCGTCTTGCACCTTTTCCAAATATGGGCGTCGGCTTACAGGAAACTAACGGTCACCAGTATTACAAAAACTGGGAGAAAATGATGTCATATCATCCCAAGGCCGGAGCTACCTGGACACAAACACAGAAAGGGGTATACCTTACGGATAAATCCTTTTATGATCAAAGCGGCGGAATATTTGAGCCGTCAGCCCACTACGTCGAAATGTTCAAGGATACGCTCTAATACATATCATCCACAATACACATGCCCACCGAGACAGTCAGCCAGACCGTGACGCAGAAAGCGCAAGTGCAAAAAGTGCAGACCGAGCAGTACAAGGTAGTTGCTACCGGGTTTCTCAGCTTGTTTTCACTGGTTGGGATTATGTTCTATGGTCTGCCTTTCTTCTTCGATTTTTGGGTGACGGAATTTGAATGGTCGCGCGCGACTGTCACATCGGGTAACCTCATTGGGAAGGTGCTCGTTGGTCCACTGTTTGGTTTTGCAGCGGGCTGGATCGTCGATCGTTTTGGACCGCGACGGTTGATGCTGTCCGGAATTATGATGGCCGGGCTAGCCGTGATGGGCCTTAGTGTGATGAATTCCCTTTGGCACTTCTATGCGTTCTACTTGCTCATGGCAATGGGATATTTGTGCGGCGGTCCCTTACCGAACCAAGTGCTTACCTCACGGTGGTTCGACAAATCCCGGGGCAAGATGATGGGAATCGCTTACCTCGGGATCGGCGTAGGTGGAATGCTGGTACCCCAGGCAGCAAAGTGGTTGAATACGCAGATGGATTGGCGATCGTCGTTATTCGTACTGGGACTGGCGATGCTCGTTATTTCCCTTCCATTCGCGTGGTTTGTCAAAGAAAACCCACCGGATAAAACGACAGGAACGCCGAGTTCGCAGCCCAAGGTCCCCTTCAGGCCTATACTGAAAAAGAAAGCCTTTTACCTGTTGGCGCTCGGGAGCGCGTGTTCCATTGGCGCTGTCGCGGGTGTAAGCCAGAATCTGAAGTTGTTCTTTAGTCTTGATCTCGAATACACGCAAGGTCAGGCGGCCAATGTATTCTCCATGGTGCTTGGGGCTAGTATTATCGGACGTCTGCTAATGGGATGGCTCGCGGACATTTACCCCAAGAAGTACGTGATGATGCTCATCTACTCCCTTGTCACTATCTCCATACTCCTGTTACACTACGCTTCCGCTCCTGGTGTCATCTATGCTTTCGCATTCATATTTGGGATTGGTCTGGGAGGAGATTATATGATCATTCCGTTGATGGCGGCTGAGTTGTTTGGTTTGAAGGTAATGGGTCGTGTTATGGGTTTAGTATTGATGATCGATGGAATAGGCGAAGCGCTGGGTCCAATATTGGCGGGTTGGCTTCGCGATCAGACAGGGAGTTATTCGTTGGGATTCACGTCGTTGATCATCTTATCCGTGGTCGGTACAATCGCAATTGCTTTGCTACCCCGGAAGAGACTTGAAGAAGTGAAGAGTTGAGACACATGGTGCGCAGGAAGGTCGCCCGCAAAGAGAAATCCATGCGAAACCAATCACCAGAAACTTTTGTTACTTGCTCACCGTAGAACAAAAGGACTCCCGAATGAAGGTACACGATATCAAACCGGCTCCCCTTCTAGACCCCTTCATTTCGGGCTACAAGATTATTGAAACCGACGCGGAGCGCATCAACCGGATCTTGCCAAGCACTTCAATTGCGATGGCAGTCCGTCTCCGCGGAAAAAATATACTGATAGACAATGGAAGAACGCGGGCACTGCCGCAGATCGTAATTTCAGGATTACAAAAATCACCGCGCCACATTGGCTACGGAGATGACACCCGAACATTGATTGTCCAGTTTAAACCGGGCGGCGCGTCTGCATTTTTCAGGGAACCGCTTCATAAGTTGTTTGGTGAAACTACTTCCCTCGATGATTTGATCGCCCCGGCGGAAGTCAGCACAATCAACGACAGAATTTCTTCCGCCGAAAGTGACCCACAAAGGATTTCCATCGTTGAAGAGTTCCTTACCAGCCTGTGCCATAAGGGCGAGACAGACAAGCTCATCTCCACTGCCATTCTGCAGATCAACCACGCCGGTGGATTTATCAGAATTAAGGATCTCCGCGACCAGCTCCACATTAGCAAGGATGCATTCGAAAAGAGGTTTCGGAAGATTGTGGGCACGTCGCCCAAGCAATACGCGTCGCTTGTCAGAATGTCAACGATTGTTGGCCATGGTCGTGGACGTGACCAGCTCCTTGACGCTGCCTTTAATGCCGGATTCTTCGATGAGTCCCATTTCATAAAAGCATTCAAACAGTTTACTGGTCAAAGCCCCACAGATTTTTCCAAATCAGGTCCAGCCTGGTAAGCCCCTTATGTTCCCTGCGTGATCTGCCTATGCGACCGGTGTGGTTCAAACATGAGGGTTAACATCAATGCTTTTTTACAATCATTCCTTCGGCTGTTCACGCAACTTTGAGTTATCAACTCAGTTGTATGAAATCTCTACTCAAAGCCACTGTCATTTTTGCAGCCGTGAGCATACCAACATGCTCATTTGGGCAACTGGCATCAGATTACGCAGACAAAAACACAACAACCATGGAGGCCATCATCAAGACCAATAAGGAAGTCGTAATTGACCTTTACGAAGTCATTCTAAATCAAAGAAAATTCGACCTGTTGAACGATGTCATCTCTGAAGATTACACAAACGTTCAGGGCGAACGTGGCGCTGCTGCTTTTGGCAAAGTGGTCCGAAGCATTGTCAAGGCATTTCCCGATGCCCAATGGACGCTTGGACCCGTTGTTGCCGAGGGAAACTCGGTCGTTGTTAAACACACGTTGACCGGAACGCATCAAGACACTTTTCAGGATATTCCACCCACCGGTAAGAGTTTTTCTAACGACGGCTGGGCATTGTACGAGTTCTCCGGCGGGAAGATCATTCGGTCGCAACTCCTGACAGACAGACTTAGTTTTCTCCAACAGATCGGGGTATTGCCGCAAGATCCCCTTATTCATGCGCGACGACTGGATTCCTTTGTGTATTTCGTCGATAAGTTCGTGGTGCCAACGAAAGCTATTGAGATCTTTACCGAGCGCATGAACTACAACAGATCCTTTATCAAATCGCTGCCAGGGTTTATCAGAGATGAAGTGATCGCGACCGAGCTTGGAAACGGCGATTTGAATTTAATGACGATCGCCGTTTGGGAAAGCGAGGCTCACCTGGAGGAGGCGAGGAAGCGCGTGCAGGAAGAGTACAGAAAGATAAATTTTGATCCTGCGGATTTTACAAAAGCCCATGGAATAACCATGGAGCGGCAAGTATACCACCCTCTTGGAATGCGATAACATCCGTCGTTAAATAAGGAAATCACCGTTCGTAAACCAGATCGGTGATTTCCGCTTCTTCACTGCTGACGTAATTAATGACGAGCTTATTATTGGTAACCTCCTTGACCGTGAGGTCGACCGACTCATCAAGGATCATCTTAGAACTTTCAATCCGATGGCTGCCACTAAACACGTCGTCACCCTACAACTCAACATATGTCCCGTTTGCATTCAATTGCGGGAAATAAGTACTGGCTTCGCTGGGATCAACAAGTTCCTCACTGTACTCCCAGATACTTCCATGCTGGTAGGGTTTTGATGATGTACGGCTTGGCAGGAATGACACTATCTCCAAAAAGACTGAGATTGTCCACATGGCGCAATATCCATTTCCGGATATTTTTCCGCGCAACTCCCTGAAAGAAGGTATTGTGCGGCCTTAGTACATTCTCTAAGTTCGTTACACACCAACCCCCAACCCTTGCGGACCCTCATAGGCATCCTCTGTCTTGCCCAGAGTGAATCGGAAACTCCGACAAGCGGCTCCAACGATTTGCTGGACGGCATTATTTACGGCACTATCGTTCTTTTTATCCTCAGTGTCATAACGGAAAAATTCACACAGCTCGCAAGAATGTATCCTTCGCGATTCCGCATCGCGGGTATTGTAGTCTGCACCCTGGTGTTAATTCCGATAGGCGCCGGACTGTCAGCAGGCTGGTGGGCACCGGAAGGTTACTTGAATGGCAACACTAAGGCAAGTTATGTATTAGGTATTGTCTTGCTTCTGCTCTCCGACCTATTCTGCCTGATAATGCTTATTGCTAACACCGATGTTATACAAAGACGATTTGCCAGGGCCTTCTCCAGCCTCAGCGTGTTGAATAATGTCCGCAAAAGCGATGCAGGGGATTTGATTGTTGAGGACAAGACCACAGTTGAAAGGGAAGTAACCATACTCAGCTTCATCATAGGCTTCATTGTGGCTTATTCCTTCAACGCACACCTGTTTGGTCTTTTGGACACCAAGCCTCATTTAGGCTGGGGCGATGGTAAGCCCTTATTCGTAGAAACCGTAAAGTTTCCGCTACCAAACCCGGAACTTTTTTCCTTCGACGCGATGAAAGCGGTCGGCTTTGTTCTCACGGCCTTTTTCCTGGCATTCGGTTCGAAGTTCTTTCACGACTTGCTGGATACGTTGCTGCAGGTAAAAGAATACAAAAGAAAAATGAACGACAGGGAAACGTATCAAGTCAGCAATATCAAGCAGTTCGACGAATACTTTTATACGGACTATCTTCAACTGGCAAAAATTTGTCTGGAACAAAACAAGGCTACGGTCGCGGCATTGCCAAATCTGGGGGCATACTTCGTCGGGGTTTCATCCGATCCTCTTAACCGACGGCCTGTGATCATACTTCATTCCACCCTTCAAAACAACGCGGGATATCCCCCCTCGTTTCAAGGCCGCCTGGACTCAGGCAAAATCTATAACGTGAAGACTGAAGTTGTATATGGATTTACGGAACCCGAAATTCACCTTGACCCCGGAGATAGCATCAGCCACAAGGACTTTTCGCATACGCCCGGGACAATTTGCTGTTGCGTAAAAGACAACCAAAGAACCTACTTGCTTACCTGCGCACACGTAATGACGGGAGGCGCCCCCGTTGTCACTGTTACAACCACGAACGGTTGGGTTAATCTCAAAACACCAGATGACACGAAAAGCGCTGACACCAAATTTGCGCCTATAGGCACTCTGGCCTTTGCCCTAATCGATAATGAGTTAGACGCGGCGCTCTCTGAAACAACAGAAGTCATTCGGCCTGTTGTGAACATAAATGTGCCCCCTGCGGATTACACTGACGCACTAAACGGAGCCGAAGTGCGCATAGAGGGAAAATTGAATAAAACCCAAGCCTTCGTTCAAGGTTACTCTCAGGAACCTATCAAATTCAGGTACAGCGGTGGCAGCCACAAGCTCGGCGGACTGATACTTATCTCCAACAACAACATTGGCACGCCCGTAACAGCGACACAAAAAGGCGACTCCGGCGCCATGGTGTACCTGGTAAAAGACAGAGTCGCGCTCGGAATGGTGATTGGCGGCAATAGCCAATATACGTACGTAATCCCGCTATCCAGGATTCTTCTCAGAACAAAAACCCAACTAACCTGATATTTCCAATGCACCCAAAAAGACCCTACCCAATAATTTCCCTATTACTCGTCGTATGTATCATCAATACAGCATCAGGGCAAAATGCGTCAAACAAACCTCCGAGGAGTCCTTTTACTGATTGGAAAGAAATGACATCGGATCCTGGTCAACAAGCGGCGATCCTCAAGGCAATCGGCTTTGCTAGTGTCGGCGCTGTTCAGGCGTTCAATAGCAAATACAACGTTAACTTGCCCATACCGTCTACCTTCGATGACAGTATAGACTCACTAATCTTCCCTCAAAGTGGCTCTCCAAGTTCTCTTAGCATCTCAAATCCCGCGGCTGCTATTGACGCCGTGGGTACCTTTATTGCCAATCGATTCAAGCAGGAGATAAATGTTGCCTTTCTCAACAAACTCAAGAGCGACCTTAACAATATTCCCTACTTGGGCGAGTTCTTTCCGACCTCTAAACTCGTACTTCAAACTACCGACCCATACAATTACGCAGTCTACATGGAGACGCTAAGAGAAGCATTCGAAAAAGACGTAAGTGTACTTCCTTCCGCGTTACCAAGCCTTATCTCGAAAATAGCGCCCCGCGAGACAACTCTCCAATCATTTCCCACACAACTGGCAGTTAAACTGGTAGACATCCAGTCGCCTCCGAATATGGTATCTGTTATCACCTACCTTGCCCAAGACGCTCAATCTATTGCGGGAATAGACACGAATCTAAAGCAGGCCCTAATGGGACTAAAGCTCGTCGTCACTGCATTATATAAGGAGGGGCCGATCATGTTCCTGAGGGAAGAGGAGTTGAAATCAGCCCTGCAAGATGGCCGTTCGATTTATTTTGGATTATTGATTAAGCAAAATGAAGGCTTCTTTATAGAAAACTTAGAGAAGATCGAGACATTCAAACAAGTAATAACACACCTATGCCGCAGCTACAGTCAGCTAGCCGATACGATCCGAAACCTTCAATCCGTGGCCGAAGAACAAAACCTCACACCACGAAAGTTCGCTAGCGCAAATTCTTTCTTGATACAAAATCTACGTAACACAATAGCTGCACTTGAAAGCCATGGTCTAAGTTCCAGTTCAAGCTTGACTGAAATTCTAGACCGAATAGAAATTGCCAATAGCGCTTTCCCCTTAATTGTAGAGTACCTTCAGGATAAATCGTACGGGCTCGCTCTTTTGAACCTGGCCGAATTAATTACGGCACTAGATAGCCGACTGAATCCGGACCAAGTCGTGCTTGTAAATAGGTACTTGACATTCGTAGGAAACCTCCTAAAGGCGAAAACGAAGGATGAGTTGGTTCAGGCGCTGGAGACCTCTGCAAATCCCGTTGGAAGCTATCGCGTAAAACGAAACTCCACGCTTAATATCTCCGTGAATGCCTACGGCGGTGCGTTCGGTGCTGACCACACTTACGGCGCCACTGCACCCTTAGGATTTTACATAGGCTGGGGCAATATTAATAAGAGTAGCAGGTCGACCCTGTCTGATGATAATGGTAAATCAATTGGACTGTTTGCTTCCGTGATTGATGTAGGCGCAATCGCCGCCTTCCGTTTGATAGATGGTGAAGCCGAATCACCCGATGTCACATGGAGTAACGTCTTCTCGCCTGGCGTATACGCCTCGTTTGGTTTCGGAAGATGTCCCGTTTCTCTAAATATCGGGTATCAGCAAGCACCCGAGCTTACATCAGTGGACAGCAACGGAAACGCAGTATTCATCGAAAAAGAATGGCAGTGGCGGGCGTCTATCGCAATTGATATCCCAATTATCGATTTCTATATAAAACAAAGGGCATTCAAAACGAGGAGGAAGGAAAGGGAGCCACAGGTACCCACAGAGCCTATCAAGCATCCGCAAAGAATCACCAGCATTCAACGATGACGTGCAGAGCGCATCTATGAAACGTTGCGACGATACCTTTGGTCGGATACGCTGTTATGATCCTGCAATGCAAAAATAATAGTACGTATGGTAGATACACACTATGCCGAACGCAAGCTCTTCCAATCAAAAAAAATTAATCCCAGCTTTCAGGGATGAAAGAATTGGAACCGAGTGAAATCACGCAGTTCCATCGCATCGGCATCGTGTTAGTCGCTTGACGCTGCAAGGTAAACCTCTTAACTTAATTACTATCAAGCCCTCTCGTATGAACCGCCTGCCTAACATCAAGGGCGAAACCTTCTCCCCGATATCCGGGACGTTCATACTGCGCGCCGACAAGCCGATCAACCTGTTTGCTTCCACTCAGGAAACTTCGCACCGAATAATTTGTCGTACCATTTCAACTATCACATAAACTTCAGGTAACATCAAACAGCGGATAGCATGACACAACCTGTTTTATACCTGGCCTTTGCAAACAATCAACATCATCCCTTCCTGAACTTAAGTCGGGAGCAACAGAAGATCTACAACCTTTTTGTTGCCAACCCGGCTTTGAAGGGATTTCAGATTCATACCGATTCTTTTGCCACTACCGAAAGCCTGGTCGACTACCTCATTGAGTTCAAAAACCGGGTTTCCATTTTTCACTACGCTGGTCATGCCGACAGGGCAAACCTCGTGCTCTCCGATGACAACGCCGGACGAAATGGCCTGACGTCTCTGCTGGGTCGACAAAAACACCTTAAGTGCGTGTTTCTCAATGGCTGTGACACAACCGGATTCGTCGAAAAATTATTGCGACAGGGGGTGCCGGTGGTCGTCGCGACCGACCGCAAAGTCGATGATGAATCAGCCCTAACCTTTGCCGAGACGTTCTACAAAGTGTTGATAAGCGGAGAAACCCTTGAAACGGCATTTGATGAGGCAAAGGCCGCTGTGGACCTCAAAAATGAAGGAAAGGTTAAGGTACGAACGCAGGTCGGCCGCCTCATAGATGCACAGCAAGAAGGGTGTCCCTGGGGATTGTACTACAATGATCCGACGGCGTTACAGTGGAAGCTGGAAGATGCGAAGCAGGACGTTCTCAACCTCCCCCGCAAGTTTTGGATCCGGTTTGTCATATTAGCTGCACTGCTATTCGCCGCGTTCACGTGGTCAAAGATTGTTATCGGCAACTCCCCTACTCAAGCTATACTAGCTAGTGGCCCCCTGGCCGTGATCGGAATTTGCTCTTTTCTGGCAAAACACCTGGGTACCAACTTTCCCAATATCCCAAGACAGATAGCCTGGTTCTTTCTGAGAACGCCTGTTCTCGCATTGCTCGTCGCGGCCTTTGTACTGATCAGTGCAAGCAGCTCCTCGGTCAGGATCAACCATAACGGACAACGCGACCTGAATCCTTACCTGAAAAATAACCGCGGAAAAAACTGGGCGCTCGCCTGGGCCATGCGCGGTGAAAGCGAAGATCAAACCCGGCTGTTTGCTATCGGATCGCCCTTCGGCAACAAAGCGAACTTGCACATTGACGGATACAAACCGAAGCAGATTTCTCTGCGACCGTGGACAACGACAGATCTGGACATCCGGAATTTTGAAGTACTGTCGTCCCTTCTGATAAGAGTAGCACCCATGGATATGCCTTTGATAGGGCGAATGAAAATCGAAGTGTACAAACCTGGCGACAAAGCGATTGTAATCGAAAGCCCGGACGCGCCATCAATCATTATCGGGGCTCGTTCACAGGTACCTGAAGATGTGAAAAGCGAATGGGAGGCATACTTTTCTGAACTGCAAATCCCCGATGACCTGAAGGAACGATGCATAAACAGATGGAAAAAACCGAAACAACTATATGATAAAGTGTTTTTCGTCCCTGAAGACAAGTGGAACGTCAGGATGTACATCAACAACACATTGCGCATCACCAAGGAAATTACAATCAAGAACCAACCCGTAAACGATGTATTACTTCAACATTAAACGACTCATGTATCCTTTCGCGGTAGTGATTACCGCCTGGGTAACGCAAGCATCCGCCCAGAACAGGACCGTGGATGTCGACCTGGTCATAAAGGAACCACGATGTATTGCGTACTATGAACCCGAAGGGATAAAGGCCATTGAGGAGCAGGGTGCAATTCAACTCGCGGCACGGATGCAATCGTACCTGCCCTTCATCCAGTTTTCCGGAAATACAGGCATTCACAAACTTGTATTTACGGTCGATCGCGAGAAGGAAGTCGGCATCTATTCCATCCACCTTCTCATGCAGTTGCAGCTTAATAATGGTGCACATTACAATACGACGCCTTATGTTTTTAGAAGCGCTGCCGACTTTGACGCACCTCTGCCAGATGATTACCAGGGTTTCATTGGGGCTCTTGACAATGCCCTGGATACATGGCTGAGCAAAGAGCAGTCAGCCATTATCAACGACGTGTTCAGCAATGTCAGCCTTGGAGAAAAAGCACACCCAATAAAAAGTAGTCAGGCATGGGCTCTACCCTTTAGTACTGAAACCCACAAGATTGGGTATCACAGCGAGTTCCTGATCAAATCGGAATATACCGACAATGTTGCTGAATGGGAACTCCTCTATCCTGTTGAAGCCAAAGGGCGTGTGCTGTCTGCATCGCCCACCTGTCCCGCGGAATACGTAGGTAACCTCATGGCCGCCATGAAGGACCTCACCGATGTTGACAAGATAAATCGTGTATCGGTGAAGGGAATTTACCTGACCAAGTATATCAAACCAGAATCCGTGACGCTCCCTCCGGACGACAACGATCTGTAATCCTAACAACCATGTCACGATCATCATTTCACCTTTTGCTCGGGCTGTTATTCTTCCTCGCAAGGTTCACTGCGTGGGCACAATCTCCTGATACCCAGCAGGCCCAGCTTCGCGAGCGTACTCTCCTGGCAACCAACAACGCCCGGGCTCACGCCGCCAGTGGAAACTGGGCAGAAGCTATCTCCACGCTCCAGAATGCAATCAATAGCCTGTCACCTTCAAACAGTACTACGGCTGCGTATCGTCACTACCTGTATTTTAATATGGGATACTTATATGAGCACCAGCCCGATGCGGATGCAGCCACACTCAAACTCGCAGCACAGGCTTACGCGCAGGCTTTGTCCAATAAACCAGACGATGTAAAAACGCTGAACAACCTTATCCTGGTTAGCAGAGCAATTGGAGACAACCTGAGCGCGCTTACTTACATCGACCACATCATTCGGTTGGATTCGTCATCGGCATATCAATGGCACCTCGTCGCCGGCGACATCTATCGTTCTGAAGGCAGACAGGATCAGGCCTGGAAGGAATACAAGAAGGCGATAGACCTTAACCCCACAAACCGCACCGCCGCACAGAAGATAGTTGATCTCTACGAGACTGGTCCCGCAGACGATCAAAAGCTGCTGGAACAGTGCAAAGAATTTCGGCAATCCGGAATGGCGGAAATGGCACGAATCGGGCTGGAGGAAATACTTCGGAAAAACTGCGACACGTGGTCTTCTGATCCGCAATACAATGAAGATGCGTTGCTGGAATGGGCGGGCGTACTCATTGAAAACCGCTGGGTACGACGTGACATTTTCGATGGCATCGCCGCAATGAAATGCAATTCACGCCCACTTGAGGACCTGCAACGTAGCATCAGGGACGGATGGTACAAAGTTGGGTTTGCCCCCTCACAACAATCCTGGTGGCTCGAAAACGAACGGCGCGCATTCTACTATTTAGCCATGCAGAAAAGCTGGGCAGATTACTTGCTCACAACCGGCAGGCAACGCGAAGCCATGGAGTTGTATGAAGCCGCGTGGGCACCACTCAATCGAATCCAGGACCGCAGCAGAGAAATTTACGGACGCAATGGCGTCGTGCTGATCGATCTATTGACACAGTTGGCGAGAGTTTATACCAATAAGACGCTGGATCCGAATGGCATGAAATTCCGCGAAATGGAATCGCGCCTGTTTGAACAAAAGGGTGCAGCAATATCAGCTGACGATCTGCCGGCAATGGAGAAATTTCATACTATTCTCGGATACATCTATGTTGAGCGGAAACAATGGCAAAATGGCGCACGGGGCGCAAAATTTCAGCTGGAACACGCCATTCGCGCTGCAAAGATGGCTGCTCAGGACGATCCAACTCACAGCAAACCAATTCCCCATTTATATCACTACCTGGGTCTGACGTACATGAACATCGGCAACCCCGGCGAGGCAACGAATGCATACCTCGATGCAGCCATCGGCTACCTGGAGACGGATAATTTGCGTCTCGCCGGACAAATGGTCAAAACATTTGATAGCATAGGTGTAATGACGCCTGTCACACAGGCCAAAGCGACCTCGGTAAGAACACTCGTCGCCGCACGAAGTCAAATTAAGCAACTGGACGTGGAGTCGTTTGAGCCCGATAAAGGCAAATACTTTCGCGCACAAGCGACGTATACGTGGATCGACAATCCCAACGGGTTGGAAGGCATACCCGATGATGTCCTGAAACGTCAGCGCTTTAAGGCACTTTCCGATTTGAGTGAACAGGCAGATAACGTCGGTGCCACAGATGTGTCTCAGGCCCTGAAACAGCGAGCACTCACATCGCTTCAGGAAGTTACCGTGCTGTCTTCACCGCAGGATGTAGTACGCCTGAACAAAGTGAAAAATACGAGTCAATTGACAGAATACAACGAGGTGGGTAAACACCCCAATGTGAATTTTGACCCGAAAAATGAAGTCTACGTTCCAACAGAGGGACGCGATTATAAAAAGGTGATCTACTTCAAGGAAGACATTGCCGAACGACATTGATGCCCGGATACACCCACCATTGAAACTTACAGACACAATTATCAAATAACAATGCCAAAGGGATATTCACTTCACATCGGCCTGAATACGGTCAACCCTGATCATTACGACGGTTGGGATGGTCGATTGGTCGCCTGCGAATCGGACGCTATTCAAATGTCCGAAATTGCCAAGAAAATGAATTTCGCATCCATAGATGTGAAACTCACGAAAGAAGCCACCCGCGATCAGTTCAAAGACATCGTCAGGTCATACAGTAAAAAATTGCAGCCGGGAGATCTTTTTCTGCTCACGTACTCAGGTCATGGAGGTCAGCTTCCTGATCTCAACAACGACGAAGCCGACGCCATTGACGAGACCTGGTGTATGTACGATGGCCAAATTGCTGATGACGAAATTTATGAGCTGTGGTCAGGATTTAAAGAAGGCGTCCGAGTCTTGGTATTTTCCGACAGTTGTCACAGCGGAACTGTCGTCCGCGACATGCTCGCAGGCATCACCAGCAATATCGTCGGCGAAAACGGAACCGAAATAAGGTATCGGTTCATGCCCTGGAATGTTGCCAATAAGACGTACATGAAAAACCGATCGTTTTATGACGAAATCCTTTATAACCCGAAGACAAAGGAAGATGCTAAGAATATCAAATGCACGGTACGACTGATCTCGGGATGTCAGGACAATCAATATTCGCTGGACGGTCCTTTTAACGGACTGTTTACAGGCACCTTGCTGCGCATCTGGAACAACGGAAGGTTCAAGGGAAACTACGACAAGTTTCACAAAGCGATTCTGAACGTCATGCCGAGGAGTCAATCGCCAAATCATTTCGTGATTGGGAAACACGATCCGGTGTTCGCTGATCAAAGTCCCTTTCAGATCTAAACCTGGGCGACTTTAGATTAGCCAGCTGTTAAAAAGACAAAAAATCTATTAAGTCTATTGATTTAGTAGATTATGATTCATATGTTTGCCTCGTACTTGGTGAAAAAGCCCGATTCCGTGCTAAAACAGCGGTTTTGGGCCCTGCCAACGTCCAAAAACATCGCTTATGAACCGATTTGGATTGTTTGTGCATGACGGTTGTTGTCGTTGATCATTCCCATGAAATCAACTCACAACAACAATTAACTCTTATAATAATATGGTATCCCCAGCACAAATACATGATCAGAAGCAGTACCTGGTACTTGCTGAAGAAGACACAACGCCAAATCGCACCATTTCGGCCGGAGAATCCGCCGCCACCAGTTTGTCAGACAACGAATTGTTTGACAACGTCTCAGCTTTCTACTACAACGACCGCGTGCGCGTCACATTTCTCGTAGCCGAGAGATTCAAACCCGATTTCAGCTTGCTCCGCGGCTTGATTGAATTCAACCGCCCCCGAAATCTCATGTTCACATACGACCGCCACGCCACGTCGGTAAGCATCGATCTTGCGAAAGATCACTTGACTAACCTGGACGTTCTCCTGACCAACGTACGCAACTGGCTTGTGAAGGAAAAACTGTTTCGTAAGGCTCTTCGGACAGTGATTGAGTTTGAAAAGCATTACCAACAAGAACGCGATAGGATATACAACATCCTGAATAATACGACTGTCGCCGCAGCAACAGTCTGACATAGCCTCTTCAAATCAATTATCCACCTAATTGATTTTATTAAGAAGAAGGGAGAGTACAGGCTCGACGAACTTCTAGCAACCTGTTTCCACCAACAAGGTGCTTAAACCTGGCTCAACCCGATGAGCGATCGGGAGGGAACAATAAAATTAATTTTAAGATGGAGAAAACCGTTACGCATTTCGATCAATTCCTCTGGGCTTTTGCCCGGGGATTCTTTGCTAGCAACACATTCTGTTCCTAGCTGACCTACTACCATCCCTGAATTGACCTTCCTGTCCGCACTACGGATGGGACGGAAAACCTATGTCCTTACATGGCTTGTGGGCGCGTCTGACCCTTTGAGGTGGGTGGACACTTCAAATGGAATGATGCGCCCTGCAGCCACCAAAATCCAATCAATAAGTCTAACTAATCAAAATCATGAACCCTCTTTACAGAAGAGCGATACCTCTCTTTGTCCTGATTTCATTCACGCTCACAGCATGGCCTCAGGAAGTGCTCAAAGGAAGAGTGATCGACGGGGCAACGACTGAACCCCTCATCGGAGCCACGGTACTGGTTAACGGAACCGGCGAGGGCGCAATGGCCGATGTGAACGGCAACTTCGCATTTGAGCTAAGACAACCGCTCCCCGTAACGATCACGATAAGCTACGCTGGCTATCAAAGTCAGCAAATCGAGGTCTACGAAACATCGTCAGAGCTCGAAATAAGCCTGGAGTCGCGACAGTTACTTTCGGAAGTAGTCATCACCGCCGTGGGTATACAAACCGAACGACAGGCAATCAACTATTCCGTGCAGACGCTCAAGGCTGCGGAACTGCTCGAAACCCGGGAACCCAATATTGTCGCAGCGATCAGCGGAAAGGTTGCCGGCGTGCAGATCAACAACAGCAGTGGTCAACCCGGTGGATCCTCCACCATACGTGTTCGCGGAAGCACCTCTATTCTCGGTGAGAACTCTCCCTTGTTTGTACTCGATGGTATGCCTATTGACAACTCAAACATCGGGTTGGCAATACAAAACGAAAATCAGATCGTAAACCAGTCGAACCGCGCTGTCGATCTCAACGCCAACGACATCGAAAGTATCACTGTACTTAAGGGACCCACAGCAGCTGCATTGTATGGCATTCGCGCGGCAAACGGCGCGGTGATTGTCAATACGAAAAAGGGATTCGCTAGCGATAAGCCCGTTGTTACGTTCACGACATCATACAGTGTTGAATCACTCCTGCGCAGACTGCAGCCGACCCAGGATAAGTATGCGCAAGGAATCAATGGTCAATACGTTGAACCTGGTTTAAACGGTTCAGAAGATTCCTGGGGTCCACTCCTCAGTACACTGACCTACAGCGATGTCCCAAGCAAATGGGATGTCAATGGCAAGATTGTCAGCCAGGACGATCCGCTCTCCAACGGAATTCCCGTCAATCGATACAACAACATCGACAAGTTTCTGCAACAGGGATATACAACAGACAATCACCTTAGCATTGCTGGTGGTTCGGATAGAGCAAATTACTATTTCTCTGCCGGCAGATTCTACCAGGAAGGCATTGTTCCCACAACGAACTTTTTTAAGAATTCGGTACGACTAGGTGCCGGGTATCAGGCGTCCGACAGACTTCACCTGATGGCTTCAATAAATTACTTCAACACCGGCTCCGACAACAGGATGTTGCCCGGCGGCGCTCCTTCCGGTGTCATGCGCGGCCTGATCAACACACCGCTAAACTTTGACAACTCCAATGGACGCGCAAATCCTTCCGAAGATCCGCTCGCCTACTCGTTTGAGGATGGAACACAACGCGCTTACCCCGGTGGAAATCGCGGATTCGACAATCCATATTGGTCGCTTAACAAAAATCCGCACTCTGACGACATAAACCGTTTCGTCATAGTTCAGGAAAGTCAATATGGCCTTACTGATTGGCTTACAGCAACCTTACGCCTCGGAACTGATTTTTCAAACGAAAGACGCAAAGGAGCGTTCAGTAAGGGATCTATCGCATTTCCCGCAGGGGTTATCGTCGACTATGGCTTCTCCAGGAGAGACATCAATACAGACCTCTACCTTACCGCGAACCGACAAATCAATCCCAATTTGAACATAACAGTCGTTGCAGGCCACAACTTCTTCGACTATCACCGATTCAACACGGTAACTCGAGGTAACAACCTAAGCATTCCCGACTTCTACAACATCAGCAACGCATCTTCGGTGACTGCCGACCAGTCGACGTTCCGTAAGAAACTCGTTGCAGTCTACGGAGATGTGCAGCTTAACTACAAGAACTGGCTGTTTGTTGAAGTCGCTGGTCGCAATGAATGGACCTCCACATTACCTGTTGGTCGTAATTCATTTTTCTATCCTTCGATCAACGCAGGGCTTGTGTTGTCAGAAGCCCTGGACATACCATTGAACAGTTTGAGCCACCTTAAGCTCCGCGTATCATTTGCCCAGGTTGGCAATGACGCCGCACCTTACTCGCTAGACACGTACTACTCCACGACAACTATTGGTGGCGCAGCGCAAGGTCAGGAGTTTACTTTTCCGTATCGCGGACTCTCAGGATTCAGTCTGGATAACAGCAAGGTCAATCCCGACCTTAAACCCGAAACCATCACAGCCTACGAGGGAGGGGTGGATGCCTGGTTTTTGAATGACAGGATAGGGATCGAGTTTACCTGGTACAAATCCGAAAGCCGCGATCAAATTCTGCCGATTAGCATTCCCACATCGACTGGTTTTAATGGCTACATCACAAATGCCGGACTCATCACAAACCAGGGCATTGAAGCCGTAGTGTCCGCCGCCCTTGTTAGACGTGAGTCCCTCCGTTGGGATGTTTCTTTGAATTTCGCGAAGAACAAAAGTGAAGTCGTTGAGCTCGCGGAAGGCCTAAGTCAGATCGGCTTGTGGAATACGAACAACGTAACGGCAAGTATCATTGCCGGATATCCCTTCAGCGTCTTTTACGGAACGCGGCTTCTTACCGACGATGAAGGTAATGTTGTGATCGACGACCGAGCAACCATCGGTGGTTCTCCCAACGCCAACTACGGCTTCCCCATGGTAGATCCTGATCAAACGGTAATCGGCGATCCGAATCCGCTTTGGAACCTGGGATTGCGGAACTCAATCACATACAAGAGCTTCACACTGTCGTTCCTTTTCGACTCCCGCTACAAGTTCGACATCTACAACAGCGCCCATGCGCAGATGGTGACGAATGGCGTATCAAAGATCACGGAAGATCGCTACGATCCGTTCGTGTTCGAAGGTGTGAAGTTTAGCGACGGAGGAATTAATGACATTGAAGTAATCAAAGGTGAACGATGGTACCGATCGACCATTCAGTATCCCGAACTGTACGTTGAAAAAGATCTCTGGTGGATTCGTCTACGTGATGTTAATCTCACGTGGAACGTCCCGAAAGCCTGGATTCAACGATTTTCCCTTGAAGGCCTTAGCATCACACTTACCGGAAGGAATCTTTTCCTGAGCACCAACTACTCGGGACAGGATCCTGATGTAAACCTCCGGGGAGGCTACACCAACGGATATGGTGCCGACTTCTTCAACTATCCTACCAGCAAAAGTGTAGGAGCTCGTCTCCAGGTAACATTTTAATTCATGATGACTATGA
>QGUY01000296.1 GCA_003242315.1 Bacteroidota bacterium
TGTCTGATACCTGAAAGCTCTCTCTTTTAAGGATTTCTTCCTCTCCGGAATCGTCAATCACAGTGCAATCACTCTGCCCTGCAATCAACCCGGAGTCCGCTATCAATTAACATCCATTCAAAGAACGTCTTGAGCCGAAGGCTCAAAGGGCACTGCGCTTCCCGCAGTACCAGAGGCAGCCTCAAGTGGACACACCTCTCCCGAAATGGGAGTGCAAATGTATAGGGAGACGGGGCATTATGCAAGACCGCCCCGGAATAATTTTTCAGGCAAAAAGAGGCTGTCGATAGATCGTCTGACTGCGGTCCGGACCCGTCGAAATCAACGTAATGGGAACCGCAAGTTCACGCTCAAGAAACTCGATGTACGCCTGCAATCCCTTCGGCAAAGGCTCTCCCTTTATCTCCTCTCCAGGCCAGCCGTCCATCTCCTCATATATCGGCGTAATCTTTTCATTCACCAACTCATAAGGAAGTATATCAGTCTCACGACCATCGCGAAGCTTGTATCCCGTACACACTTTCACACGAGAAAAAACACTCAACACATCGGCCTTCATCATCAGCAACTGTGTGACGCCGTTGATCATGATCGAATACTTCAGCGACGGAAGATCAATCCATCCACAACGACGCGGTCGCCCCGTCGTAGATCCAAACTCATTGCCCTGCTTGCGCATCAACTCTCCCTGTTCATCCAGCAACTCCGTCGGGAACGGACCGCTTCCAACCCGCGTGCTGTACGCCTTGAAGATTCCAAACACCTCTCCGATATGACGCGGCGCAATGCCAAGACCGGTACACGCGCCAGCCGTAACCGTGTTCGAACTGGTGACAAAAGGATAACTACCAAAGTCGATGTCAAGCAGCGAACCCTGCGCCCCTTCCGCCAGGATCGTCGATCCTTTGCGAAGCTCCTGGTTCAGGAAGTACTCGCTCTCAATGAGCTGGAACGTGCGAAGGAAATCGATCGCCTCCATAAACGGCTTCTCCAGTTCGTTCCAGTTGAATTGCACGTTGTGATCCCTCAGGATCTTAAAGTGCACTTCGGTCAGCTTTTCAAAACGTTCCCTGAAGTTGTCCGACAAAATATCCCCCACGCGCAATCCCTGTCGGCCAATCTTGTCCTGGTAGGTCGGACCAATACCCTTCAGCGTAGAACCAATCTTGTTTTCTCCCTTCGCAGTTTCGTAGGCATGATCCAATAGCCTGTGCGTTGGAAGAATAAGCGTCGCCTTTTTTGAAATGAACAAGTTCTCGCGCAGCGCAAGCTTGAATTTCGCCAGCCCTTCGATCTCCTGCCGGAACACCACGGGGTCCAGCACAACTCCATTTCCAATAACGTTCTTCGTATGGCTGCGGAATATTCCGGAAGGGATTTGGTGCAGCACATGCTTTACGCCTTCAAACTCCAGCGTGTGCCCGGCGTTGGGACCACCCTGAAAACGGGCAACGACATTGTACTTCGGCGCCAGCACGTCCACAATCTTTCCCTTGCCCTCGTCTCCCCACTGAAGGCCCAGCAATACATCTACTTTTGACATTTCGTCGGATTACTTGTTCACGTCCTTTAAAACTTCGTCTTCCGATTGTACAATCTGGAAAATGGAGTTGAGCTTGGTGATGACCAGGAGCTTCTGAACGCTTTCGGATGGTTTCAGCAGGTACACTTCCCCGCCCTTGTTTCTGAACTTGGTCAAGATGGTTATCAGCACACCGATTCCGCTGCTGTTGATGTAGCGGAGACCGGAGATATCGATTATCGCAAGCCTGATGCCTTGCTGAATGGCATTGGCAGCCACCTCCAGTATGCCGGACCCATTGTCCTCGCCAATCAGATCACCCGCCAGGCGGATAATCAATGCGTTGTCACGGATTACATGATTGAACGTCATATCTCGTCAGGTTAGCTCACGCGCCGGCCCGGTTCTCACAATTCTCCTTCGTGCATGAGGCGTACAATATTAACGAATGGTGGAGAACCTGAAAATGCAGAATCTCCTCGGCGGTCTTTTGAATGTTCTGTATGCGCGGATCACAAAACTCGATCACCTTGTGGCAATCCGTGCAAATCAGGTGATCGTGCTGCTTGTATCCGTACGACTTTTCATACTGCGCCAGGTTCTTGCCAAATTGGTGTTTGCTCACCAGATCGCACTCCACCAGCAGGTCGAGCGTGTTGTACACCGTGGCCCGGCTCACCCGGTAGTTCTTGTTTTTCATGCTGATGTACAGCGACTCCACGTCAAAATGCCCCTGCCTCGAATAGATCTCCTCAAGGATCGCATAGCGCTCAGGCGTCTTACGCAAGGCCTTGTTCTCCAGGTAAGCCGTGAAGATCTTCTTTACCTCTTCATAGATGGTGGGATTCGGAAGTACCTGATTTTGTGTCATGATGAATTAACCCGCAAAGATAATAACCCCTTCTGCCGATACAAAGTTGCACGTTTATTTCGGCAATCCGGCAGAAAAGATGGCCTTTTCAGGCGCCCGTGCGGTATTATCCCTTCTCTGCAGCCTTGACTCCGGAATCAAAACGCGACACCTTAACCACACCCTCCACATTCTTCAGCTTATTGATGAGTTCCTCCAGGTGACGGGTGTCATTCACATACAGCATGATCTCGCCCTCAAAAATGCCAGTGTCGGTCTGCATCGACATGGAACTCATGTTCACCTTCAACTCCTCGGAAATCACCTTCGACACATCGTTGATAAGTCCTACGCGATCCGTGCCTCTGATTTTCAACCCGGTCAGGAACGCCACCTCTTGCTGTGATGTCCACCGCGCCTTGACGACCCTATTGCCGTGCTGCGACAACAACTCCGGCGCGTTAGGACAGTTTGTGCGGTGAATCTTGATGCCTTCGTTCACGGTGACGAAACCAAATACATCGTCCCCGGGTATCGGCGTGCAACACTTCGCCAGGCGGTAATCCACTACATCCATGTCGTCGCCGACGAGCAGGACATCGCCGTATCTGTCGCGAATCTTATCGCCATCCACCTCAACGACACGCGGATCGATGGATGGGCGCGAACGTGCGGCCGGCTTGTAATCGCGGAACCGCTTGATATCAGCCGTCGTGATAATTCCGTTGCCAACACGGTAGTATAGGTCGAAGTTTGATGGCGCGCTGAAGAACTCGCGCATGCTTTCCAGCACGCCCTGGGTTGGTTCAAGCTTGAGCTGCCGAAGTTTCCTCATAACGATCTCTTTTCCGTCTTCGGCAATCTTGCGTTTGTCCTCCTTCAGCGCATCCTTGATCCGGGTCTTCGCCTTCGACGTAACGACATACCGCAGCCAGTCGGTATTCGGGCGTTGCTTTTGTGACGTGAGAATCTCGATCTGGTCGCCGTTCTTGAGAACGTAGTTGATCGGAACAAGCTTGTTGTTCACTTTGGCGCCGATACACTTCGATCCGATTTGCGTGTGGATCTCAAAGGCAAAGTCGAGCGCCGTAGCCCCATAGGGAAGCGTTTTCAATTCTCCCCGCGGTGTAAACACAAATACTTCTTCGCTGAACAGGTTACCCCGGAAGTCGTTGACAAAATCAAGTGCTGAGTGATCGTTCTGTTCCAGCAGCTCTCGTACCTTGGCCAACCACTTCTCCAGATTGGATTCACTGGTCGCTCCTGCTTCCTTGTACTTCCAGTGCGCGGCATATCCTTTTTCCGCGATATCATCCATGCGCTTGCTGCGGATTTGCACTTCCACCCACTGACCATTCTTCGCCATCACGGTTGTGTGGAGCGATTCATAGCCATTCGACTTGGGTGTGCTGATCCAGTCGCGCAGACGATCGGGGTTCGGCGTGTAGAAGTCGGTAACGATGGAATAGATCTGCCAGCACACAGCCTTCTCCGTTTCAGGAGGCGTGTCCACAACAATCCGTATCGCGAAGAGGTCGTATACCTCTTCGAACGGAATGTTCTGCCGCCGCATCTTATTCCAAATGGAGTAAATCGACTTCGGCCGTCCGGTAATCTCGAACTGGAATCCCTGCCGTTCAAGTTCTTCCTTGATCGGCTGGATGAATTGACGCATCAGTTTTGTGCGTGCGGCTTTCGTCGCGTCAATCTTTTGCGCAATGTCTGAGTACACCTGGAAGTCGGTAAACCGCAGGTACAAATCTTCCAGCTCTGTCTTGATCGCGTTCAGTCCGAGACGGTGTGCAAGGGGCGCGTACAAGTAGATTGTTTCCGAGGCGATCTTCAGCTGCTTATTCCGCGGCATGCTGTCGAGTGTCCGCATATTGTGCAGACGATCGGCCAACTTGATAAGGATCACCCTCACGTCGTCAGAGAGCGTGAAGAGCATCTTGCGGAAGTTCTCCGCCTGTTGCGAAGATCCGTATTCAAACACGCCGCGAATCTTCGTGAGCCCGTCGATGATACGAGCTACTTTGGAACCGAAGATGCGTTCAATGTCTTCAAGTTCGATGTCGGTGTCTTCCACGACATCGTGAAGAAGTGCTGCGATAATAGATGTAGTGCCAAGCCCTATTTCTTCAACGCATATCTGCGCCACTGCAAGCGGGTGAAAGATGAACGGCTCACCCGACTTTCTCCGCATGT
>QGUY01000297.1 GCA_003242315.1 Bacteroidota bacterium
CTTGGCTCCGAGATTTTTATAAGAGACAGGGCATGGCTTGTCCCTCCGCCACGTCATACGACAGCGGCTTTTCACCATACACATCTTTGCCGGCCTGGAATGCAAGTCGCGCGATCTGTGCGTGCCAGTGATCGGGTGTTGCAACGGTAACAGCGTCGATGTCTTTTCTATCGAGGATATGGCGAAAATCCGTGTAGCCCTGAGCCTTCGTATCGGGCTTCATTTCTTTCAGCTTTTGCATTGTGGAATTCAGGTGGTCCGGATCCACATCACACAATGCCACAATATCGACATCGGCAAGCTCGGCAAACCACTTCATGTGTTGATTACCCATGCCCCCCAATCCGATGTGTGCGACACGCAGCTTATCGCTCGCGGGAATTCTAAGCCTGTTGAACGAGGTTGCTCCTACAATACCCGGCAATGCCGAGAGTCCCAGCGTCGCTAACGCACCCTTGCGAAGGAACTCGCGTCTCTTGATGTTTTTGCTCATGAATGAAATAGTGTGGTTTGGATCGGGAAGATATTAAATATGAGAAAGGAGACCAATTAATGGGGAAGTAAAAGTAAGCGGTAAGCAGTAGGAAGGAAAGGGTAATCGGTGATCGGTGATCAGGTAATCGGTGGGGTATCCGTGTAGAGACGTTGTATGCAACGTCTCTACTATTACGACTAGGTGGGATTACGACTAGGTGGATTACGGATATTACGATTAGGTAGATTACGGGTAACTATTACGATCCGGTAGCTTATCGGATAGATCACGAACGGAATATCACGATCAGGTAATCAGTAGGGACGTAGTAGAGACTCGCAATCTGCGCGTCTATCGCCAGGACGCACAATGTTCACAGAAACATCGTAATATCGGGAATGCAATGTTCGTCCATGGCACAAACCTGGCGGCACTGCCCGCCGATTACCGATTACTGATTACCATGAGAAATAAGAATCCAACCGCTTCAACTCTCTTTCCCGAGCTACAATTCATCACCTCGCGCAGCGGTGGTCCCGGAGGTCAGCATGTCAACAAGGTCAGCACGAAGGTCACGTTGAAATTCGATGTCCGCAATTCCAAACTGCTCACACCGGAAGAGAAGGCACAGATTGAGGAGCGACTTCGATCGAAGCTGACTGCCGATGGAGTTCTAATCCTGTCCTCTCAGGAGATGCGGTCGCAACTGGCAAACCGGGAGAACGTCATCGCCAAGTTCGACAAACTCGTAGCACGGGCATTCGCGGTACGCAAAAAACGCAAAGCAACGAAGCCAACCAAAGCCTCGGTGGAGAAGCGGCTGCAGGAGAAGAAGAAGTTATCGGAAAAGAAGCGATATCGCCGGGGAACAGATTGATCGGAATTTATGGCTTATTGCCGGCACGCTCGATATTCTTGGGGCTGTTTTCTTCCTCGCCGGTGGAAATGCCACAGGCGTATTCCGTTTTATTGCGCACGCGGCGTTGGATGATGCTCGTTTTTCGTAAGTTTATAGATACCATTACCGTATAGCTATGAAGCTGACTTCCGCTCTTCTTATTATCATGATATCTGCGCTGGGCTGTCGCGGACAGCAAGTGAATCTGTTTAACGGAAAAGACCTCACCGGCTGGCATTGGGATGTTCCGGAGATGGATAACAACAAGAACGTCCGGAATCCTTTCATTGTAAGAGACGGACTGCTGGTAAGTCTTGGTAAGCCCGGAGGCCACCTCATCACAGATGCAGAGTACGAAAATTTCAGACTTGAAGTGGAGTATCGCTTCGCGGGTGAACCGGGTAACTGTGGCGTGTTGGTTTTTGCGTCAACGCCGCGTGCGTTGTACAAAATGTTCCCAAAGTCGATTGAAGTGCAGATGATGCATGAAAATGCGGGCGACTTCTGGTGTATTGTCGAAGACATTACCGTTCCGGATATGGAAAAGCGTCGCGGCCCGAAAGAAGAATGGGGCATCACGGAGGGTAAAGGAAGACGCATCCTTAACCTTACCGACGGAAGCGAAAATCCCGTAGGCGAGTGGAACACCATGGTGATCGAATGCAGAGGCAATACGATCAAAGTCTGGGTTAACGGCGACCTCGTCAACTATGGTTACGACTGTACGGCATCGAAAGGACGAATTGCACTACAGGCCGAAGGCGCCGAGGTGGAATTCAGGAAAGTTGTGCTTTCACCCTTAATTCAGTAGGCAGTAGGCAGTGTGATATGGCCCCGTCACCTACCCGTTGCTATGCAACGCAATCCTATTCCCTTCCGTGTCCTGAATAACTGCCATGTAACCGTACTCGGGAGTGATTTGTGTTTTGGGGACCATGATCTTGCCACCGGCGCCTTCGACGCGGTCGAGGACATTTTGTAAATCGGGGTTGCCGTTAAGGTAGATCAGGGGACCATCTGTCAGGGAAGGATTGTAATTTCCTGGACTTTCGATCAATGCTCCGCCAACGCTCTTTGAGTCGTCAACGGGAAACATCAGCATCCGGAAGGTGTCAACTTCGACCGGGATCATGGAAATGTCCATGATTGTTTCATAGAATTTTTGTGCTCGTTCGAGATTGTTCACTGGTATCTCAAACCAGTTGATGGCGTTTTGCATGGGGGAGCAGTTTTGCTAAAAATACGAAAAGAATGGTCAACATAATTTCCTATCTTCGACATCTGTAAAATTTTCCAGAGATGAAATTTTTGATGAAGTCTCAGTGTGTGATGGGCACACTGATTGTTGCGTTTTCCACAACCTTCTTTTCCTGCAAGCAATCGCAGCCGGCATCACAGGATGCGGCGTTGCGGTTCGAAGGGGTAATACCGCGTCCGGTGAGTGCTACCACCACCGGGAAAACATTTTTTCTCACGAGCGAAACCCGCATCGTGGCTGATCCGGCAATAGAAGGATCAGCCGAAGTTGCCCAATACCTTGGAGCACTTCTTCGGCCGGCTACGGGCTTTGACCTGCCTATTGAAAGCGCCTCTAACACCAATGGCAAAAACTTGATTTACCTGGCTGGCGCGAACGACACGGGTCTGGGGGCTGAGGGATACGAGATGGCGATTACAGAAGATCAAATAAAGATCGCAGCAAACGAAAGCGCGGGACTGTTTTACGGCATCCAGACGCTACGTCAACTGTTGCCCGAAGCAATTGAGCGCAGTGAACTACAACAGGTGTCGTGGGAAGTCGCCACCGGAACCATCCGCGATTACCCACAATTTGAATGGCGCGGTGCCATGCTTGACGTTGCGCGACACTTTTTTGGTGTGGATGATGTAAAGCGATACATCGACCTGATCACTTCGTACAAGATGAACAGACTCCATCTTCATCTGAGTGACGATCAGGGATGGAGAATCGAAATCAAGTCTTGGCCGAGACTGGCGACCCACGGTGGATCCTCATCGGTGGGTGGTGGCAAAGGCGGGTATTACACGCAGGAACAATACACTGAAATTGTACAATACGCTGCAGACCGGTTCGTGACGATTGTCCCCGAGATCGATATGCCAGGGCACACGAACGCGGCGCTAGCGTCATATGGCGAGTTAAACGCAAATGGCAAACCCACTGAACTTTATACAGGAATTGAAGTGGGCTTCAGCACCTTGCAGTTAAACAAGGATGTTACCTTCAAGTTTGTCGACGATGTATTGCGCGAGCTTTCATCGCTAACACCCGGTCCCTATCTGCACATTGGTGGGGACGAAGCGCACGTCACCAAAAAAGAAGATTACGTCCAGTTCATAAATCGCTTTGCCGAGATCGTAAAAAAGTACAACAAACGGATGGTTGGTTGGGAAGACATTGCACAGGCGGACCTCGATGCAAACGCAATTGCCCAGCATTGGCATTCGAACGAACTCGCAGTGGAGGCAGTGAAGAAGAATGCAAAGGTGATCATGTCGCCTGCCTCCAGGATCTATATCGATATGCAATACGACTCCACGACCAAACTGGGCCTGCATTGGGCAGGATATGTTGAAGTGGATCATGCGTACGACTGGGATCCGCTAACGCTCGTGCCCGGCCTGTCGCGTGAAAATATTCTGGGCGTGGAGGCGCCGCTGTGGACGGAGACGCTCACGACAATAGATGAGATTGAATACATGGCGTTCCCGCGATTGCCCGGCGTGGCTGAACTGGCGTGGACGCCGTCGGAGCGCCGAGGATGGGACGAGTATAAAGTACGACTCGGAAACCACGCGAAGCGTATGCAGGCGAAGGGAATTGACTTTTACGAGTCTCCTCGCGTGCCCTGGGTCAAGTAGTCGGGACACTTTTTTACAACCATAACCCTCTCGGTTGTGAAGGAAACCCTGAAGTCTGTATGGTGGCTCATCATTAACATCGGCTATCTCATTGCCATCCTTCTGCTGGGCCTCTTCCTGTTCACCGTGCCTTCACAGTCGGATGACTTCGTCTATGCATTTGCCCAGGATTTTGAGCCCGACTATGTTCTCGCCGTTTACCTTTCACTGCCGTTCTGGTGCTGGGTAACGTGGTACAGCGGATGCATCATCCTGCAAATTGATCCTATTCAGCCCAGTCTGGTGCGGCAGAACCGCAAGGTGCATCGTGGGTTGTCTTTT
>QGUY01000298.1 GCA_003242315.1 Bacteroidota bacterium
GGAGGGCAGTGTACTCCCGTTCAAAATCCTGGTGGCCCATGCCGGATTGATAAAACAGCCCTTCCCATAGCCGGAACGATGCATGGTTGCTGAAAAACGTTCGGAACCCTGAAAGACCTGAAGTCTTATCGTTAGGGGTCATAGCGGAATGTGACGATGATGTGATCGGCCCAGCGATTAAACGGGAAATGGTTTCTAACGAGTTTGTCAGCCTTGCGAAGTATGGAATACAAACGTGTATGCCGCGCGGCGAACTCTGAATGATGCGGCGGCGGAGAGACTGCGGCGAGGCCTTCATGAGCTAATAACCTGAACGATGGACCCAGTGCCAATCGCATTGCCCGCAGCGTATGATAGTGAGTGATAAAGTATTCTCCCTCCAGGTGGGATGGTGTTCCGTTTTTCTTCAGTCTTCGAAAGGCTTTTGTCCCGTTTCCCTTGAGAATGCCGAGTATCTCCCACGGGCAAATTGGTGGCATAATGACCCAGGTGAGCAAACCTCCCGGTTCAAGCAGCGCGGGAAGGTGGCGCGTTACCCGTGAAAGGTCAGGCGTGCAGTTCAGTCCTCCGAAGTTGGAGAAAACGTAACTGAATTTTGTTCCTGTGATTTGATCCAGGTGTTCATAGGAAACGCGACGGCACGTGATGCGCTGCTCCAGATTGGCAAGAGCGATCTTTCGTTCGATCTGTGCGATCATTCCATTTGAAACGTCGGTGGCCACGACGGTATGACCAGCGCGCGCGAAGTACATTGCGTCGATACCCGTTCCTGCATTCAGTTCAAGAATTTTGCTGCCGGGGCTTATAAACCGCTCTACGTGTTCGTAGACCTGCCTGCGCAAATCGCGAAGGATGATGTTACGCGCATCATCGCGATCGTATACAACAGATTGTTTGCTAAATGCGCGTTCGACGGCCTCTGCAGATTCTGAGCCCATCATAATCGGGTGGCCAGCCGGCATTATTTCAATTGCAGGTCAATAATGTAGTGGTCAGAGAAGCCTGCCAGAAAAGCGAAGCGGCTCAGTTTCTTTTCGAGCGAATACAACTTGAAGAGCGTGCGCTTCCGCTTGCTGAAGAATTTCTCCAGGAAGCCTGGCGGAATGGTAATCCCCACGGGCATGGTTCTGACTTTTCTAAACGATTGGCTGGCCCATCGCATGATGCGGCTGGGTTGATAGAACCATGTCCTGATTCCTTCTTCGGCTTCTGCGAGCACTGGCTTATCCGTCCAGCGACGGAATGCTTTCGAAAAGTTTAGCTTAAGCGCAAAGTGTAATGTTTCCCACAGGCATCGCTTCGGCATAACTACAGCGACAAGGCGGCCACCCGGTGCCATAATGGACGGAAGTTTTTGCAACAACTTTTGCAATGCGCCGGGGCTGATACAATTGATGCCGTTGAAATTCGAAAAGATGAGATCGAACTTCTTGTTGAAGACGGTTTCGTCAAACGTTTCGACATCGATGTAACACGAACTGATCTTGTTCTGAAGGGAATACTGCTTCACTTTTTGTTGCGTGACCTTCAGCATTTCTTCCGAGAGGTCTGTCGCGATGAGGCTTACACCCCGTTCACCAAAAAGCGCCGCATCCTCACCTGTACCGCATGTCAATTCAAGAATTTCGAGACCATGGAGTTCCGGTGTAATCTGTTCCAGGTATCTCCAAACGCGCTTGCGTTGCAGCTGGCTGATCACGGCATGTTTGAATAAGGTACTGTGGGTAGGAGCGATATGGTCGAACGGGACTGCCATAAAATCCTCTACTAGTGGTTGTTACATTTTTCGTGCCGATTGCTCAGGTCGGTAGCTTTAAATTACTAAGCTTTTTGTTAAGTGCGTACGAGCGGGCAGCGAAATAAAAAGCCCCCAATCCCGAACGAAAGTCTTTTTCTGTAAAACGCAAAGGTTGAGTGATTAATTTCTTCAAAGCACGGAAGCCACGGCGGGACCGGTATACACTATGCACATACTGGTGCAGTTTGCGGTAATAATCACCCTGGAAGGTTCCCCGGAACATCATGGCCAGGTCGTCCGAATCGGTCCAGTTGCGTTTTTCCCGCATATGATGCTTGACCTTCTCGTAAAAGACTGTTCCCGGAAGGGGATAAGACACTGAAATACCTACTTCATCGGGCATGAGTTCAAGAACCATCTTTATGGTGGCATCTATATCGCTTTGTGTTTCACCGAGATAACCAAACTGGAGGAAAAACGCTACCCGCACGCCGTAAGTGCGGAGCAGGTGTGTGGCCTCGTGTATCTGTGCGATTGTGATGCCTTTGTCCATGGCATCCAGAACCCGTTGCGAACCAGATTCCGCGCCCATCCAAACGGTTTCGATCCCGGAACGCACCAGCGCCTCAATGGTTTCAGGCTCAAGCAGGAGGTCTGCTCGTGACTGGATCTTATACCGAAACTTTAGATCGGCCTCCCTGACCAGACGCGCAAACTCGGCAACCCACCCGGGCTTGAGCCCAAAGATGTCGTCGCACATCCAAAAGTGATCGGGCCGTGCGTTCTCCTTCAGCCACTGGATTTCACGAATCACATGCGCGGGTGACCGGGAAGTGTAACGGTTTCCGTATATGGGCTTGGCACACCAGTTGCATTTAAACGGGCATCCACGGGTTGTGGCAATATTGAGGGAAAAATACCCATGATGACGAAGCCACACCGCACGGTAAGCTTCCAGGTCGACAAGGTCCCAGGCGGGCAACGGCAGCGCGTCCAGATCACGCATCACAGGCCGTGATGGATTACGCCGGAGTTCGCCATTCTTCAAAAAGGCAATACCCGGAATCCCATCCGTTGGAAGATTCCCTTCAATGGCGAGCAACAATTCAGTGAGTGTGACTTCGCCTTCGCCGTGAATCACATAGTCTGCTCCCGCAGTTAGGTATTTTTCTGGATGGTCGCTGGCATCTGATCCGGAGACAATGACACAGCATCCCACACTTTTGGCGTCAGCGATCATGGCATGCGCGGCATCGCGCATGTTCGTAAGGCACATCTTCGACAAGTAGTTGAAGGCATCATCGTACACCACCAGGTATCGCGGGCCGAAGGTTGCTAACGCTTCGCGAAGTTCCTTTGTGCTTTTGCGCAGGTTCGTGTCAAACAAACGAACCTCAAAGCCACGCTCGCGAATTACGGCTGCAGCGAGTATGGTCGCCAGCGGCGGATACGGTTGTTTCATCCGCCACTGCTTGGGGTCGAAGCGATAGAAGTAAGAATGTGTAAAAAGAACCCGCGTCATGCCCGTCACGATTCGTTCAACGTCGGTGCTGAAAGCGTGCGCAGCGTCGCATCATACCGCTCAAGGATACGTCGCTGAAAATGGTTTGGGTGATTCTTGGAAACAGAGTCGGTCGACTTAAACGCTACATCAAAATCATTGGTCGGATATTGCCCAGCGTAAAGTCGCTTCCATCGCCTCTGTGTGAGTTTCCGGAACAAGGCATTTAGCCTATCGCCCGTCCATCCGGCAAGCGCTACTTCAACAGCACGTTTGATCAGACTCTTTCGTGCTTCCGGGAGGTTCTTTGGAGCGCTCGCGCGAAAGTTGGGAAAATATTCAGATACCCATGCATTGGCGTGCATCAGACGATAATAGAGAGAGCGTCCGCAGATGGGAACAAGCGTCGCCAACTCCGTGGCCGTGAAGAGATTCTTTTCTTCGATCTCCAGGCGATCCTCGGTGATAAAGTAATTGCAGCAGCAATATTTGTGACGATTGAGCAGGAAGATGCGCTTGTACAGCGCAATCAGCATGCGCGCTATCCAGAGTCTTCCCCGAGCGGTGACTACAAAAAAATCGAGGTCGCTGTTTTCGTCCATGTATCCTTTGGAAAAACTTCCAGAAGCCAGGACGGCGCGGACGAAGGGAAGGCTGCCGAGAAAGCGTCCGCGTCGATGGGCCAGATTAGACATGCGCATGGCCTCGTTGTTACCCCGCAGCCGCCGCTGTGCGGGACCTTCATCGGGATGCAGTCCATAAAGGTCGCCATAACGATACACGCGTCCCAACTGCGCAAGTCCTTCCAACGCGCGGTCGACATCGCGTCGCGTGACGCTGTTTGTACGGAGGAATTTGAAAATTTCTTCTGACCGTAATGGATATTGAAAAAGGTCAAAGTAGAGCAGCGTTTGGAGAATGGACTGCTCCAACGTGATATCACCGCGTGATTGCGTTTCCTGGGTGCTGTACATTTTGTTCCGGTCAATAGCTGTCTATACCTATACAAGGAGAACGCTATCCGGGTACACCTCAATCCGAAAAATTTTCGCTTTCCAGCTCATACTCCCTGACCGCCGCATTCAATATCCTCCTGTTGATCTGGCGTCTTTCCTCATCGTGCAGCCAACCCCATTTACTGAAATACTTGCTCAGGTTCCGAATCTTGTGAAAGATCACGCCTTTTGTCTTTCGCTGGTCGTGATAGATGACAGCGTGAGGGTAGTACACTGTCCGCGCATGCCGATGGATTCTCCGGCACAAGTCCAGGTCCTCTCCGTAGAGGAAATAACGTTCATCAAACAGGCCCGTCTGCTCAACCCCTA
>QGUY01000036.1 GCA_003242315.1 Bacteroidota bacterium
TTCACCGGATCTGATTTCGGCGCCAATTGCAGCCAGACCAGCACCGATGCCGGCACCCATGATCGCATAGCTGATGTCTACTAAGAGAGCGAACAACATATATGTGTATTTAGAGTGAAACAACGTCCGGGCAATTCCCGCGACTTATCGTTAACACCGGACCGCAGCCCGGTCTTGCGTTTTCGTAATCAATGATGGTCATGCTCTTCTATCGCCATACCAATGTACAGCGACGAGAACAGCGTGAACACATATGCCTGGATTCCCGCCACCAGTATCTCGATGAGGCTGATCAACACCACGAACGCTGAGGCGACACCACCCACCCAGTAAGCCCTGAACACAAACGCCAGACACAGCAGGCTCAGGATCACAATGTGACCGGCTGTAATCGCGGCAAACAAACGTATCAGCAGGGCGAAGGGCTTGGTGAACACTCCGATCAACTCAACCGGCAGAATAATGATCCGGAGCGGCAAGGGAACGCCCGGTGTCCAGAATATGTGACTCCAGTAGTTCCGATTTCCGCTAAAGTTGGTGATCAGAAATGTGAAGAATGCCAGTGTGAGCGTCACCGCGATATTTCCCGTGAGGTTAGCCGCGCCCGGCAGCAGACCGAGTAGGTTTCCGAAGAGGATAAAGAAGAACAGCGTCAGCATGTACGGCAAGTACTTCTCATACTTCGGACCAATGCTGGGTTTCACAATTTCATCGCGGACAAACAGGATCACCGGCTCCATGAAAGACTGCAATCCCGATGGCGCTTTCGCCGGATTCTTCTTATACCGTCCGGCCACGGTGAGGAACACAAACAGCATCAACGCGGCGTTGAGGAACAGCATCGCCACGTTCTTGGTGATAGAAAGATCAACTACGGAAGCTCCCGACTCGTGAACAATGCGGCTCCCTTCCTTCCGGTAGCCCTTGTAGGGAACATAGTTGTGGTGATCGTCAAAAAGATTGCGCGACGAGAATATCTCAAGACCGCGTTCCGAAGAATACACGATGACAGGAAGGTACAGAGTACCGTAGTGACCATCCCAGAAGTGCCAGACGTGGTCGTCCTTGACGTGGTTCATGATCACGTCTCCGACGTTGAGTTCCTCCCCGTGAGAGGAGGCCTCATGCTCCTGTGCAAAGGCTGGAACAGACACCAAAAGGAACGCCAAAGCCACCGTGAAAAGTGGCTTCAAATAGTGCGAAAAGGCGCTCATTTGGGCTATTTTGCAGGTTTTTAAAATCCGACCGCAAAGGTATCAATTAAACACCCAGAAAAAAATCTTTTGAAAAATTTTCGGCCCTACGCGTTCCGGCTCTTCCGGTACAGGAAAATGGTTTCGAGTGCCATGAAAGCCGTGTAGGTGATGATGAAGAAGAGCGCGTTGGCTTCGGCACCAGGACGGTCAAGGAAGATGATCACAAAAGCAAAGGCGCCGTAGCCGAGTAGCCTCAAAACCATGGTAAGCAGGTAGAACTGCACGAACTGCTTTCCTGACGGCATTTTGTGCAGGTAGCTGTATAGCACAAGGGTCGTAAGGGATACGAAGACGAGGATTTCGAAAAAATAGGAAGGGGCCTCCGTCAACCAGCCCAGGTGCCGGGCACCCAGCACGGCCCCGGCAAGCATAAGCGAGAGTAAGATAAGGACGGCAAGAAACCGGATCATTACTTTCCCTGATTAACCGCTCGGTACAGCTTATACACCGTGCCTCCCAGCGCAACCATCACGAACAAAAGTAAAAAGGCGGGGAATTCGAGCGACAGGTATTCGTCCAGTTTGTGGCCCAACCATCCGGCCACACCAATAGTCAGGAGCATTTGCATGCCCAACCCCCCGTAGCGGAGGACAGGATTCTGACGACGCCTGCGGACACTGTTGTCATTGTCGTTCATGATCCGCAGGCTGCGGGTGTCAGTTGGCTTTGGCTTCTGATGGGCGTACAGCGTTCGCCTGGGCGGTCAGCCCGGTTTCGCCGATCTTGATTTCCTTTACGGGGGCGCCCATCTTGCAGGAGCCGTTAAAGACCGCGCCGGTCTCAACAACCATTTTTCCTGTCTGGATGTCGCCGTGTACGACTGCCGTTGCCTTGAGCACAAGCAGCTCGGCAACTTCAACGCGGCCCTTCACTTCGCCTTCGATGTCGGCATTTTGTGCGATAATGTTCCCTTCGATCTGTGCAGATTCGCCCAGGGCGATCTTCGATTTGGATTTCACATCGCCCTTGACACGCCCTTCAATCCTGATGTTGCCAAAGGTTTCAATCGTGCCTTCCAAAAAAGTGCCTTTGCCGATGTTGTTGCTCGAGTTGCTGATTTCATCGGCCACGCGTTTCTGTTCTTTTGTCGTGAACATGATAGTTAATGGTTAAAAAGTGACAAATTCTTCGGGGTTTAATGAATTTCCGTTGTACCACAACTCGAAGTGGAGGTGGGGTCCATCGGTCATCTCACCACTATTGCCAACTATCGCGACGATTTCACCTGCGTTAACAAATGTACCAACTTTTTTCAAGAGTTCCGCATTGTGCTTGTACACCGAAATGAGGTTCCCCCGATGCTGAATGGCGATCACATATCCCGAGTCTTGCGTCCATGATGCAAGGATCACCGTGCCATCTGCAATGGCTTTGATCGGCTCATTGGTACGTGCAACTATGTCCACACCATAGTGCCCGTTCTTGACGTTATAACGATCAGAAATGAATCCTGTGATAGGAGGGAAGAAAAATGTTCCCATGAGTTCGCGCGCGGGACTTTCGGAATAATTCACAAGCGAAAGGCCTGATTGTTCGAACTCCTTGCGGAACGCGGAATCGCGCGGATCCGGACGAAGATCGCTTTCGCGCACCAGCGGCTTGTCATCCGCCGTCAGAATCTGCGCCGGGTCGATCATGTCAGTCGTGTCGCCACTAAGCACACGCTGAAAATTCGCGATAAATCTGTCCTTGCGGTCTACCTCAAGCGCCAGTGAATCCACCTTGATCGCTAGCTCACGAAGTTGCCTGTTGGCCTCAAGCTGCGCGTGACGCGGATCAAACCACTTCGCCAGAATGGATTTGACCAAAAACAAGCTGATCAGCAGGATAGCGACAAACAGGATAACGGAGAAAAGGATGATCTTGGAATATGTGAATCCCAGGCTCGTCTTTTCCGCGAAGTTTTCCTCGTTCCGGATGATGAGCTGATATCGGGTTGTCAGCCAGTTGGAAAGTGTCTTTCGGACTCTCAAGGGACTTTTCTTTTGTTCGCGCTTCGGGACCCGCGGTCCATGCTGCCAGAGGAAAGTTTAAAAGTGTAAAATTAGGTATTCCAGCCCAGTATTGATATGTTATGTAGGTTTTTTGCGTTTGTTAAACGATGTCTAACTTTGCCCAATCCCGGACGCCGGGCTGAGCATACCTTAAAACCGGAAGCGACTTGAAAAAGGTCATATTTTTTATTCCAGTGCTCATTTTTGTCCTGCTGCCGGGCTGCTCCTCCGAGCGCAACACCTGGACCAGTAAGACCTATCACAACCTCACAGCGCACTACAACGGCTATTTCTACGCCGACGTCGAGATCAAGAAGATCGAAGACGCCATCCGCGCCGCCCATGTAGATGACTACAGCCGCATTCTCAGGCTTTTCCCCACCTTCGACTCGGCCCTGGCCAAGACCTACGAGGCGAACGTTGAAGAAGCGATAAAAATGGCCTCCATATCTATTCAGCGCCATCCAAACAGCAAATGGGTCGACGACGCATACATTCTCGTCGGTAAAGCGCGGATGTACAGCCTCGATTGGGGAAATGCAATTGAAACATTCAAGTACGTAAACACGAAAAGTGAAGACCGTGACGCCCGGCACCGCGCTATCATCAATCTCATCCGCACGTTCACCGAGCATCGCGAATACAACAACGCACAGGCTGCGATCGACTACCTCCTGAAGCAGGACCTCAGCAAGCGTAATCGCAAAGACCTCCTCCTTGAGATGGCTTACTACTACCAGGTGCGCGAGGACTACGACAACATGGTTCGAAGCCTTACCCAGGCCACACCCCTGCTGAAGAAAAGCGATCGCAGCGGACGAATATTTTTCATCCTCGGACAGGTATACCAGGAACTGGGCTTCGAGTCAGAAGCCTTCAATTTCTACCGGCGCTGCCTGGCCACCAACCCCGAGTATGAAACAGATTTCTATGCGCGACTGTACATGGCGCAGGTGGCTGAAATCTCGAGAAGCCGCGACATCACAGCCGCGAGAAAATCTTTCCGCCGACTGCTAAAGGACAACAAGAACCGCGACTTCCGCGATCGCATTTACTACGAACTTGGCACCTTTGAACTGAAACAAAAAAATATCCCTCAGGCAATCGCCAATTACAACCTGGCCATCCGCGAAGGCACCGACAAACGCGTTGACGGTGTAGCATATCTGGGGCTGGGTCAGATTTACTACGATACCCTGCGCGACTATGCCATGTCGCAGGCATACTACGATAGCGCTATTGGCGCACTGCCGCCGGATTTTGAAAACTACGCGGCCATCAAACAACGCCAGGAAGTTCTCAACGAGTTTGTTACCAACCTGAAAACAATCGAATGGCAGGACAGTCTCCTTGCCATGGCGAACCTCGACTCTGCTGCGCTGCGCGCCCGCGTTGATTCCGTAGTCGCCGCCCGCAAACTGGCTGAACAGGCAGCAACAGGAAAGAAGAAGAAACGCCGTGCCAACCGCATCGAACTTGAAGCGAACACAGGTAACATCTTCGGTAGCGGCGAGGTAGGATCGGGTACCGCCGACTGGTACTTTGGTAATCCTTCAGCAATGGCATTAGGTGAATCGGAATTCAGAAGGATATGGGGCAATATCCGACTTGAAGATAACTGGAGAAGGTCCATGCGACTCATGGATGCGCCGGGCATCGTGGCGGATGTTGCGGCAGTTATTACCGACTCGACCTCAACACAACAAGCACAGGCCGCAGAGCCGGCGGATCCTGCCGAAGCCGAATTTATGCGTCTTGATCAGCAAATTCCGCGCACGGAGGAACAACGCGCAGCAGCATTGAAGAAGATTGAGGATGCCTACTTCCGCGTCGGTGACATCTATTACTTTGACCTGCTTGAAAAAGACAACGCGGAAAAAACATATCTCAAACTTCTGGACCGCTTCCCCGACTCTGAGTACGCAGCAGAAGCATTGTACAAACTATACCTGATCGCCAAAGAAACCGATCCGGATCGTGCACGGCAACTCTCTGAGCGACTCATAGCGGAGCATCCTTATTCTACGTTTGCGCGCATCCTCGCGAATCCTGATTACCTACTTGAGTCAAGCCAGACCGCGGAACAGCAAAAGGCTCTTTACAGCGAAGCCTATGCACATTACCAGGCGAGCAACTACATCGATGCGCGCCGCGTTGCGGAAAATGGCATTGCTCTCGGCGAGACAGCGTTTACACCACAGTTACAGCTTCTCCATGCGCTGATCACTGGCGGACTTGATGGTGTGGAAGCGTATCAGGAGGCGTTGTCCGAGTTTATCAGGATAAACCCGGATAGCGAGCTTCTTCCGTACGCCCAGAAACTGCTGGAGACGTCCAGGAAGCACAGTTCGTCGGATGCCGAACCACGCGAACCCCGCTACACGTATACTGCATCTGCGCCACACTACTTTGTTCTGCTGTACCCAACCGGCGAATCAGGTGTCGTTGAAGTGCTGGAAGCGTTTAATCGGAACCATTTTCAAGAGTCGCAGCTTACTACAACTGAGATGGCGCTTGATGAGAGCCGTGCCATGGCGGTTGTGAGCCATTTTCCGGATGAAGCGGCCGCACGGCAATACTTTAAAACGTTTGTCGACCAAGCCGCGGCATTGGGCGACGGTCAGAACCGCAGGCACGAGAAAGTGCTAATCAGCACCATGAATTTCAATATCTTATACCGAACCAAAGGATGGGATGAGTACGTCAAATTCTTCGAAAGGAACTATAGACCGCAAAATCCGTAAGGTGCTGAACGCAAGGCACCCCTGGCTGCGGTACGTGGTGAAGGTAATATGGATCGGTTTTTTCTGTGTTATCCTTGGCCTTCCCCTGTTTGTATTCTCCGTGAGCATTAACCTTTTTGGACTTTTCGGCGGGATGCCCAAACTCACCCAGATCGAAAATCCGGAAAACGACCTGTCATCCGAACTTATTACAGCCGATGGCGTTTCGCTGGGGAAATACTTTACATACAACCGCACGCAGGTGTCGTACGATCAGTTGTCGAAGGACCTGGTTGCGACGTTGCTGTATTCCGAAGATCACCGCTTCTACCAACATTCCGGCCTGGATTTTCCTGCGTACCTCAGGGTACTCTACGGCATTCTGACATTCAACAATCAGGGTGGTGGTAGTACCATCACGCAGCAGCTCGCCAAAAACCTGTACACGCAAAACAACGAACTCGGTTTGGATGGGTCCCTCTCAAAAATGGGGGGAACGGTGAAGCGCGTTATCGAGAAGACAAAAGAATGGATCATCGCCGTCTATCTCGAAAAGAACTTCACGAAGGAAGAGATCATTGCCATGTATCTCAACACCTCTCCCTTCAGCAGCAACGCGTATGGTATCAAGGTCGCCGCGCAAACATACTTTAACAAGACGCCTGACAGCCTGAACATCCAGGAGTCGGCCGTTCTCGTTGGATTGCTTCAGGCCATCACGCGATTCAATCCGGTGCTCAATCCTGAGAACTCGCTCAGGAAGAGAAATGAGGTCATCACGAAGTTGTACCGTCATGGATACATCAAAACCTTCGAAGAATACGATTCAATAATTCGCCTTCCGATAGAACTTGACTATAAGGTCGAAAATCACAACGAAGGTCTGGCACCCTACTTCCGCAGCATGATCAAAGCAGACCTGATGAAGTGGTGCGCGGAGAACAACCTTGACCTCGAAAACTCCGGGCTTAGGATTTACACTACCATCGACAGTCGAATGCAGCGCTATGCTGAAGAAGCCGTGCGCGAACAGATGAAGATTCAGCAACAGATTTTCGACCGCCACTGGAAAGGTCGCAATCCATGGATCGACGAAAACCGCCAGGAGATCAAAGGTTTCCTGGAATCCCGGATAAAATTAACCGACGCCTACCGGACACTCGCTGCGAAATACGGCAAGGATTCCGATTCCCTAAACTATTACCTCAATCTGAAGCGCCCGATGCGTGTGTTTACCTGGGATGGCGAACGTGACACGTTGTTCAGTTTCATGGATTCGCTGAATTATTACAAGCGTTTCCTTCATGCCGGTCTCATGGTCATGGACGCACATACTGGTGAGATCAAAGCCTGGGTGGGAGGCATTAACCACAAATACTTCAAATACGATCACGTCCGCCAGGGCAAGCGCCAACCGGGATCCACGTTTAAGCCCTTTGTGTATGGTCTCGCGATGGAAGCGGGATACAGTCCCTGCATGGAGTTTTACGACATTTCACCAAGCTTCACCCTTCCTGAAGGTGGTACATACAATCCGCCGAATGCAGATGGTACGCGGGGTACCGGAGAAAAGATGAATCTGCGTCAGGCAATGGCGCGATCCGTGAACAGCATTACCGCGCAGCTGCTCCAACGACTCGGACCTGAGAATGTAGTTAAGTTCGCGCAACGCGTCGGCATCAAGAGTCACCTGGACGCAGTACCTTCATTGTGTCTTGGCGTTAACGACGTGTCGCTTTTTGAACTCGTCGGCGCTTACGGAACCTTTGTAAACAGCGGTATTCATACCGAACCTTTCTTCATCACACGTATTGAAGACAAAAACGGCAACGTGCTGGCCAACTTTGTACCGAAGACCGTAGAGGCGATCAGCGAACGGACCGCGTACAAGATGGTTCACATGCTTCAGGGTGGTGTGGAAGAAGAAGGCGGTACATCGCTCGGCCTCGCTTACGAACTCAAAGTCGATAATGAGATCGGCGGTAAGACCGGAACCACCAACCAGGCCTCTGATGGATGGTATGTTGGGGTAACGAAAGATCTCGTAACCGGCGTTTGGGTCGGCGGTGACGAAAGGAGCATTCACTACGAATCGTGGACCATGGGACAGGGCGGCCGCACAGCCCGACCCATCTTTGAAGCCTTTATGCTGAAGGTGTATGCCGACGAAAGCCTTCCCTACAAGAAAGGTCCCTTCAAGCGCCCGCTGTCTGGTCTAGACATGAATCTGGATTGCGGCAAATACGCAACCGACGACCCTGATTCGATTCCTGTAGAGGACCAGGATCAGTGGGATCCCAATGCATTCTAGAGTAACCGGTAATCGGTGTCAGTAATCGGCTCACCCGACCGGGTGGCCTATTGCGCCCTATGTGTATCTATGTGCCGTATGTGGTTCCACACATTCCGTCTTAACTTTGGAGCACGAATTCATCATGGAATCAGCGCTTCCTGAAATAGTGAAACGACTACCCACGTCGCCGGGTGTTTATAAATTCCTCAACGCAGATGGAACGCTCATCTACGTTGGCAAGGCGAAAAACATCCGGAAGCGCGTCTCCAGCTATTTCACGAAAACAGGAAACGTAAAGACACAGCGCCTCGTGTCGGAGATCCGGAATATCGAATACGTGATTTCGGAATCCGAATTCGACGCACTTCTTCTGGAAAACAACCTCATCAAGGAGAATCAGCCGCGGTACAACATTCTGCTCAAAGACGATAAAACCTTTCCGTATATCTGTATTCTAAAAGAACGTTTCCCGCGCATCATCTCCACACGGCGCTACGATCCCGCGCAAGGTGAATATTTTGGTCCCTATTCCAGCGTGGTGGCGATGAAAAACGTGCTGGACCTGATTCGCAAACTATACACGATCAGAACGTGCAACTACCTGCTCAGCGAGACAAACATTGCTCAGCAAAAGTTCAGGGTGTGTCTCGAATTTCATATCGGCAATTGTCTTGGGCCGTGTGAAGGTCGGCAATCAGAGGAATCGTATCGCGAGGAAATCGAGCAGGCGCGCAATATCCTGAAGGGAAATCTAAGCATTGTATCGCAATACTTTCGGAAGCAGATGCAGGAAGCGGCGGAGCGCATGGAATACGAAACCGCACAACGGTATCTGAACAAATTGAATCTCCTTGAGAAGTTCCAGGCGCGCTCGCTGGTCGTCAACATGTCACTTACCGACATTGACGTGTTCGCGATCACCAGCAACGACGATAATGCCTTCGTAAATTATTTCCGCCTGAAGGAAGGTGCGGTTATTTATTCGAAGTCAATACGCGTAAAGAAAAAGCTCGATGAATCCGACAGCGAAGTACTCGCTATTGTTATTCCGCGCATGCGCGATGAGGCGAGAAGCGACAACAAGATCATCCTGACCAATGTGCCGGTATCCGTCCCCATAGAAGGTGTACGAACCGCGGTGCCACAGAAGGGAGATAAGAAAAAGCTTGTCGATCTCTCGCTGAAAAATGCGATGGAGCTGCGCAGGGAAACCGAAACCGCCGCGGAGGAAAAGCGCCCGAAACATGAACAGGTACTCGCCGTTTTGCAGCGCGACATGCGGCTGCCCACGCTCCCCATGGTTATCGAATGCTTTGACAATTCCAACATACAGGGAACCACGCCAGTGGCGTCGATGGTGCGGTTCGTGAACGGAAAACCAGACAAGAAAGGCTATCGACATTTCAACATTAAGACAGTGGAAGGTCCCGACGATTTTGCGTCCATGCGGGAGATTGTCGGTCGACGTTACAGGCGACTATTGGACGAGAATGCTCAATTGCCAGATCTCATTCTCATTGACGGCGGCAAAGGGCAATTGAACGCTGCGTGTGAAGCACTGCGTGAGTTGGGATTATACGGAAGCATTCCCATCGCCGGAATTGCGAAAAAACTTGAAGAGATCTACTATCCTGAAGACCCCTTCCCATTACACATCAACAAGAAGTCACCAGGTCTCTTGCTCCTGCAACGCGTTCGCGACGAAGCGCACCGTTTTGCCATAACTTTTCACAGGGTGAAGCGTACCAAGTCGAGCATTAAAACAGAGCTTGAATCGTTGCCGGGAATTGGACGCGAAACTGCGAGCAAGTTGCTGAAGCGGTTTAAGTCGGTTCGAAAGATCCGAGAGGCGTCGTTGGAGGAACTGGCGGAGGTCGTTGGCAGGAAAAGAGCGGAAGCGATTAAGAATAGTGGAATGAGTCCGGATTAACAGGACGCGAGAATTAGATCCCTCCCCCACAATGTGACGTTTGTATTTACAGATCCTGTGTTCTGTTTGAGACGGCCTATGGCTTGCTTTACGGCCTACTTCGGCTCCCTCACCATCTCGGCCGCCTGCTTATCAAACGCACTCTTACTGATGGGCTTTACTTCCTTCTCCGGCGGCAGGCCATTGACGTTGTAGTCGTATAAGCGCACGTACTTAAGCAATGTAAGGTAGGATGCGAGTGAACAGTAGACGAAGCCGTGGAATCCTTCCAGGAAGCCTCCGCGGAAGATGTAGTTCACGATAAACCGGAATACAGGGCTAATGAACAGGTTTATAAAAAAGTTTGCGCGTTTTCCGCCTTTGTATTTTGCCTTGGCCGACTGTTGGCTGTAGTAATTTAATTGCGCGATGTGTTCTCCGATGTGGGCGTAAGAGCAGTGCAGCAGGTCGCCACGCAGCTTTTTCACCTTCGACTTGTCAATGGCTACGAGCCCGTGCGGATCTTCTCCACCCCATCTTGCTACGCGCCTGTCCCACAGACGAACCTTGGCATCGGGATACGCGCCTCCGCGGCGCAGCCAACTGCCGTAAAAGTTGTTCAGCCGGTTGATCTTGTATCCGCCTTCAGTATCCCAATTTTGTTTTACAGCAAGAATTGAAGCCTTCAATTCATCGGACAGCCATTCATCCGCATCAAGCACCAGCACGTGATCATAGGTTACTTGATCCAGGGCATAGTTCTGCTGCGCGGTATAGCCATGATAAGCATGTTGTACGAACCGCACGTTATATCGCCTGCAAATTGCTTCCGTGTTGTCGGTTGAGAATGAATCGACCACTACAATCTCGTCCGCGACTCCGGTCAGCGACTCAAGGCAATTCGCAATCTTCGCTTCCTCGTTGTACGTAAGTACTATGGCGGATATTTTGACGGGAGAGGCCATCTCTTGAAAAATTAAAGCTTGAAATCACGACGAAAATTGGATATTCCCTTCCAAAAAACCCACGACGCGCCGGATTTTCTTGGCAAGGGCACACCGACTATTGATTGGCTGATTTCTGATTACCAATAAAAAAAGGCCTCCTTGCGGAGGCCCTTGTTTTTTAGGGCAAAAACTTATGAATCAGAATTCCCAAAGATTGTGCTCCTTCTCCATCAGCTGCATTTCAGCCCACTCAGTAGCCCAGACAGCTTCTTTATAGGGTCTGCCGCTGCCGACGTACACATCGTAGATGGTGAAGTCGTCGGGGTTCTCGATCTTCCAGATCGTACCACGGAACAAACGGAGCAGGATAGCATCAGCGAAGTTCTTGTTCTGCGCCGTGTTCTGGCGGTTGAACCAAACAGCCTTTTGCGGGTGATTGCGGAACACCCTTTCAAGATCCTTGTACTTGAACCAGCCCAGATATTCGTCAACCTGTGTAGCCGTCTCGGCGCCAGGCACGATGAGTTGTATTGCCTGAACGTCGTAGTACAGTCTTGAACGACGCTTGTCGAAGATCACGTCTTCCATGAGGCGCAGCTGGTACATCTGCCGAGGCAGATAGTCGATAGCGCGTCCTTCGGAAGTCACGGCCCATGCATCGTCAAGGCTCGTTTCAGGGTTTTCTCCCCGGCTGTCGCGCAGCGCGCGGTAGTTCTTACCGTTGTAGGTACAGATTTCATCGGTATACCAATCGCGGGTCGGATCCCACTGATCGTAGGTTATTCCGCCTTGCGCCTGGAGGCGGTTGAGAAACTCCTCCTTGCTGATCTTGGTCGTTAGTGAGTCGGATGCGTAGATGTCTGTAATCTCACCCGACTTTACGGCGTCTACGATCAGGCGGGAGATCTCTCCGTTGTTAGAAAAGAATCCCTTGTTTTGTTTTTCCCTAAGGTCAATCGTTCTCCATACACGAATCTTGTAATGGTGTTCGTATTTGGGGATCGGATTGATCGAGTTGGGGTTGTACTGCTCTTCAAGCTCCGCCCTGTAAAATTCATCCGACTCCGCGTTCTGCGCCGTCGTACAGAACGAGTAGGCCGAAAGAGCTGCGAATAAGATTGCTTTTCTAACCATATTTCAAATTATTGAATAGGTATTCTCAAAATCTCCGAAGTGATGTCCACCTTCTCGTCCTGACCTTGATACGTTCTACGTGTTACGGTCTTGATTTCCACCACAATCTGATCACCAGGCTTGAATCCGGAACGCCAGGATCCGAGGTCAAGCACTTCGTTGCTCGCCGTCATACGTTTGACGGGTTGCGTACCACGAGCGTGGATGACTTCCATGCTGCGGATTCTGTAAACCGCATCCTTGGGAACTTCACGCTTGAAGTTTTCATCGGGCTCAGCCACGATACGAAGACCAGTGAGGCTGGTGCCTTTCACACCGTTCTTCATGTCGACATCCCTGCCGCTGTTATCCTTTGCCACAAAGCGCGGGCGAGGGATCGGCTTCACATCGAACACCACGTTATCGAGAGCTACACCACCGCTGCTCACAGCAACAGTGACTTTACGCTGGTTCGGGATGATCGTCACACGGCCCGGTTCGTCGCCCTTGATCACGGTAGCGCCACTGGCTGAGAACGAAGGATTGTAGTTCGTGCCCAGCGTAGGACATTCAATGAATACGGAGTTACCGCAGTTCATATAGAGTGTCGGTGCGTTACCGGTCGTTACCCTAACAACGGGCTTAGCGACATAATATTCTATGGTCTGTGTATATGAAGTGTCGGCGAGGGCAATCTTGGCTGTAAAGCTGCGCTTTGCCAGACCGTCCTTATCATATCCACCACCTTGTACCGGGAATTCGATTACACCCATCTTAACGCCCGACATCGGGTCATCAACTACAGGGAGTTTTTCGCCATCCTTGTAGAAATCAGGTGTAATAGCTGAAGACGATGCTGTAATGAACATAGACGCTTTGTACTTCGCACCAGCTGCGACAACGGATGCTTCGGGACGTACCATCGGTACGATGTTATCGAAGCTCAGCCTGTTGGCACCTGCCTGGCGCGCCAGTTCTTCCAGTGCGTCATTTTCATACTTCAGGATATCCGTTTCAATCTGAGTTACCGTAGCACGCGCTGCAATCGGAGGCGTGTTCTCAAAATTGAACGTGAGGAAGTCCTTGCTCTTGTGATCATCGTCGTTTGCAAAGAGCGGCATGTCCTTAGGCGCCTTTGCAAGTGTAGGGAACTTCTTGCCCGTAAGCTTTTCAAGTTCAGCTACGTAGTTTTCCAGCAACTTCTGGAAGTTCTTGCCTTCAGGCGACTTCGGAGCGATCATCATCGTAGCCACCTTCATACTGTGGTCGTTGATGAATGCCTCGTTAACCTGGTCCGTGTTGGACGTCGCGAGCATCTTCAGCTTAAGATCCTCGATGCTCTTTATCGTACTCTGGGTAAGTTCCCTGACTTTTTGCGCGTTCTCCTTTGCCCTCACCACTTCAGGACGCTGGCTCTGGCCGGCTTCCTTGATGATGGCTGCAAGTGCGTCGGCGTTCTTCTTCTGCGTCTCCTCGATGACTTGACCCAGGGTCGCATCGATGATCGCGAACTTTTCCAGAACTGCATTGCTCACGTTAAGGGCGAGAAGAGCGGTAAGTACCAGGTACATCATACCGATCATCTTCTGTCTGGGTGTCTCTTTTTTACCCGCCATGGCTGTTCATTGATTTTCTAAGGTGCTATAAAACGTTACTCTGATTCTTAAATGACCTGCCCTGGTTATGCTGTAGGCTGCGCTCCGCCACCCTTCATGGCTGTAAGCATGCTGCCATATACCCTGTTAAGAGCCGTAAGGTTGTCCGTGAGCTTACCGAGTTCCTGCGTGAACCTGGCGGTATTGTCTCCAACCTTGGAGAGGCCCTGCATTGCACCGGTAAGGCTTTCGTAGAACTTGTTCATGTTCTTCACGTGGCTGTCGGCATCCTTCAGCTCCATTTCGTATACTGAGTTCAGCGCGGCGAGGTTCTTGGTCACCTTTTGAACCTGGCTATGGTATTCGCCTGCATCCTTCGAAGCTTCTGACATGCTCGCTACCGCTTTGATAGCAGTCTCGTACGACTTGTTCATGTTAGTAAGCTGTGTAGAAGCAAGCTTCACATTGTTAGCATATTCGCTGGTAGCAACTGCTGCATCAGCAAGATTGGTCATCTTCTTAGCAGAGTCGGCCAGATTGTTCAGACCTTTACCCAGACTTTCGAGGAGCTCGGGACCGATCTTGGCCTTTTCAAGGCTCATGTCGAGCTGCTGCGTCAGCGACACGCCGGGCTTGTTAGACAGCCGGGTAGGCGTTGCCGGAGCTTCATAGTCTTCCGCAAGTTCCGGATAAACCTTGGACCAATCGGGCTCCTTGTGGGGAGGTTCGAACGCGCTCAGGAAGAATATGGTCGCTTCAGTGAAAAGACCGATCATGAGCATTTCGTCAGCGCCCTGCCAGTGCAGAATCTTGAAGAGCGCACCAATAATTACAACGGCTGCACCAATGCCATAAACCTTCGGCATGATGGTCTTAAAAAGTAGTTCTGCAAATCCGCCTTTCTTCTTACTCATTGTAGTTGTAGTTTAAGTTTTTGCCTTGTCTAAAAAATATTTCAAAAGTTAGCCGGGGTTTTAGAATTCCGTACCGGACGACCTACCGAGGTGGGTCATGGCGCAACGGAAACCTATGTAAGCCCGTGTTGAGTCTTTGAATTCATACGTTCTCGTTCCTGTTTCCAGGTAGTATGCAACGTCCTTCCAGGATCCACCGCGGATAACTTTCTTGGGCGGAATCCTAGGGTCGTACTCAGGGCGCTCGGGGTTCGTCCGCTTGTCAATGTATTGCGGGTTCAGATCCCATACGGTCGGCACAGAGGCCGGGTTAAAGTCGTCCAGGCACCATTCCGCAACGTTTCCGGCCATGTCATACAGACCGTAGTCGTTGGGGAAGTACGATTGTACCGGAGCCGTGTAAGCAAACCCATCGTCGTAGTAGTTACCACGGCCAGGTTTGAAGTTCGCCAGCATACAGCCCTTGGCGTTCCGGATGTAGGGGTTACCCCAGGGGTACTTCGCCATGTCGCGACCACCCCGCGCTGCATATTCCCATTCTGCCTCGTTAGGCAAACGGAATGCCGGCATCGGGAATTCGCCTACACTCTTGCGGTATTCGTTCAGGTACGCGGTACGCCACTTGCTGAAGAATACAGCGGCATCCCAGTTCACACCAACCACAGGATAGTCGTCATATCCCGGGTGCCAGTAGTAGTAATCCTGAATCGGATCGCCCATGTGGTGCGCAAAGTCGCGAACCCAGGCGGTCGTGTCGGGATAGTACAACCGACGGAATGTTTCGGGGTCTACGGTTTCAAAGCCCTCGATACTCCCGTTGTCTACGAGGAAGAAGTTCGTAAACTGACGGTACTCGTTATTGGTGATCTCGGTGTCGTCCATGAAGAACGGGCCGATCGTTACCTGCTTGTTGAAGTTGATTTGAGTGGAAGCAGGGTCTTCATCGGCCTGCCCCATGTGAAATGTTCCTGCCGGTATGGGAACCATGCCGTATGGTACGGTCATAACCCAGCCTTCTCTCCCGGGAACGCCCACCAATTCACCCTGGTCACCGCCTCCGCCGCCCAAGCCGAGCAATCCGCAGGCGCTAGCAACTACGCCGGTGAGGAGTAAAACGAGTTTTGAAAAAACCGATTTATTCATACTGCAAGAAATTTTCATCCAAAAATCCGCAACGGGCTTTTTCGCCCATTTTATTCAAAAAATCAGAATACGAAATTCCCAAAAAACCCTATCAAACCAAAAAGTCTTATCGGTCAGTGCCTGTATCGGGGGGTTCTAATGACTTTTTTGCCGCTACCCGGATTGACCGGTAATTCATAGCTGAGCATCAGTTCATGAGATGTCGCCGCCTTTGCATTTTGGTCCTTAATCACATAATCAAGTGCATAGCCTAATTTCAGTGATTTGTCTTTCAGGAAACTGTATCCCAGAAGCAGCACCGCTGCCTCCGAAGTTCTAAACGACAAACCTCCCCACATCGTATCCCGGAGATACGCAATAACGCTGCCGTCTACCGACGTTTTATTCAAATCGGATTTGACCAGCGCTGCAAATTGTATGCTCAGGTCGAAACTCACATCGTAAAAATACCCCGCAGTAGCACTCAGGTGATTTTCTAGCGCATTTCGCTGACTTACGCCGAAATCAAACTCCGACCTGAGGAGGTGATTAAATCCCAATCCGATATAATATTTCTCAGATCGGTACAAAATTCCGAATGCCATGTCCGGCCGAACCTGCGATTCCTTGCCGCTTTTCAGCAGGGGATCGTCAGGATGAATGGCCCTGTACTTATCATAGTCCAGCGTCTGGGAATACATGCCCACACGAAGACCAAAACTCAGTTTGGATTCGCGGATCCCCAGGTGGTACGCGTAAGTTGCCTGCACTTCCAGATTATTTTGAGGACCCAATTGGTCGCGCATAACATACCCCCCGAAACCGCTCCGCAACTTGAAAATCGGCGCGTTGAAACTGACCATCTGAGTCGTGGGGGCGCCACCATCGCCAAAGCTGGACTCATAGCCCAACCATTGGCTCCTGTGAAACGCAGTAAGACGTGTCACTCCATCCACGCCAGCATACGCAGGCGTCAAATAGAGATTGTTAAACATGTACTGGGAGAACTGAGGGTCCTGTTGTCCAAAAACCTTATTCGCCGAGCACAGTAAGATTAAAAAATATAAGGTCTTACGTAGCATTCCACTTTCAAGCAGATTTTAAAGTAAATGGTTTTTTAGGACAGTATCAACAGGGGATGTAATTAAAGTGTAAGAAAACCGTGCACATTGTAAAATACAATGTGTGAAGGTGTTATTTAGACTTTTTCCGTGTTGCTTAACCCAACTTGTTCGCCTTCTTAATATAGAGTTCGATAGCTCCCGTCATCGAAGGCGCGTTGGGTAGAGGAGCTTCAATATCCAGGATGAGCCCCGCATCACGGACCGCCTGCGCCGTTGTAGGACCAAACGCTGCGATGCGTGTATTGTTTTGCTTGAAATTTGGAAAATTCACCAACAAAGAGTTGATACCTGAAGGACTGAAGAAAGCGAGTATGTCATAAAACACATTCTCGAGATGCGACAAATCACTCGCAACCGTGTGATACATCACAGCCTCCGCGTAGTCGTAACCATTCTTCTCCAGAAAATCAGGAATGTCATTCTTGCGAATGTCTGAACACGGGAACAAGTAACGCTCGTTCTTGTGCTTCTTCAGAATCTCGATCAGGTCCTGCGCTGTCTTCAGACCTGTAAAGATTTTTCTCTTTCGTATGACAATGTACTTCTGTAGGTAGTTCGACGTTTGTTCTGAAATACAGAAGTACTTCATGTCAGGTGGCACTTCAATCTTAAGCTCCTTGCACATGTGAAAGAAGTGATCCACTGCATTGCGACTCGTGAAAATGATCGCGGTAAAATTGAGTATGTCGATCTTCTGTTTGCGAAACTCCTTTAACGGTACGGGCTGCACCTGGATGAACGGAATGAAATCGATCTTGAGATTATACTTTTCGGCCAGCTTATAGTAGGGTGAGTTTGCATCCGTCGGTGCCTCTTGTGTAACCAGGATACTCTTAACTTTCCGCATCCTGTCGTTAACAATTTCTCTCATATCCAGCACGTATCGTAGTCAGGCTAGTGGAACAATAATTTTACCGAAATCAGCAGAGGAAGTACTTCAGTGGCACAAAGGTAGGAAATTATATGGAACAAACTGTAACCGGGGCGCCGGGCGACTTTCGTGAAAAATACGATCACCCACGCAATGAGCACCCCCACAAAACCCCACTTGAAGGCCGTGTAGACCGCAACAGACAGGCCTCCGGAAAGGAAATAAACGACCTCGACTACTGCGAGAATTCCAAATGAAACAAGCATCAGACGCATCCAGTTCACCACCTGGAACCCGTGATACTCCCACAGCCCGAAGGTGCGAGACATCAGCATCACTAGGCCAACTTTCAGCAGCAGGGCAATCAGCAGGATCGACCCCAGCCGCCCCCATTTGAGGACCGTCCCGAAATAGGTTTCGGCCTGATTCGCCAGCCCCAACACATACCGGTCTCCCGACGCACGGAAGAGTATCATCAGGTAAAACGCGATGACCAGGCTCGTAAATACATAAAACAAAGTATTGGTGGTGCTGGCAATCCTCGTGTACAACTGCACCTCTTCACTCTCATGCGTGGCAAACATCCGGCGCGTGAAAAAAAACCCGATGGGCACTTTCGTGAGCTGTGTTACAACGATGAGCAAAATGAATAGGAGGATGATGCCTGACACGACAAAGTCGCGAAAGTATGTTCTCGGCCGCACGATTTCCTCCGGGCCTGTCGCTTGCCTTACACCTGGCGTGAGTAGCGATACATCGAGATTTTCCGGATAGATATCTGAAGCATAAACACCAAAATGGAGTATGCGACCCGGGAAGCGGTTTGCAAGACTATCGACGTCATACGTTGCGTTGCGAACATCACCGGACGTCACAAGACTGCCATTGACAAAGATCGCCTCCACGTGGCGCCCGCTGATGCGCACCTTCGCATTGCGATGCACGCCGACATCAACATCAAAATACACTACATCTGCACCGGCATCACGCTCGCGAACAAAAGGCCGATACTCACCATCGTCAAAGACCTTCCAGTCAGGCGTGAGATCCTGCACAAGGTATCCTTGCTGAGCCCACGCGGACGATACCGCAACGGTCAGGATCGCGATAAGTAAAAGACAGGGACTGCGAAAAGGCATAAAGGTCAAAATATCACCATATGGTGCATAATCTGCAACGCCATGTAGGAAACCTGATGTAGTTTTGCAAAAAAAGCATGGCAGGCATTTACGTGCACATCCCCTTTTGCAGGAAGGCATGTCACTACTGCGACTTCCATTTCTCGACCAGCCGCGACCGGCAACGCGAAATGATCAATGCCATCTGCCGTGAACTTGTGCTTCAGCAAGACTACCTGGCGCAGGAGCCTGTCCATACCCTGTACTTCGGCGGCGGAACACCCTCGCTGCTCACCGCGGATGAACTCCATATACTGCTCGACACGATTAGGGCCAACTATGCCTTGCAAGCCGACGCTGAAATCACGCTGGAAGCCAATCCTGACGACCTCTCGGAGAATACCCTCTCCGTCCTCCGCCAGGCGGGCGTTAACAGACTAAGCATCGGCGTGCAGTCTTTCAGCGACGCAATTCTTGAATCCCTCAACCGCAACCACGACGCGCGTCAGGCTGTTGACGCCGTCCGGCGCAGCAGGGCGGCAGGGTTCACGAATGTTAGCATCGACCTGATGTATGCCATCCCCGATCTGTCAATGGCACTGTGGGAAGAAACCATCACTACCGCCATTGCGTTGGGACCAGATCACATTTCCGCTTACACGTTGACCATCGAACCGCGTACGTATTTTGGCCATCTGGCTTCAAAGGGTACGCTCATCGAAACCGATGAGGAAACCGCAGCGGCTCAAATGGAACGCCTCGCGGATCTCCTCGCAGCGGCGGGTTTTGAGCAATACGAAGTTTCCAACTTTGCGAAACCCGGATTTGAATCGCGTCATAACCGTGCGTACTGGGAACATCAGCACTACCTGGGCGTCGGACCCGGTGCACATTCTTACAACGGGGTCACGCGACAATGGAACATCAGCAACAATCCGCTATACATCAAAGCCATCAGAAAGGGACGCGTTCCTTTTGAGTCGGAAACCCTGCAGCGTGCGGATCATATCAACGAATACCTGCTCACCTCATTACGCACCTCACGGGGTTGTGATCTCGAAAGGCTCCGGCTGGATTACGCATTCGACCTGAGGGCCGACAGAATGACATATTTGGAGAATCTCCGCAACCTTGGGCTTGCTACCCTTCACGAATCAACACTGCAACTTACCCGCAAAGGGCGACTGCTTGCCGACAAAATTGCAGCCGACCTGTTCGTCTCCCCCACCGAGGGTTAAGCCTTTTGGTTTTAGTTCGTATCTTTACCATCCCTTTTGCATGAAAACGTCCGAAGAAAAGAAAGTCTTCATGCTGCTCAAGTCCGTGATCTTCCATTATCACGGACTCGACGACATTGAGCGGCAGGATCTCGAGCAGACTGCCATCGAACTCGATGCGCACGAAGAATACGCCTGGGCGATGGAGTTCATCGCACAGGACTTTATTACCGCCTTCGATCGCGCACGCGAGTACCTCAACAGCATCATTGGCGACTACCCGCGCGATAAGCGCATCGAACTGGTCAATATGGTTTGGCAAGCCAATAACCTTAAGGGCTACGTTACAGAGATGGAAGCAACAGCAATGCTCAAGCTTGCCAAAGACTGGAATGTGCAGAAGGAGTTGATCGATTTGGTATTGGCTTAGTTCGACAAGCTCACTAC
>QGUY01000037.1 GCA_003242315.1 Bacteroidota bacterium
CCATCATTTTGAAGGCGGGCGCTGCGGGGTCTGCTTCATTGGTGGTCTCACCGGGAATCGAACCCAGATCAAGAGTTTAGGAAACTCCTATTCTATCCGTTGAACTATGAGACCATGTGGTTTAGATACAGTCGCATCTGCATCTGTCCCTCAGGAATCGGCAAATTTAGGAAATTATGGCTTCGGTTCAACCCTCAAATCCTCAGGGAGGGCGGTGTACTCGAAACCGTTTTTGAGGTAGTTCGGATAGATGGTGAGGTGTTTCTTTTTGACTTCCTCGAAAATCATCTGCTTCAGCTTGTCGATGTTCATGCCCGTCTCCGCCGACACAAAAACGATCTTGTCGTACCCGTGATGACGATAGTATCCGTACATTTCTTCGAAGTTGCCCCGATCCTGCAGCAAGTCGCTCTTGTTCATCACGAGAATGGTCGGAATGTCGGCAGCACCGATTTCCTTTAGCGTCTTCGTGACGACTTCAATCTGGTTTTCATGGAACGGATGCGCTGCGTCAACTACGTGCAGCAGTAAGTCTGCTTCACGCACTTCGTCGAGCGTAGACTTAAACGACTCGATCAGGTGGTGCGGCAATTTGCGAATGAATCCAACGGTGTCAGAAAGCAGAAACGGAATATTACCCAGCACAACCTTCCGCACGGTTGAGTCGACCGTGGCGAACAGCTTGTTTTCCGCCAGCACACCGGAACCTGAAAGCAGGTTCATAAGTGTCGATTTGCCAACGTTGGTGTATCCGACGAGCGCTACGCGGACGATATTGCTCCTACCCTTGCGTTGGGTTTGTCGCTGCTTCTCAATCTTCGCCAGGCGCTCCTTGAGCACAGCAATGCTGTTCCGGATGTTGCGCCGGTCGGTTTCGATTTCCTTTTCACCCGCGCCGCCGCGTGTACCGGTACCACCGCGTTGTCGTTCAAGGTGCGTCCACAGTCGCGTGAGGCGAGGCAGCAGGTATTGGTTTCGTGCCAACTCCACTTGTGTTCGCGCCTGGGCGGTTTGGGCTCTCTTTAGAAATATATCGAGGATCAGAAGGCTGCGGTCGTACACCTGAACCTTTTCTTCCCTATCCGCAGGGTTGAGCGCACGCTCCAGGTTGCGCAGTTGAGACGGTGAGAGGTCGTCATCGAAAACCACTGCGGCTATGTCCTCCGCGATGACCTGTTCCTTGAGTGCTTCAAGCTTGCCCTTGCCAATGTAGGTCCGCGCGTCGGGTATAGTCAGCCCCTGGACCACCTTGCCAACACTGTTCAAGCCAGCTGTGCGGGCGAGGAAGGCGAGTTCGTGCAGGTGCTCGTCGATCACCTCGGGACGTTCGTTCCGGGTTATTGCTACCAGTATTGCTTTATCTCGTTTTCCCATTAGAAACTTACCTGTTCAAATAAACACTAAACACGCTTTTTAAGTCTCTCCTGTTGCCGAAATCGGTTACTTTTTGCTATTTTTAGCAATTTAACCTAGGAATTCCCCAATCTGACCGGAATCTTGACCCTCACTACGGGAAAGGAATTCTCACAACTCAGAGCCAATAAATGAGAATTGCCATTGTCCTGAACACGTCCTGGAATATCTACAATTTCAGGATGAATTTGATTCGTGCGCTCATGTCCCGCGGCCACGAAGTCCACACCATCGCCCCCGTTGATGAGTACACCAGGAATCTTGTCGAAGCCGGATGTATCCACCACAAAGTAACGATGGATAGTCGCGGTGCCAACCCCATCAAGGACTCGGCACTTATCCTTGAACTGTTCCTGATCTATCGTCGGATTCGTCCCGATATTATTTTGCATTTTACCATAAAACCTAACGTATACGGAACGCTGGCGGCGGCTGTCCTGAAGATCCCGGTGGTAAACAACGTGTGTGGACTGGGAACTGTTTTCCTGAAGAACAATCTCGTCTCCGCCATCGCTATCCTCCTGTACCGGATCAGCTTCAGGTTCGCACACAAGGTGTTCTTCCAGAACCCCGACGATCTGAACCTGTTCGTTCACCGAAAGCTTGTCCAGGCGTCGCATGCCGACCTCGTGCCGGGGTCAGGTATCGATCTCGAACATTTTTCAATGCGGGCTTATAAGCGCAATTCCAGGTTCACTTTCCTCATGATTTCGCGGCTGATTACCGACAAGGGAGTCCTTGAGTATATCGATGCCATAAGAATACTGAGAAAAGAGGGACTTGACGCGCGGTTCCAGTTGCTTGGGGCCAAAGACCCGGAACATAAGCGCGGCATCAAGTCGGAAGTGATCGACGAATGGCACAATTCCGGCATCATTGAATACCTCGGCACCACTAATGATGTCAGGAGCTACATCGCACAGGCCGACTGCATTGTGCTTCCTTCGTACCGCGAAGGTACACCTCGAACCCTGCTTGAAGCGGCCAGCTCCGGCCGGCCGATCATTGCTACCGACGTGCCGGGTTGCAACAACGTTGTGAAACATAACTATAATGGCTTACTTTGTCATCTTAAGGACGCCGTCGACCTCGCAGAGAAAATGCGGCAAATGGCCTCTCTTGATGAGGACAATTTGAGGGCATTTGGTGAAAATGGCAGGCTGAAAGCCGCAACTGAATTTGACGAGTCGCTGGTGATCCATAAATATTTGCAGACGTTAAACACACTGAAAGCAGCGTCATAATTTTTTTGGATGCAGATAGTAAAGACCCGTTTCGAGGGATTGATTGAGATCATTCCGACGGTATTCCACGACAACAGGGGCTGGTTCTACGAGTATTACACTGAACGCTCATTCAGCGAAATCGGGATCACGACCCGGTTCGTGCAGGATAATCAGTCGTTCACGCGCAAGGGATGCATCAGGGGTTTGCACCTTCAGTCGCCCCCTGCTACACAGGCCAAGCTCGTGTCCGTCATCAAAGGAAGAATCGTTGACGTAGTCGTCGACGTCCGCAAGGGTTCCGCCACGTATGGTCAGTACTACATGTGCGAACTCGACGATGAACAGCATAAGATGCTGTATGTACCCGAAGGGTTTGCCCACGGGTTTGCCGCTCTTGAGGACACGATATTTTTTTATAAATGTTCGGATTTTTACCGCAAGGAGAGCGAGACCGGGATCAGATGGAACGATCCGACACTTGCTATTCCGTGGCCGATAGACAATCCGGTGATTTCAGCAAAAGATCAGGAGCTTCCCACTTTTGAGGAGTTCCAGAGAAAGTCTGTAATTTGATAACAGTAAGGTTGTACCCGATTTGAAGAAAAGACATCATACGACTTGGTGGCTTCTGCCCGCTGCCGCTTTCCTGCTGAACGCATGCGCAGCCTATAAGCAGAATATCATGTTTCGGGTTCCCGAGGGAGAACAGCTTGCCCAGGTGGCAAGCCAAGCCGAAAGAAATTACGTCGTACAAAAGAACGATCAGCTGCAAATCGACATCTACACCAATCGGGGTGAAAGAATCATTGATCCTGATCTTAAGCTTGCAGAAACTATCCCCAACCAGGCCGCCCAAACCCGCCCCGTGGTCACTTACCAGGTCGACATTAACGGGAACGTGAAATTGCCCATGGTGGGCGACGTTCACGCGGAAGGCCTTACACTCCGGCAATTGGAAGAAGAACTTGAAAAAAGATTCGCCACGTATTACGCCAATCCGCTCGCCGTCGTGCGCTATCTCAACAAACGTGTGATCGTGTTGGGTGCTCCCGGCGGACAGGTGATTCCGCTTACCAATGAAAACGTGGAGTTGGCCGAGGTCCTCGCACTGGCAAAAGGTATTGACGTAAACGGCAAGGCCAGCAACATACGCGTTGTGCGCGACGACCAGGTGTTTCTGGTTGACTTCAGTACGATTGAAGGGTATCGGAAAGGTAATATGATCATGGAGCCAGGCGACATTGTATATGTCGAGCCCATACGGAAACCTGTGAGTGAAGCGGTTCGCGACTACGGACCACTGGTGAGTATTCTCGCCAGTATCGTGACATTGATCGTTGTGATCAACAATAGCAACAACTGAAGGCCGTGGAAACAGGAACGTTCAAGTCCGGCAACTCCATCGAAGGAATCGACTTCAGCAAGCTAAGAACGATCATCCGGAATAACAGGCTCTGGATCCTGGCAATATTCGTCGTCATCAACCTGCTCACGTACCTCCTGTTTATCCGATACTCACCCGACCTGTATGAATCGCATTCAGAGATCAAACTCGACATCCGCAATGAGGCCACGGAGTTAGGTATCAACAGGCTGGTTGAAGACCAGAATCTGAACATCATGTCGGGTGAGATCGAAATCATCCAGTCAAAACTCTTCCTGGCGCGGGTTCTTGATTCACTCAAAATCGATGTCAGCTACTACAACAAGGGCGAAATACTCAATTATGAGTTCTTCGGGAACCTGCCGTTTACCGTCGACTACACGATAACACGCCCGGCATTTTATGGTGTTCCTATCTTCGTCGACCTGGGAAGTACTGAAGCGGTCCGGTTACGGATCAATCAGGATGGCGACCAGGTGTCAGGAAAGTATGGCGAACCGATCGATCTCAATGGTCTCACCGTCACTATTCACCGCAATCCAGCCTTCACCTCCGAAAGCGGACTAAATTGCTTCTTCGTGATCAACAGTCCCGAAGTGCTGATGAATTACCTGATGCGTAACCTGACGGTTGAGCCCATCAACTTCAATGCAAATACGATCCGGATTTCATTCAAAGATCACAACCCTCTGAAAGCACAAACCGTAGTCAACAAGATTGATTCCCTGTACCTGATCTTCAGTAACGAACAAAAAACGCTGGCAAATCGTCAGAAAATCACATGGCTCACCAACGAACTCAAACAAATTGAGGAGAAGATGAGCCAGTACGAAAACTATTTCGAAGACTTCATTCTTGCCAACAAAACGAGCAACCTCGACGAAGAACTGGCCAATACCATTCGCCTTATTCACGAAATCGACTCCCAGCGTTATCAGCTGACCACACGTATAACAGGTATCAATGAATTGCTCGACGACATGTCGAACGGTGTCTACCTGGTTAATCCTGTGCACCGTCTCTACTTCCCGCAGGCAATAAACGATAATCTCGACAAGCTGAGTGAGTTGCAAATGTCGTTCGACCGTCTGAAACTCTCCTACTCCGAAGTAACCTTTGCGTTCCGAGAACGCGAACAGCAGATTCAAAATCTTCAGGAGCAGGTGACTAAGCAACTGACTGAACTTCGGGATTCGTTGCTGGATCGTCTTCGCCGCCTTAATGAACAAAAACAGCGTGCCGAGCAGGAGTTTGCACAAATGCCTGACCGCAATACGGAGTTCACCAAGAACCAGCGCTTTTACAAGCTGTATGAGGAGTTCTACCTCATGCTGATGCAATCAAAATCTGAATTTGAGATTGCGCAGGCGGGATCGATCCCCGATTTCAAGATACTTTCATCGGCATCATTGTCCTATCAACCTATCGCTCCCAACAAACCGATGATCATGGGAATCGGTTTCGTGTTCAGTCTCGTGTTTAATCTCTTCTTCATTGGAATATTATACCTGGCGAACAACAAGATTACCAGTGTTCATGAGCTTGAGCAATTGCGCCACGTGCCTTTGCTCGGGATAATTCCCTCATCCCACCACTCCAATGGAGACGTGTTGCACGTAGTGAACCATCCGAAGTCGATGGCCACGGAGGCGTTCAGAACACTCCGGACGAACCTCGATTTCTTCAATCCATCCGCCGCCACGAAGACTGTAGCCATCAGTTCGACGGTTTCTGGTGAAGGCAAGTCGTTTGTCGCGATGAACCTGGGCGGCGTCACTGCCCTTTCCGGGAAAAAGGTAGTGCTTCTCGATCTTGACATGCGGAAGCCGAAACACAACCTTCCTGCTTCGCTGAGCAACGGAAGCATGGGCATCAGTACGATTCTCATTGGAAGAAACACCTGGCAGGAATGCCTTGTGAAAACCGACGTGGAAAATCTCGACTACATACCGTCGGGTCCTCATCCGCCGAATCCTTCTGAACTGCTGCTCAACAACGAATTCAGCAAACTGCTGTCCGAATTGAAGGAGCAATACGATGTGATTATTCTCGACACCCCTCCCGTTGGACTTGTCACCGATGGTATTATGGCCATGAAAAAGGCCGACTTGTCGGTATACATCTTCAGGGCGAACTATTCAAAGAAAGAGTTCCTCGATAATCTGAAGCGCATTGTGAATATCAATAAACTTACCAACATCGCAACGCTCCTGAATGCCATGCCTGTGAGCGACAAGAAGAGTTACGGGTATGGATACTATGAAGAGGACTCTGGTAGCAAACTCAAATCCATTCTGAAGTTATAGGTGCTGGGCTGGCTAAAAAGAAAACGTCTTGTCCTGGGAGACGCATTGATCACGGACATGCATTCCCATCTGCTGCCCGGACTGGACGATGGTGTAAAAACTTTGGAAGAAGCAGAGGCCATAGTGCGGGTGTTTAAGCAACTTGGCTATCGAAAGCTGATCACCACGCCTCATGTAATGCAGGATCACTATCGCAATACACCCGAAGACATTCTCACGCGCCTGAACGAACTGCGTCGCCACCTCACGGAGCGAAATATTGAAATGGACGTGGCAGCTGCTGCAGAGTATTACCTGGATGAATTCTTCATCCGCTCGCTGGAGTCAGGCAATGCATTGCTCACTTTTGGTGACAATTACCTGCTGTTTGAAACGAATTTTATCAGCGAACCGCTAACCCTGAATGAATTCATATTCGCTGCGACGACAAGGGGTTACAGGCCGGTATTGGCACACCCGGAGCGTTATCTTTATCTTCAGGACAACGTCGGGCGCATTGAAGATCTCGCCAACCGGGGTGTGTTATTTCAAGTTAATTTGGGATCGCTGGCCGGCTTTTACAGCAAGGCTGTTCAAGTCATGGCGGGAAGGCTCGTGGACATGGGGCTGGTTCATTTTCTGGGGAGCGATTGTCATAATCTTCAGCATGCTGAAGGGATAGCCAAGGCAAGTAAGTCGCGTTACTTTGAAAAAGCTCTAAATTTGGGGCTGATCAATCACGATTTGTAACCATGGTGGTGGTAACCGGGGCCAACGGCCTGTTGGGCAGCTATGTAATCCGCAAACTGCTGGCGGCCGGCGAGCCGTTTCGCGGCCTTAAGCGCGAAGGCAGCGATACAAGCCTTCTCAGCGACCTGGAAGGTCAAATCGAGTGGGATAACGTGGATATTCGGGATACCGAAGCCGTCTACGACGCCCTGGCAGGCGCTACCAAGGTAATCCACTGTGCTGCCCTGGTTTCCTTCAACCCTTCTGACAAACGAAAGCTCTACGAGACCAACGTGGTCGGCACGCGCAATGTGGTTAACAGCTGTCTGGAGAACGGGGTAAAGCGGCTCGTTCATGTAAGTTCGGTGGGCGCTATCGGACGGCAGAAGAACGTGCGGGCTACGGACGAGACTGGAAAATGGGTACCGGGACCGATGAACACGGCCTATGGTGAATCGAAGTACCTGGCTGAGCTTGAGGTCATGCGGGGTTGCGAGGAGGGCCTGGATGCGGTGATTGTCAACCCGTCAGTGATCCTGGGGCCGGGTCTGCCCGAGCGAAGCAGCGCACGAATTTTGCAGTATGTATGGAAAGGAAGGCGGTTTTACCCTGAGGGTAGGATGAACTACATCTCCGTTCAGGACGCCGCCGAAATCATATACAGGTTGTTGCGGGAAGGCGACAAAGGTGAGCGTTTTATCGCCAGCGCGGGGACGATTACTTACAAAGAGGTGTTTGAAAAGATCGCACGGCACCTCAGCCGCAAGTCGCCTTCTATCAGACTGAGTACCAGGCTTTTGCCTTTACTCGTATGGGCTGACAGGCTGCGGTCGGCCATTTTGGGCACGCCACCGGGCCTGACGCGCGACCTTCTGACAGGAATCCTTTCCCCGGTTTCCTTTCAGAATGATAAGGTTAAAAAAGCCCTGAATTTTGAATTTCAATCGATTGATGAGACGATTGAATGGTGCTGCGAAACTTACGTGCGGCAGCTAGCCGGGAAAAAATAGCCGGACTTTCCTCAAAGAGTAAAGGGGAAATATCTAATTTTAGAAAACTCGAAAACAGATCAAATGCCGAGAGAATATCGTAAGCGTGAGGAAGAAAATGAGTTAATTCGGCGGTTTGAGGATCATCTTCGCAAGAAAAAACCGGGTCTTTTCGACCTGGAATCCTACGAACAGATCATAGATTATTACCTGTTCCGGGGTAAGCACAACAAGGCTCTTCAGGCCGTCAATCAGGCTATCTCACAATACCCGTTTTCGACCGAATTGCTGACGGTAAAGGCTCAGATTCTGTCTAACCTCGAAGAATATGACCAGGCGCTGGAACTGCTGGAACAGGCCGGTGCCCTTCAGCCGAATGACCCTGAAGTATCCCTGACTACCGGGTCCATACTTGCCCTTCAGGGTAAGTTCCGCGAAGCCATCGAGTGCTACGAACGCGCCCTTGATCTTGCTGAAGACAAGGACGAGGTGTGGTACAACATCGGGTTGGCGTACCAGAATCTGGAAGACTATTCGGCTGCCGTTGAGGCTTACAAGAAGGCGATAGAAGTGAACCTCAATCACGAAGGCGCACTATACGAACTTGCCTACTGCCTTGATGTGTCGGGTCAGCTGGAGAAGAGTATAGATTATTACAAGAAGTTCATCGACGAAGATCCCTATTCTGCTGCAGCGTGGTACAATCTGGGTATTGTGCACAATAAGCTTGAGCAATACGAAGAAGCGCTGCAGGCCTACGACTACGCCGTGACGATAGACGATACGTTCGCGTCCGCGTACTTCAACATGGGGAACACGTACATGAACCTTCAGCAGTACACAAAGGCGCTGGATGCTTTCAAGAAAACCATCGACCTTGAGGGACCAAGCCCCGAGGTGTATTGCTGCCTGGGCGCTGCGTATGAAGCACTCGAGCAATACGAACTGGGATTAAAATATTTTCAGAAAGCTGCAAAGCTTGATAACCTGTATGACGAAGCGCTGTTTGGCGCGGGCGCATGCCTCGAAAAACAGGAGAAGTGGTATCAGGCCCTGCACTTCTATAACAAGGCGCTAAAGTTAAACTCGGAAAACCCTGAGTACTGGAAGGCGGTAGCCCATGCGGAGTTCAAACTCGGCAATACGGTCTCCAGCCTCGATGCTTACGAGGAGGCGGCAAAGCTCGATCCGGGCGACAAGGAGATCTGGCTAAACTGGTCGTACATCTATTTCGAACAGGGTAATTACGCCCGTGCGATCGACACCCTCCTTCAGGGGTTCGAGGAAATACCGGACGACCCCGAATTTTTTTACCGCATGACGGTATATCTCATAGAACAGGGCCAATTTAAGGAAGCCTTTAATTATTTGGAAAATGCCTTAATTTTGGACTTCGATGGTCATACAACCCTGTTTGAATTTTTTCCGAAGATCGAAACGCAGAAGGCGCTGTACAAGATCATCGATCAATTTAGAAAGAACAACACTTAATGAACTACGAGCTTAGCAATCTGCCTGAGCGCACAACGAAGCCCAGGCAGTACGGCTTCACCATGGCCATGGACAAAGGCATGAGCGTCAGGGAAGTTGAGGACTTTGTTGAGGTATGCGCAGATCATGTTGACATCATTAAGCTCGGGTGGGGCACTTCTTACGTGACGCCCAACCTTAAGGAAAAACTAAGGGTCTACAAAGAGGCGGGCATCCCCACCTACTTCGGTGGTACGTTGTTTGAAGCATTTGTTGCCAGAGGCCAGTTTGACGAATACCGTCGCGCGCTGGACAAGTACGACATGTCGTTCGCGGAAGTGTCCGACGGTTCCATCGATCTGGATCACGACAAGAAATGCGATTACATCGCGAAGCTTTCCGAGCAGGTTACGGTACTTTCGGAAGTCGGCTCGAAAGATGCTGAAAAAATCATCCCACCGTACAAGTGGATTGAGCTGATGCAGAAGGAACTTGACGCCGGCGCCTGGAAGGTGATCGGTGAAGCTCGCGAGAGTGGCAACGTGGGCTTGTTCCGTTCCACGGGCGAAGTACGATCGGGTTTGGTACAGGAAATCCTGACAAAAATACCCTTCGAAAAGATCATTTGGGAAGCGCCTCAGAAGGCTCAGCAGGTGTGGTTTATCAAACTGCTTGGCGCAAACGTGAACCTGGGGAACATTGCACCAAATGAAGTGATCCCGCTGGAAACCATCCGCCTGGGCTTGCGCGGCGACACATTCCATTATTTTCTCAACAACGAGAAGAAAGCCGGCACGGCCCCTCCCTTCGTTACCGAATAACGGCCGCCTTGAGAAAAGCAAAAGACTACATATTGCTATATCTCAAGGGGCTTGCAATGGGTGGAGCTGACGTTATCCCGGGTGTGTCAGGCGGTACTATTGCGTTTATCACGGGGATCTACTCTGAATTGGTCCACTCGATCAAAGCAATCGATGCCCAAGCCTTGAGGCTTCTGCTTACACTGAAGCTGAAGCCATTTTGGGAAAAGATCAATGGCAACTTTCTGCTGGCAGTCGTAGCGGGCATCCTGACAAGCCTGCTGTCGCTGGCCAAGATCATGGTGTACTTTCTCGAAACGTACCCGATTCAGACGTGGTCATTTTTTTTCGGGCTCATCCTGATCTCATCACCCCTGATTCTGCGCTCGATAACCCGCTGGAGAGTTGCGAACATCGCCTTCTTCGTCATTGGCATCGCGCTGGCCTACACAATTACTGTGTTGTCTCCCGCGCAAAGCCCGGAAGCGCTTTGGTTTGTGTTTCTGTCGGGTGCCATCGCAATCTGCGCCATGATCCTTCCCGGTATTTCCGGGGCATTTATATTGCTGCTAATTGGCAAATATGAGTTCATCATGCAGGCCTTGCTTGCTGTCAATCTCCCCGTCATTATTACCTTTGCGCTGGGATGTTTGATAGGCATCATTGCCTTCTCATGGGTTCTTACCTGGGTACTGGACAATTTCCACGACCTGACCATTGCCACACTGGCGGGTTTCATGCTGGGATCCCTCAACAAGGTATGGCCCTGGAAGCAATGCCTGACTTATCGCCTCGGTAGCGACGGCAAGCAGGTATGTGCCTTTGACGAAAGCATTTTGCCAGGGGAGTACATGGCTAATACGGGGAGTGACCCCCAGGTGTTCCAGGCAATACTCTTTGGCGCCATCGGGGTGATTATAGTGCTGCTTATTGAAAAGGTGGCCGAGAGAATGAAAACAAAAATCTGATATGGAGAAAGTGTATGGCCTGATCGGCCTCACCATAAGCCACTCCTTTTCGAAAACCTATTTCGAAGAAAAGTTTTTCAGGGAAGGCCTGCGCGACTGCAGGTATGAACTTTTCCCGCTGAAAAAGATCGAAGACATCGAAAAGCTGTTCGCGGAGAACAAGGATCTCCGGGGTCTTAACGTTACGATTCCCTACAAGGAATCGGTGATGAAGCACCTCGACGAAATCTATCCCGTCGCCAAATTCATTGGCGCGGTCAACGTGATCAAGATCCGCGACGGAAAACGGATTGGTTTTAATACCGACTCGGACGCTTTCTACGAAACCGCGAAAGCCTGGCTTCCTGAAAAGCATTCGATGAAGGCGCTCATACTTGGTACGGGAGGCTCCTCGAAAGCGGTGCAAAAAGCGCTGAAGAAAATGGAAATACCGTACAAGGTTGTTTCACGCACGAAGGGACAGGGCGACTACACGTACGAAGACCTGAAGAAAGATCCATCGATCATAAATCAGTCCAAGCTACTCATCAACACTACGCCTCTGGGCATGCACCCGGAAACGGATGCTATGCCGCCCATTGACTACGATCAGATCGGCAAGGAACACTACGTGTACGACCTGATTTACAACCCGGCACGAACGCTATTCCTACAAAAGGCAGAGATGCGGGGCGCGACGATCAAGAACGGCCTGGAAATGCTCCACGTACAGGCCGAGAAGTCGTGGGAAATCTGGAATAGCTAACCATGGATTTCCAACTGGTCAGTGAATACGAACCGACAGGCGACCAGCCGGCAGCAATCGAGCAACTGGTAAAGGGAGTACTCAGCGGTGAACAGCATCAAACGTTGCTGGGCGTGACCGGCTCAGGTAAGACATTCACCATGGCCAACGTGATCGCCCGTTGCAACAGGCCGACACTCGTTCTCAGCCACAACAAAACGCTGGCGGCACAATTGTATGGAGAGTTCAAACAGTTCTTTCCGAACAACGCTGTTGAGTACTTCATTTCTTACTACGATTACTATCAGCCCGAAGCGTACTTGCCGGCTTCGAACCTGTACATTGAAAAGGACCTTTCTATCAATGAGGAAATCGAAAAGCTGAGGCTGAGCGCGACATCATCCCTGTTGACGGGACGACGCGATGTGATCGTGGTAGCCTCTGTATCGTGCATCTACGGTATCGGCAACCCGGAAGAGTTTGGGAAGAACGTGATCAAACTAAGGGCTGGTGAAAGCATACCGCGAAACCGCCTGCTGTTCGCCCTTGTCGACATCCTCTACAACCGCACCGAAGCCGAATTCAAACGCGGAACCTTCAGAGTTAAGGGCGATACTGTTGATATCTTTCTGGCATACGCGGACTACGCCATCCGCATAACGTTCTGGGGTGATGAGATCGAATCCATTCACCGCATCGATCCCTCAACGGGAAGAAAGATCTCCGACGAATCGGTAGTCACAATCTTTCCCGCTAACTTGTTCGTGACCGGAAAAGAACTCCTTCATCTCGCTATCCGTGAAATACAGGACGACCTCGTGGCCCAGGTGGAAATGTTTGAATCCGAAGGACGACACCTGGAGGCTAAGCGCCTCAAGGAACGTACAGAGTTCGACCTGGAAATGATGCGCGAACTGGGATACTGCAGCGGCATTGAAAACTATTCGCGATATTTCGACCGACGGCGTCCGGGAGCCAGACCGTTCTGCCTGCTCGATTACTTCCCCGACGATTTCCTCACGATCATTGACGAAAGTCACGTAACCGTTCCGCAGATACGCGCGATGTGGGGCGGCGATCGCTCGCGTAAGGTAAACCTCGTCGACTACGGTTTTCGCTTACCTTCGGCACTTGACAACAGACCATTGACATTTAACGAATTCGAATCGCTCGTTCGCCAGACAATCTATGTAAGCGCAACGCCCAGCGAATACGAACTGAGGAAATCGGAAGGCGTGGTGGTCGAACAACTTATCCGGCCCACAGGCCTGCTTGATCCCGAGATCGATATCCGACCGAGCAAGAATCAGATTGACGACTTGCTTGAAGAAATCGATGAGCGCGTCAAACGCAACGAACGCGTACTGGTTACTACGCTCACGAAGCGTATGGCGGAAGAATTGACAAAGTTCCTCGATCGCGCAGGCGTAAAATGCAGATACATTCACTCCGAAGTGGATACCCTTGACCGCGTGGAAATTCTGCGTGAACTCCGTCTCGGTGTATTCGATGTTCTGGTCGGTGTTAACCTCCTGAGAGAAGGTCTCGACCTTCCGGAGGTTTCGCTGGTGGCCATACTCGATGCGGACAAAGAAGGCTTTCTCCGGAATCAGCGTTCATTGGTACAGACCATCGGCCGAGCCGCCCGCAATGAGAACGGCAAGGTAATCATGTATGCTGATACGATAACGGATTCTATGAAGGTGGCCATCGATGAAACCAATCGCCGTCGTAGCGTACAGAAAGCTTACAACGAAGCCCATGGCATCGTGCCACGCACGGTGTTGAAGTCGCGCGACGCAATCTTCACACAAACGCGCGTCGCCGATGCCGGCAAGGGAGCGCGGAAGTATTACGTAGAAGACGAACAACCTTCGCTTGCCGCTGATCCTGTGACTACGTACATGAGTCGCGATGAGCTTCAGAAACTGGCTGACCGCACGCGCAAGGCCATGGAAAAAGCCGCCCGCGAACTCGAGTTCATGGAAGCCGCACGTTTGCGCGACGAGTACCTTGCGATACAAAAATTGCTGGAGGAACGTAAATCGTAAAGCAATCGCAGGTCTGCTATTCGACACGACCTTGCCCCGGGGCTACAGTGCGCCCCTAACGCGGCGTGGTCTTAACCACCGAAACACCTATGCATGTACTTCTGGGTATGCGCCAGAATGACGCACAACGTAAACACCTAGACACGTACGCACGTAAGCACACCCCATTCATAGACACGTCGTCAGATAACCGACGACTACAACGTTTCCAGCACTTCAACACAATTTCACCAAAAAACCTACATGGGTTTAATACCTCGGACGCCTAACCCGTGATTGTGGGCTGGGGAGCCTATTTTTAGGATTCATGCCCCAAATGCTGAGACCCATGATGTGGCGCATCCCCGTTGTATTGATGGTATTGATACAGGTCGCGCTCGTGTGTCACGGTCAGAGCGCAAAAGACCTCGTGAAGCTGGGCGACGCACACTACAGCAAGAAAGAATACAAGCAGGCCATCGCCCGATATCTTGAAGCCCTGGAAATCAATCCCGACGATGCCGAGGTTAACCTGAAGGCCGGCATGGCGTACTTGTATTCAGAAACCAAGTCGCTGGCCGCGCGGTATATCGACAAAGCGTATCGTCTCAACCCGGGTATCAACGATGAGATCAACTATCACCTGGGCGTCGCTTTTCAAAACACGAACGAGTTTAAGAAGGCGATAGAGCAGTTCGAACAATTCAAGAAAAAGAAATCGAAGCTCGCGGCGATCGCCGATCAGAAAATCGCGGAATGCCGCATCGCGGATTCACTGTCGCAGTATGAACTTAACGTTATCATCGAGAACCTTGGACCTGTCGTGAACACACGGTTCAACGAATATTCTCCACTCATCTCAGCCGACGGTAACACGCTGATTTTTACTTCCAACCGAACGGACGATGAACGCGCGGAGCGTGCCGGCACAAACTACGAGGACATTTACATTACAACAAAGAACGGCGATACCTGGGCGCCGCCAAAGAAGATCAGCTCAAATATCAATCAGAAATTCAACGACGCCGCCGCATCACTATCACCGGATGGCAAAACGCTGTTCTTGTATTACGAAGATGGTGAAGGAGACATCTATACATCCCATCTCGAGAACGGCGAATGGACCAAACCCAAGCCATTGAATCGGAACATCAACACCGCGCTCTTTTGGGAGACCAGCGCGAGCATTACAGCTGACGGAAAGACACTTTACTTTGCGAGCAACCGCCCCGGAGGCTATGGCGAACTTGACCTTTACAAAAGCGAACTGGATTCTAAAGGCGAATGGGGCAAGGCGGTGAACCTCGGACCCCTCATTAACACGCCCGGCAACGAAGACGCCCCTTTCATACACCCTGATGGGGTGACGCTGTATTTTTCGTCGGACGGTCACCCGACGCTTGGCAACGCAGACATCTTTGTGACCGAGTTCAAAGACGGTAAGTGGACCAAGCCTGAAAACATTGGGTGGCCCATCAATACATGGGAATACGATGGCTTTTTCACGATCTCCGCGGATAAAAAGAAAGGGTATTATTCAACCCTTAAGGAAGGCGGGATGGGCGATGCGGATATCTATTCGATCACATTCCTTGAACCGAAATACAAGCCCAAACCACAGCCCGAGCCAGTTGTCGTGGCGACTCCGAAGAACGAAAAGCCACCTGAAGATTTTGTTGATCCCATCGTTGAGCAACACAAGGCACAGCGCATCGTGACGCTGCTGCGGGGTAAGGTAATTGACGAAAACACGGCCGAGCCGTTGGGTGCTACGTTATCGCTTATTGATAACGCGACTGGAAAAGTGCTATCACGTATCAGCTCAGATCCCGTTACCGGCGATTTTGAATTGACGATCCCGCACGGTGGAAACTACGGTGTTGCTACCGAACGACCGGGATATTTGTTCAACTCCATCAACTTTAACGTTCCGAAGTTTGCTGAATTCCAGGAAATCGACACACACATTATCATGGTGCGTGCCGAAATTGGTAACAAGGTAGTGCTGAAGAACATTTTCTTTGACACTGGCAAGGCAACGTTAAAACCTGAGTCCATTGCTGAAATCGAAAAGATTCGCGAACTGCTGGCGGCAAACCCTGCCCTGCAGGTACGCATCAACGGGCACACCGACAATACAGGCACGGCAGCGGCCAACAAAGTGCTTTCGCTTCAAAGAGCCACTGCGGTGGTCGATTACCTCGTATCAAAAGGAATTGACCCGTCGCGGCTCACCGCCAAAGGTTACGGATCTGAGCGGCCTATTGTATCGAACGACGACGAAGAAGGAGGTCGCGAAATCAACCGGCGTACAGAAATCGAAATTACGGGAGGTACAGCAGGAAGTTGATCTTCAATCTTTCGCGGAAACTTTTTCATTCAGCACGCGATCCAGTTCGGGAATACACGCCGAGAGTTGATCGAATCCTTCAATGATGAAGTACTCCTTTTGATATTCATCCTTGCGAAAAGGTGTATCCAGGATATGAGTCACGTCGAAAGGATGACGTGCGGGTTTGGGGTCGTTCAACGAATACCATGTCTCTCCCTTCGAGCTTAAGATGCCAGCGCCGTAGATCCTAAGCCCATCATGGGTTTGAATTAATCCGAACTCCACGGTAAACCAGTATATGCGCGACAACAATTCGATAGCGTACGGGTCATCGATGTGCCTCAGGGCAATCTTGCTGAGTTCCTGAAGGTAGGAAACGAGGTGCTCATTGGTGAGGAGCGGAACGTGCCCGAAGACGTCGTGAAACATGTCGGGTTCCTCCAGGTAGTCGAGTTCGCTGAGTTTGCGGAGCCAGGTACTGGCGGGGAAGCGTTTGTTGGCGAGGAGCTCAAAGAAGTCCTTGTCGGGAATGAGTCCGGGCACCACTTCCAATTCCCAGCCCGTCCAGGATGCGAGGAGGCGGTTTGTCTCGTCGAAGTTCGGGATTCTGTCCGCCACAAAGTTTACCCGCCGGATTCCTTCCAGGTATTCCGGAACGGCAGCCCCGGGCAAATGGGGCATCAGACGTTCATAAAGCAGCTTCCAGACCTTGAAATCCTCGGGCGTGTATTTACTGTAATCCTGAACCATAACGGCTAAACCCTATTCAATACTACAGGAAGGAGGCTAAATTAGCAAACGTTCGTAAGGTAGTTCTCGGCGCAGATGCAGAATAATTCGAACGAAATCCATGTGCGTAATTCTTTCCTTACTAGTCACCAGTACCCCCGTCCCTAAGCCTGTCGAAGGGAGGTCCCTGAGCCCCGTCGAAGGGTGGTTACCACGCCCAAGCCCACCCCCAACCCACGCCCCTTAATCCCCTAAAGGGGACCCGCCCGCGCAACCGATTACCGACTACCTGATTACTGAGTCCCTATTATCGAGTATACTTCTTACTATTTTACTGTTACCACCCACGTTGTCTGAGCTTGTCGAAGGGAGGTCCCTGAGCTTGTCGAAGGGAGGTCCCTGAGCCCCATCGAAGGGTGGTTACCACGCCCAAGTCCACCCCCAACCCACGCCCCTTAATCCCCTAAAGGGGTCCGACGCACATAACCGGAAGGCATCTGCGATTCCCGGAGATTGCGATCACCCCTATGTGACCTATGTGATCCCTATGTGACGTATGTGGTTCCCACTTCGCAGATCATAGATCGCAGCTCGCAGCCAAAAAAAGGTGCAAGGTCATCCCTGCACCCCGATATACCTTTACCCGCAATCTAGTTCGCGAACTTTTCCATTTCCTTTTCAAAGGTCTCCTTGAATTTCTCGTAGTCGTAGTCGATACGGAGACGTTCGTCTTTGGAGAGACGTTCGTTGTAGCTTGCCACGAGATCGTCGGCAGACAATTCGATCGCGATGTACGTCTTGTACGTACCGTCAGAAGTTTTCACCTGCTTCTCGCAAATCGTCTTAATGCCCTGGAGCTTTTGATTTACAACCTCACGGTTCAATTGCTCGAAGCGTTCTTCGATTTCTTCCTTGTTGTTCATTTCCCGTGAGTTCAGGTAGTTGTCCGTAACAGCCTTGACGGTAGTCTGGATGCTCGCAGCAAGTTCACCACGGGCGTTGGCCAACGCTTTCTTCTTGGAAGCAGCAAGGTCCATACTTTCGCCAAGCGAATTTGCGCGGAAGAATTTGTTGTTCGTGAAATACTCGGACCCCGAGCAGGGAATGTTCACTTCTTCTTCTCCTTTTGGAAGCGCTGCTTTCGACTTGCAACCTGCCACGTACAATGCGGCAAGCGCAACCAGCATCAGTGGAATAGAGGCGGATAACTTTTTCATTGGTTTTTACATTTATACTGAACAAAAAAAGTCTTGTAGTTCACTGGACGGAACGTTGCCCCATGTCTAAAAATGTGGCCCGTCATAGCGAAAGGGGCAATTTCAATACCAATTTACCCAAACCTGTATTTTTTCATTGTAAGATGGTGTTAATCAGGTCTTTCAGTCGCCCACCTTCCAAAGTTTCCGTTGTGTTGTTATAGGCATCCACGCTCGACCTGGCGTAGTCCAGACCATATCCCTTGATCCGGTCCAGAGTGAGGGCATAAATCTCCGTACCCTCCCGGGCGCTGGATACCCGAATGGTTCCATTCAGGTACGTGATAAAGATGCTGCCCGCGACGCTCCCCTCCTCCGTGTTTGTTGAAACGTCAAGCAGCAAGTCCGCCGCATCACGACTTTGGGTAAACTCAAAACCCTGACGGGCGAGAAAATTCTTTACGGTATTGCTGATAAGCGCATGCGGGTTTTCGCGGCCAAAAGAACGCTCACTTCCCGTCAGGTATACGAGTGGTCTTTTCACTCTGAGCACAACCTGATCGGATGGCACACGCAATGACTGCGTGATCAGTGAAAAGATCGGTGACGTACCCGAACCTGCCAGGGTCTCCGTATCGACGCTGATGCCTATTGATTGCTCCACTTCAGCAGAACCGATCCGCGTGAGGAGAACACGGCAGGAGCCGTCAGTGTCTGTGGTATACGTCGGGAACACTTCGCTTTCGCCCTTTAGAAAAGCAGCGCGCAAAGGAAGCCCGGCAACAGGAGCTTCGGTGTCCTTGAAGTAAGCACGTGCAATCAATGCTTCGTTGTTCTGATTCATGCGCCGATGCACTTCAAGCAATCGCGGCTCTACGGTTACGACGATATTCTTCAGTATGTCCTGAATGGATGCATAGATTTCGTTCGTGAGCAACACCGAACGCCCTTCCAGGGTAATAGATACTGCATCGCCGAGGTAGTCTTCCATCGCACGGAGCGCCTGGAAGTAAAAAGTCAGCGCCTTCAGACGTTCGTTGTTCCTATGGGCTTCCAATCCCTTGACATAATAGTCGGAGGCATGCTGTACCGCGTTCCGTTTCTGCTCTTCTTTGATCTCGCGATAGCGTTGTTTGGAAAGCCTGTAATACACCCAATAGTTGTAGGCATCTTCCCATGCGTCGACCAGCTCAAACTCCTCGATTTCTTCCGCGGCCTCCGTTTGGATGATCTGCTCGTAGCGTTCGTGGAATTTCTTGTCAACATCCATCTGACTCAGCACAGATGTGCTGGACACCGTGACCTTGATTTCGGAAACAAGGTCTTCAAGTGCATTCTTCTTTGCGATCTGGATATGGTTGGAAGTTCCGTCTTTCAGGCTGTGACCTATTCCCGTATAGTACAATGAAGTCTGCGGCTTGGCAGTAAGCCAGTCGGGGCGTAGCGAAACCTGGGGCATGGGCCGCTGTGCGCAACCCGCAATGATCAAGATCGGGATGGCCAAAAAAAACTTCACGCAGGAATGCTTTTGAGCTTCATGTATGCCACATCCATGCCAAAAAGTGTGACCTACAAAGCTAACGTTCCCGCCCTGCTATAATGTTACGCTGTATGTTTTTGTGCGATTTGCAACAGCAACCTTAGCGGTTGTCGGAGGTAAGCTTGGCGTTATAATATTCACGGTTCATGCGGGCTATGACGCTAAGGCTGATACCTTTCGGGCATTCCGCCTCGCAGGCGCCTGTGTTGGAGCATCCTCCGAAGCCTTCCGCCTCCATTTGCGCAACCATCCTTTCAACACGGGTTTTGCGCTCAGGTTGTCCCTGGGGCAACAGGGCAAATTGCGAGATTTTGGCCCCGACAAAAAGAGCCGCGGATGCGTTTTTGCAGGCAGCCACGCAGGCACCGCAGCCAATGCATACGGCAGCGTCGAAGGCCTCGTCGGCCGCACTCTTCGGAATGGGAATGGCGTTGGCATCGGGTACTCCTCCGGTGTTAACGGAAATGTAACCGCCCGCCTGTTGAATGCGGTCAAACGCCGACCGGTCTACGATCAAATCCCGGATAACAGGAAATGCTTTTGCACGCCAGGGCTCGACGACGATGGTGTCTCCGTCAGAAAAGCTCCTCATGTGCAGCTGGCAGGTAGTCGTCTGCAGTGGTCCGTGAGGACGACCGTTGATGTACATCGAACATGCCCCACAGATACCTTCACGACAGTCGTGATCAAACGCAACGGGGTCTTCCCCTTTCTTTATGAGTTGCGCGTTGAGCACGTCAAACATTTCCAGGAAAGACATTTCTGAAGAAATATTCTCAACCCCGAGGTTTTTCTTCCCC
>QGUY01000299.1 GCA_003242315.1 Bacteroidota bacterium
CGCGGTTAAACACTTTGTCTCCGGTAATGCCCAGAAGCAGCAAACCCAGTCCATCGTTACCATCCGGAAGGTTTGCGCGATAGGCAGGTGGTTCAAGGCCTTTGGCACGGTAAGTTTCACGGATCTTTTCGCGCACTTCCGCTTCCCTTCCCACCTGACGGATGTACAATTCACATTGCTGATCGATAGCTGCATTGAAGAAAAAGCCCAGCAACATAGGTGCGGGACCATTAATGGTCATGGAAACGGAGGTAGCCGGATCCGCGAGGTTGAAACCACTGTACAGACGTTTAGCATCGTCAAGGCAGCAAACCGACACACCGGAATTACCGATCTTGCCATAAATATCCGGTCGATAATCGGGATCGTGACCATACAGTGTCACGGAGTCAAATGCGGTTGATAATCGTCGGGCGGGCATGTCCTTGCTGAGATAATGAAACCGCTTGTTGGTGCGCTCAGGACCACCTTCGCCGGCGAACATCCTTGTTGGATCTTCCGTTTCCCGCTTGAAGGGATAAATGCCTGCTGTATAAGGAAATTCCCCCGGAACATTTTCCCGCAGCAACCACTTGACCAAGTCGCCCCAACCTTCATATCGTGGCAATGCGATTTTCGGAACGCGTGTTTGAGCCAGCGACGTCGTGTAGGTTTGCACGCTTACCTGTTTGCCGCGTACTGGGTATGTGAATACCGGCTCGCGATAGCGGGCTGCTTTTTCTGGCCAGCGTTCGAGCATATCAAGGAGTCCCGGGGCAAGTTTCGACTTCAACTCGTTCAGGGTCGGTTCGAGTCGCGCGACAAGATCCTGATCGCCTTTACTCTTTACGTGCTCTAATGTTTGCTGTACGGATTGTACCTGCTGCGCAATCGAAGCTTGCTCTTTGACCCACGCATCGTAGCGTCGGCTGTCCTCCGCAATCTCGCTGAGGTAACGCGTGCGACCCGGAGGGATGATATAGACTTTTTCAGATTGTTCTTCGTCCGGTTGATATGACGACTGCAGGTTCGCTTTTGTTTTCTCGTTGAGTGTAGTGATGACGTGATGATAGAGTCGGTTTGTACCCGGATCGTTGAATTGAGAGGCGATCGTTCCAAACACGGGCATGTCGTCAGGACTGTCCTGCCAGCGCTGATGACCGCGCTGATACTGCTTTTTTACATCGCGGAGGGCATCCTGCGCACCGCGTTTGTCGAATTTGTTGAGAACGACGATGTCCGCGTAGTCGAGCATGTCGATCTTTTCCAACTGTGTAGCCGCGCCATACTCGGGCGTCATCACGTACATGGAGACGTCGCTGTAGTCCAGAATTTCAGTGTCGCCCTGACCAATACCAGAAGTTTCCAGGATAATTAAATCGAAACCTGCTGCTTTCAGTACCTGAAGCGACTCCTTCACGTGGGCAGACAATGCGAGGTTGCTTTGCCGCGTTGCGAGTGATCGCATATAAACGCGGGGATTGTTAATCGAATTCATCCGAATTCGATCCCCAAGCAAAGCGCCTCCAGTCTTGCGTTTCGAGGGATCGACGGAAATAATGCCAATGGTTTTGTCCGGAAAATCCTGGAGGAAACGCCGAACCAGTTCATCGACAATCGATGATTTGCCGGCGCCACCCGTGCCTGTAATGCCAAGAACCGGTGTTGTTGATGTTTCCGCGCGACGACCGATCTCTTCGAATGTTGCTTTGTGATCGTCGTAATAATTTTCCGCCGCGGATATGAGCTGTGCAATGCCGAGCGCATTGGACGGCTGGAGGTTATCGAGAATGTTCCCGGGAATACTTTTGCCTGTCGGCCAGTCGCTCTGTTGGACCACATCGTTGATCATTCCCTGGAGTCCCATAGCCCGTCCGTCATCCGGGGAATATATTCGCGCGATGCCGTACTCCATCAGGGAACGGATTTCTTCAGGAAGGATTACGCCACCACCTCCTCCAAAGATCCTGATGTGAGATGCTCCTCTTTCCGATAACAGGTCATACATGTATCGGAAGTATTCGTTGTGGCCACCCTGATAACTTGTAATGGCGATGGCCTGAACGTCTTCCTGTATAGCAGTGTTCACGATCTCTCCGACGCTGCGGTCATGGCCAAGGTGGATCACTTCACATCCTGTTGCCTGCAGAATCCTGCGCATGATGTTGATGGCTGCATCATGGCCATCAAAGAGGCTTGCTGCGGTGACTACGCGTACCTTATGCTTCGGTCTGTACGGATCGGGAGCCTTGTGACCCGCAAGGCGTGATGAAGGTGTTTCTTTTTTGGCCTCACGCAAGATATCCGAACTCATGAATGGCTATTCGTTGTCTATCCTTCAAAAGTACGGAATTCCGTTCTACTCTTTTTTGCGGGATGCTTCGCGTATTGCCTTGAATTCAGAGCCTTCCTTCCATTGGGGCCAGCTTGATTCAAAAGCCAGCCTTCGCCCTACTTCAAACAGCAGATAAAGGTCTTCCAGCGCGCCATCCAGATGCCACATGGCAGGATCGTATTCATCCGCGGGTTGATGATAGCGATTGGCTGTGTAATCCGCTGCCATCTTTTCTCCGTACTCAATACCTCCTGTGATGTGATCATTACCAGGATCTACATAGAGCGCAGGAATGCCGGCCTTTGCAAAGTTGAAGTGATCGGATCGGAAGTAGAATCCTGCTTCAGGATGGGGGTCAGGTGAAACGTAACGACCTGTCTCTTTGCAAATCTCTTTCACGTAGTCGTCAAGGTCAGACTGGCCATAGCCTACGATAACTACATTCTTCATCCGACCGAAGGAGCTGAGCACGTCGATATTGATGCTGGCGACGGTATTCTCAGGTGGAAAGATCGGATAGCGGACATAATGAGCAGATCCCAGCAGGCCTTCCTCTTCGGCTGTGACAGCCAGAAAAGCTACGGTGCGTTCAGGCTTAGGGTTGAGGGTTTTGAAGGCTTCGGCGATTTCCAGGATTCCGGCGGTGCCGCTTGCGTTGTCCAGCGCTCCATTATATATGGAGTCCCCCGATGCGTCGGGCATTCCTACGCCCAGGTGATCCCAATGTGCCGTATAAATGATGACCTCATCAGGTCGTGTCGTCCCCGTAATTTTTCCTATGACGTTGTAGGAGTTGTTCTTCTGAGATACGGCCGGAAGTGCGATTGTTGCACGTATGCCCAGCGGGCGCCCCTTGTATCCGGGTTTTTTCGCTGAAGCCAGCTCTTCAGTGAGGTTCATGCCCGCAGCATCAAATAGTTTACGGGTAGCCGGGAACGAAATCCATCCTTCAACGGGGCACACGGCCTGCCCGGATTCCAGGTAGAGTTTGGCGGTGTTCCAGCTGTTTTGCAGGACACCAAACGGGTAGCTGGCGGCCGCGTCTTCGTGGATAACGAGGCACCCTTTGGCACCCTGCCGCGCGGCCTCTTCGAATTTGTACGTCCAGCGGCCGTAGTAGGTCATCGTGCTTCCCTTGAAGAAGGTAGAATCATCCGAGCCAAAGCCGGGATCGTTTACCATGACCAACACAACCTTGTCCTTGACGTCCAACCCCTCGTAGTCGTTCCAGTTGTATTCCGGTGCTACGATGCCATAACCGGCGAAGACCAGTTCCGCGTTCTCCAGCGCTGTGCCCGTCGGGATACGGCTCCAGACTACGTATTCATCGTAACCCTTGAGTTCCAGCGACTTACTGCCAGTGCGAAGGCGCATCGTGGATTCCGCAGTGGTGGTAATTTCGACCATCGGTACCTCCTGCAGGTAACTCGTGCCGTTCGCAGGTTCGAGTCCTGCCTCTGCAAACTGCTCCTGCAGGTACGTCAACGTTCGCTTTTCGCCCTCGGTAAAGGGCTTGCGTCCCAGAAACTCGTCCGACGAGAGTGCGATGATGCGTCTTTCCAGGCGCTCAGCCGAAAGTTGCGGAGTATCTTGGGCGTCCTTCCCACCGCATGCCGCCAGGAGCAGGAGGGTCGTACTCAATAATAATAAAATAGCACGGTTGGTCATGGTTCGAGGCATTAAAGGGGGCAAAATAGGGAAAATGGTGGGTTGTCAGGCGGTTTTGTAAGGAGGAATCCGAATCAGGGCATAAACTCGTGTGCGAACACACACGGAGCCTTTGACGAGTTTTATTACATGTAGACCTGATTTCCCATAGCGATTTTGAGGGTAGAAAACGGGGTTTGACCTGAATTTTTTTACGAAGCGACCAAAATATTACGTGTCAACGGTTTACCTGACCGACCGCTAAGGGTATTTACCGGGTACACCGCGACCCAACAGTTATTATTTTCAGGGCATTGCGAGGACTCCCCGGAGGGTGTTTTCCTCCTGGGGTTATCCCTGATATATTTGCACGTTTTACGAGGAAGAACTGATGCGACCGGCCCCGATTCCTTTCATTGTGCTGTTTTGGATTCTTGTGGGTGTTGGCTTTCAATCCTGGGCCCAGCCGTGTCCCGAGGAGGGAGTCAATGAATCCTTATATGGTGAAGACGCCTGGAATGGATACATCTACGACTGTCTCTTATACAAATTTGACGCTCCCAACAAAGAGAAAATTGAAGATTTCG
>QGUY01000300.1 GCA_003242315.1 Bacteroidota bacterium
GAAATTTTAATAAGAGAAAGTTTACGAAATAGCCGCGGCGGATCACGAAAGTGGCTATTGTTCCAGGTGAATATTTTGAACTCGTCCATGTGGTGAATGTCGAGTACGATTGCATCAGCCGGTATATCTTTTTCTCTAAACGTACGGGCTACACTCAGCACTTCGACATCGGGGTAATAGCTATAGCGACATTGCTGATAGCCGATGCTCCAACGGGGTGGGAGCGGGATGCGACCCGTAAGCCAGGTGTAGTCGCGGAGGATGTCAGCAACACCGGAACCATGCATGAAATAGTATCGCATGGTACCTGCGTCCGCGGAAAAACTTGAGAACTGGTTGTTCGACGCGCCAAAGTTGAAGAACGACTTATGGCTGTTGTCGAAAAATATCCCGTATGTCAGCTGGTTGTGTATACCAATATAGAAGGGCGTGGTGCAGTATAACGGATCAGCGTTGAGCGCGAAGCCGTAGCTGTCGGTATTCCAGTTTTGGAACCCCATGCCTCGTTTGTCGAGCGGTCCGGTCTTTTCGCCAAGTCCGATAAAGCGCTCGCCCTCCTGAAGCCTCCTGTAGCTCGTGACTTGCTCACCGATCCAACTAATGCCAAACGAATGGTCTTCGTTGATTACGCGTCCGTCTTTGGTGATAAACGAGAAACGAACGGGATTGCGGGTAATGCGGACGGTAAATGCAGGAAGTGAAATCTCAAGAACGTCTCCGTTGTCGTGAACCGCAAGTGTTTCTTCAACAGGACTCGCTACAACAGCATAGGAGAATTCGTCGAACGAATCCAGGGTTGCGTCAATGCGAACAACGGAACCGGAATACGCGGTTACGCGAAACTTTCCAAAGGTGGTGTCACCATGAAGTACTGCGCCGTGCGCGACAAATGAAACAAGATCACCCAGACTCCTGGATGTAATTCCCTGCGTCATAAATTAGTTTGAACCCTGAAGCGATCTCCGATCTGCTTCAGGGGGGGGCATGCTTAAGCCTTTTTCTTCAAGGAAGACTCCCGGATGATGAGTTTCGTTTTCAGCACTTTCGTTACCGGTGTCGGGTCGACATCGTCTTTCGAGCGGCTCTCGATCTGGCTGATGAGGAGTTTGGTAGCCTCCTGACCCATTTCAAAACCAGGCTGGTCGACAGATGAGAGCGGAGGATCCATCATGGAGCTGAACAGCCAGTTGCTGAATCCTACAATCGCGATATCGCCGGGGATTGAGAGACCTTTGCTGCGGATGACTTGCATGGCACCCATGGCCACCGGGTCGTTGGTGGCAAAAATGCCATCCGGCAGGGGGGACATGCTGAGCAGACGTTCCGTCGATTTCTTGCCTGCTTCAATGGATGCATCAGGACAAGGGATAATAAGACTTTCGTCAATGGGTATGTTGCGTTCTTTCAGCGCGTCGAGATATCCCTCAAGGCGTTGACGGGTGATGTCGAGGTTGGGAGAACCTTCAATGTGCGCGATGCGCCTGCATCCCTGGTCGATGAGGTGAAGGGTGGCTTCACGCGCGCCACCGCGATCGTCGACGATAACCTTGCTGGTGCCGGGATGATCGTAGACGCGGTCGAAGAACACCATGGGAACGCCTTTGGCCAGCATGGCATCGATGTGGTCGAAGTTCGTCGTTTCACGCGACAGCGACAGCAGCATACCATCCACGCGGCTGTTGAACAGCGCCTTCATGTCGGTGATTTCGCGCTGTGACGATTCGTTGGACTGCGTCAGGATCACATTGTACCCTGCGCTATAGGCAACATCTTCAATTCCGCTGATGACGGTGGAGAAGAAAAAGTGGACAATTTCCGGAATGATAACGCCAAGCGTGTTGGTCTTGCTCTGGCGGAGGCTGAGCGCGACGATGTTGGGCTGGTAATTCAGTTTTTCAGCCAGCTCGTTGACAGCACGTTTTGTTTCCGGACTAATGTCAGGGTGATCTTTAAGCGCACGGGATACCGTCGAGGGCGAAATGCCCAACTCCCGGGCAATATCCTTGATAGTTACTTGATTGTATTTCATATATAGTTAGGTACTGGCTCTGGTAGTCTCGGTGACGCAATTCTCCGGGCCGCAATCGTCACTCCCCAAAGTAACAAATTTCGGCCGATATAATGCCGGAGTGTTCTCGTATTGGTCACAGTCATTGCTAGTAGCAATAATACGTACGAGAGAATCGATGTCCAACCATTGATTTGCAGAGAAAATGCGTCATCGTTCCCGCGCTCGTTTGCACCGGCCACTTTATGCCTTAAGCGGATGCGATAGTTATTCTAAGTTTATTACTTTTGAGAACCTTGAGCACGAACCTTTCGACATGAAAATCAAACTGGCGTATTCGCTGTTGCTCGCCGTGCTCGTGGCGGGTTGCAGCAATCCGGTGAATGAGGCATGGAGAACTGAAGCGGAAAACCCCGACTTCCTCCACCGTACAATCCGACAGGTGACCAACATTATCATCCACGACATCTTCTCACCTCCGGTAGCAAGTCGTATATACGGATATACGAGTATAGCTGCCTATGAGGCAGCAATTAAGGGTAACCCGCACTTTAAGAGCCTGGCTGGGCAGGTTAACGGACTTGACCCAGTGCCGAATCCGGAACCAGGTGAAGAGTACTGCCTGAGCCTGTCCGCCGTTGAAGCCGCGATCCTCGTGGGCCGTGCACTCGTCTTCTCGGAGGACAAGATGGACGAGTTCCATGCAAAGATTCTGGATGAATATCGTGCAACGGGCATGCCTGAGGAGGTTTTCGACCGCTCTATAGCCTATGGCGAAAAAGTGGCGCAACATATCATGAAGTGGTCGAGCACCGATAATTACAAGCAAACCCGGTCATTCCCCAAATACACCGTCGACAACAACCCGGCCACGTGGAAACCCACACCGCCGGCATATATGGATGGTATTGAACCCCACTGGAATAAGATTCGGCCTTTTGCGCTGGACTCAGCCGCTCAATTCAAGCCTGAGCCACCCCTTCCGTTCTCTACCGACACCACTTCTCCTTTCTACAAGGAAGCGCATGAGGTGTTCGCCACGGGTGTGGCACTCACTGAAGAGCAAAAGGAGATTGCCCGATTCTGGGATTGCAACCCGTTCGTGATGAACGTCAAAGGGCACGTCATGTTCGCCACCAAGAAAATCTCTCCGGGAGGCCACTGGCTTTCTATTACAGAACAGGCCTGCAGGAAGACCAACAAATCCGTCGCAGAGTCTGCCGAAGCATATGCCATGGTGTCCATAGCCCTCATGGATGCTTTTGTCAGCTGCTGGGACGAGAAGTACCGAAGCGTTCTTGTGCGGCCCGAAACGTACATCAATCAATTCATCGACGAAAACTGGACGCCGCTCCTTCAAACTCCGCCCTTTCCTGAGTACACCAGCGGACACAGCATGATATCCAACGCTGCTGCGGTCGTTCTGACGGACCTGTTTGGAGATAATTTCGCCTTCACTGACAGCACCGAAGTGGAATTCGGTATGGCGGCGAGAAGCTTTAACTCATTCAAGGAAGCAGCTGCCGAAGCTGCCATCAGTCGTCTTTATGGCGGCATTCACTACCGCAGAGCATGTGAAGTGGGAACGGAGGTAGGGACAAGGATTGGCGAGTTTGTCATCGGCCGTGTTAAGACGCGTGATGACGCCCTGGCGCGTGCAGAGGAATAACCACAGCGGTATTACCAGGAATCTAGTCTCTTACCAATACCGAACCTATGTCCCCATACCTTGGTGAATTCCTGGGAACCCTCCTCCTCACCCTTCTGGGTGACGGTGTCGTAGCGGGTATCCTTCTCAAACAGTCAAAATCAGAAAATGCCGGATGGCTTGCCATCACCGTAGGATGGGGGCTTGCTGTAAGCATGGCTATCTATGCGGTCGGGCAGTATAGCGGTGCGCATATTAACCCCGCCGTAACGCTCGGTCTGGCTGTTACCGGCACTTTCCCGTGGGAACAGGTTGCTGGCTACTTTGCCGCGCAGTTTGCGGGCGCATTTACCGGCGCCATCCTGGTGTGGATACACTACCTTCCACATTGGTCGAAAACGCCTGACCCTGCATTAAAGCTCGCCGTCTTTTGCACAGGTCCGGCCATTCGCTCGCCAGGCAATAACTTCATAAGTGAAGTAATCGGCACCATGATCCTCGTCATGGGCGTACTTTTTATAGGAGCGAACCGCTTTACCGAAGGCCTCAATCCACTGGCCATCGGAGCACTCGTTACAGTCATCGGTATCGGTCTGGGAGGTACCACTGGTTTTGCGATAAATCCTGCACGCGACCTCGGTCCACGCCTCGCTCACGCTGTGCTGCCTGTCAGCGGTAAGGGATCTTCGGACTGGTCCTATGCCTGGATACCGGTGGCCGGTCCCCTTACGGGTGCGGTAGTCGGTGCCGGCTTTTATTTGCTCATTTTCTGATCCTACATCTGCTATGAGTTACGTCATTGCGCTCGACCAGGGAACCACAAGTTCCCGGGCCGTCCTGTTCGACGAACGGGGCCACATCCAGGGCATTGCCCAACAGG
>QGUY01000301.1 GCA_003242315.1 Bacteroidota bacterium
ATAAGGGTCGCGCGTTGCTTTAGCAATGCCTCCCTCTGCGCTCGGGTTACCTTGGTTTGGGTAGGGTAGAGGTACAAGGTGGTAGCGATTTAGGTGTTTACGTGTTTAGGTGTTTACGTGTTTATTTTAGTCTGCGGCAAGTTACAAAAAAAAAGCCGCTGTCATCCTGAGCGGTGAATGTGCGGCGGCTTTGTGCGAGCGAAGGATCCCCGGGACAACGCACCATCGGGATGATTCGCACCATCTAAACAAACCAATTATTGTGGACGTGCGACTCAGTTCGACCGTGCTTACTCTATGGGGGTCCTTCGCTCGCGCAGGCCATCGCGCATCCACCGCTCAGGATGACAGGTGCTTTCTATTAATGCCCATGTTACTCCAAATTCATAACTCATAATAACCCAAAATAAAACTCACGCACACCATCGCATACACCACTGTCAGTGGCACGCCCACTTTCAGAAAATCGCGGAACGTATAACCACCGGGACCGTACACCATCAGGTTGGTTTGATAACCGAACGGCGTCATGAAACTGCACGACGCGGCGAAGGCGATGGTGACGAAGAAGGGTGTGGGGGGTAGACCTGACTGCTGTGCCATCGACAATGCGATGGGGAACATCATGGCTATGGCGGCGGGGTTTGTTATGAGATTCGTCAGCAATGTCGTTGCCAGGAAAACTAGCGTTATCAGACCCGCACTACCAAGTCCCTCTCCCGCATTGATAATAAATCCGGCAAGAAGCGCGGCAACGCCCGACTTCTCCAGGGCCACACCTACGGCCAGCGCACATGCGAGTACGAGGAACAACGGCGCGTCAAACTGTCGACGCAATTCTGACGGATGCAGAATGCCGGCAACCAGGAGCATGACGAGTATGATCAGCGATGCGTGAAACAGCGGCAGTATTCCGGTAATGCCGCAGGCGAGCAACGCAAATGCTGCAATTCCGATCCACACGTGCCAGCGTGGCCGCGATTCACCCACGCGCGCAGGAGGTGCAAGAATATAGAGGTCGCGGTCGTCCGACGGTATGGGATTTTTTCCATCAGACAAGAGGAGTAGAAAGTCGCCGCCAGACAACTCGATCTCACCCACCCGTCCGGGTACGCGCTTTCCGTTGCGGTGTATGGCAACGATTGATGCGTTAAACCTTCTGCGGAAGTCGGAGTCCTTGATGCGTACACCGATCAGACCGGAGTTCGCGGGGATCACCGCTTCTGTAAAATGGAAGTGTCCGACGTTGCCCAGCCGTTCGTGAAGGGGGAGTTGAAGTCCGCGGCCTTCATTAAGGAAACGGAGCACCGCGCTGGTGTTGCCGCTGAAGAACAGCGTGTCGCGTTCCTCAAGGATCATGTCCGGTGCTACTGGCGTGATGACGCGTTCACCGCGTATGATTTCCGCGAGGAAAAGGTCCTTCAGGCTTCGCAGACCAGCCTCCTGAACCGTCTTTCCAGCTAGGGGTGAGCCGGGATACAACTCCGTCTCGACAATGTATTCCTTCAGGTGACCTCTCAGTTCGTCAATCCGGTCTTTGCGTTCCGGCAGAAGTCGGTACCCCACAAAATACAGATAAGCAATGCCTGATAGGGTTACAAGTATTCCCAGATAGAGGAAATCCGTGAAGTGTAACGGTGCGACGCCGTACTCCGACATCAAGCCGATGAGTACGAGGTTAGTGGAGGTTCCGACGACGGTCATCATGCCGCCCATGGTTGTGGCGAAAGACAAGGGCATTAAGAACTTCGACGCCGCGTGGCCGGACCGCTCCGCCCAATCCTTTACATAGGGGATGAGGAAAGCGACGATGGGGGTGTTGTTGATCATGGACGACACGCACGATGAGGAAATCATTAGCCCAAGCAGGAACCGTTTGGGATTAAGTGTGTCTGTGAAGAGACCCGAAAACAATTTCGGTCCGAAGATGGCGCGGATGCCCGCGGTTACCATCATCAGGAGGAAGATGACGATGATCTCCGGTGTGGCAAATCCCTTGAGCGCTTCGAGCGGTGTGAGTATGCCCGTCAGCAGAAATCCCACCACACAAATGAAGAATGTAAAGGCAGGATTAAACCACTCGCGATACAGCGCGACGACAAGAAAAACCACCGCGGCGAGGACGAAGAAAGTGTGGAAGCTTTGAAGTGTTGAAGTGTTGACGTCGCCTATCCCCATGGTAAAGAGTTCCGGGGGTAAGTTACTAAGTTTAGGGGATTGACGATTTTTGTCGCAGAGACGCAACTTCCCCATTTAACCTTCGCGTCCCCGCGCCTCCGCGTCTTCGCGGTTAAAAAACATGAACACGCCGGTAGGCGACTTCCCCCCAAGTTCTATGTGTCCTAAGATTTCTCCGCGTCCCCGCGCCTCCGCGTCTTCGCGCTGAACTTCTTCGCGTCTTATCAGATCATGGCTGGCTATTCCCTACCACAACACGAAACGCTTTCCACTTCCCATTATACAAGGCTTTCACCAGATAAAACCCAGGTTGCAGAGGCTTCTGCAGATGCACACTGTGCCGGTTCATGCTGGGCGCGTCGATGGGGATGCGTTCCAGGGTGGCACCCTGACTGTTGATCACCTCGATCTCCTGCAGTTGGAACGTAGCGTTGTTCATGGAGAATTCCAGGTCGCGACCGTTGTTTGGGTTAGGGGAGAGGATTAGTTCACGGCCAGTCTCGTCGATATCGATTCTGCGGATCGCAGAGTACGTCGACTTGCCGTCGTAATCGGTTTGTTTCAGCCGGTAGTACGACCTTCCGCCGAACGGATGGGGGTCGATTGCGGTGTAGGTGCGGGGTACGTTCGATGTACCTGCCCCGGGCTGTCGGAGCAACTCGAAGAAGTTCATGTCTTCGCCCGCGCGTTCGAGTGTAAAGAAGTCGTTATTTGTTTCAGAGGCGGTCTCCCAGGTGGCTACGACGACGGGTGGTTCATAAGCAACTTCGAAAGAGGTCAACTCAACGGGCAGTGGCGTGGTGTATTGATTTGTCGTGCCCACGGTGAAATAGTTGTCCGTGTTGATGCTCACGTTGTCAAATGTGAACACGTCTCCGGAAAAGGAGCTTACGGTGTATTGTGTTGCATTTACGAAGTTTCCATCGGAGTCGACAAGCAGCCTTAAGTCTGAGGCGTTCTTTGCTCCGGTGACCTGACTCAAGTCCACGGTAATCGAAATTGTTCCTATACTTCCGTCACCCCCGGTTCGTTTAACTCTCCACGCGCGATTCAGTCGCAGTTGAATACCACCGCCCACGTCGGCGTTGGTGGAGTTAAGGGAGCCATTATTGTGTCCCCATACAAAGAATTCGTTATCGTCCAGGTCGGTAGGGTTAGAGACATAGATCATGTTGCCTGCGTTCTGACTACGGGAAGCCAGTTGATACAGTCCTGCAACGGCATCGCGGGCTATACCGGCAATATCATGAACGTATCCGGCGTGACTGCCCGTTGACGGATATATTACGGATCCTCCGGAGCGTAGATAGTCTACCGACGGATCGAGCGTAATGCCATATTTCAGGGCCAGGTACGACTCAACCCGCTGACGTTCTGTGTTGTTTAGCATCCTGTCGTAGGCAACGATCTCGACAAAGTATCCGTCCAGGCCGCCCGTTAGATTGGTGGCATGTCGTCCAATCCGGAGGTTAGGAGCGGGAATGTTTCCAGTAGCCCCGGGTATGCTGACATCCAGTCGTCCGTTAATGTATATCCCTTCAGTGTTGTTGCTTCGATTACGGTAATATTCGATAAGCACAAAATCCTGCGTATTCACGGGGGTCACAGAAATTGGGCCACCTAAGTCGGTGTTATCGTCTTCCCTTCTTTGATAAGCGTACTTATCTGTATTGACCACTTTGAAGGAGGCGAGATTGTAAGTGGCAGTCCCTCTATCAATGATGAATGTACCCTCTCCATCCAGCAATCCCCCATTGGTCTGGTAGGACCTTTGCTTGAATACCATGAAGATAATAAAGCTCTCGGTGGCGCCTATTCCCATAGACCCGGTTGCGTCAATGTACTTGGTGCCGTCGAATTCCAGCGCAGGATACCCGTTGATCACATTGGTTCTGTAAATAGGCTGCGTTAAACCGTCGGTATTGGCCGCATCATTTGGCGATGATCTTTGATCCAGCCAGAGTCTCACGCCCTCGCCATCGGAGGCAGGGGCGAGACCTGAATTAGCGACACCTGCGTCCGCCTTTAGCCACCATACCAGGTTTCCGGTGACGTTACCCGGCGCCACGGTTGACGCGATAGCCACAGTGAACCGATGTGCGGCTGAGGCTGCCGCTGTTAGCTCGGTCACGTTGTAGAACTTGTAAAGGTTACCACCCAGCGGAACGGCTCCGCCTATCGGAGTCTCGTCGGCAAACTGGCCGTCGTTGTCCGTATCGACAAGCAATCTTAGCTGGGAAGCGCTTACGGTCAGTCCGGAGAGGTCAAACTCAATGTCCAGGCTAGTGATGTCTCCCACCTCCTGTCCGCGCCATTGCCGTACCAACCGGCTCTGTATACCGGAG
>QGUY01000038.1 GCA_003242315.1 Bacteroidota bacterium
TGATGGAAGGATCGCCTGCCACAAGTGTCCAGGTGCCAGTGCCCACAGCGGGCGTATTCGCGTTCAGAAGGAACGTGCCGTTGTTACACTGCTCGATTTCAGGATCACCGGCATCGGCTGTCGTCGGTGCTTCGCTAACCGTTATATATCGAATGTCGACGCAATTGGGAACGAAAGTGACGTAGTCATTGACGATGGAGAACGATTCATCATTTCGATTGGCAACGGCAATACCATTGGTACCCGTGGCGTCTTCAATCCCCATCGTTGCGAAATTCGCGGGGATGTTGATGTTCGTCGAGTGAATCTCAATGATGTTAGTCGTTTCGTGAAGCTGCAGCTGTACCTTAACCGCATACAGCGGGTTATTGTCACGATACACGTTGTAGTTCACGACAAACTTTCTGAACGGAGCGCGCCCTGCAATAAAATACTCAATCGGTCCCGGCGTAGGTGTCATTTCATCCCAGGCCAGCGCAATGATATTATTGGGTGCGGCAGCATTCGGCAACGCCTGGTTGATCGGTGTACTTACACCCGGACTGAATCCAACGATGGCGTTCGAGCCAATGTAGACGTCAGTATAGTTGACACCAAAGAAATTGAAGGTGAATCCAATAGGTATTGCGCCCGACTCAGAGTTATCGGTGAGCGGAAGGATGGTGCTACCCACGGGTGTAGGGATCGGATTAAACGTGCCGCCATTCGACACTGTATAATTCGTGGCCGCGCCGCTCGTTGCCACAACAGTATCCGCACCGATCACAAGTGACGGATCGTATGAAGCGATAGGCGTTGTCACACCGGCGCGATAGAACTGCAAGCCGCCCGGCGAGCCCGCCAGCACCACTGGCGGGTCGCTGCTGCAGTAGGTAGGATCGAGGTTGGATATGGTACACTGCGCATGAAGTTCTCCTATCGGCAGGAATATTCCGCCAAGGAGACTCATGAGTAATGTACCGTACAACGCGATCCTTGTCATAGTATCTTTTCCTATTATGGCATCGACGGCTGAGACGCAAACCGTCCTCCTGCATTCAGTTTGAAAAAGCCCATCTTCAGATTGCTCACACCCACGTTGATGGTCCCAACGACCAGGATGTGTCCATCCGGAAGTTCCGCAACCGCCCCTGCGCGGTCGTCGTTCCGGTCGCCAGCGCCAAACGTTGACGACCAATACACCACATCGCCGGAAACACTCACCTTGCAAAGCCACATGTTGCGTGTTCCGACATCTCCCTCTGTTCCGAGGATCAAGTAACCTTGTTGGCCACGCGTCGCCTTGCATACGGACACGGGATTAATTCTCCCCGTTACTCCATCCGACGGTAACACCCTGTTTCCCGGTCCGCCAGGCAAAAGACTTCCATTGTCGTTTGCTACATGACTTACATAGATGTCCTGCCGTCCCGAAGGATCTGTCTGCGTTCCCACCAGGAAAAAGCCACCTCCGAACGAGGGACAAACAGCGGTGAGGAACTCATCCATTCCCTGTCGGTCGTCACTCAGAGGGATGTCCTTGTTGCCAACAGGCAGTCCGTTATTGTCAAACCCGAACAACCAGAAATTGTGATTCACCCCGTTTTCGGTTCTGAACAACTTGTTGTCGGACCCCAGGAGGTAAATGGTATTGCCACCTGTTCGTACGGAACGAACACCTGATGCCAATTCCGCCTGGCTGTTGTAATACAGGAAATCTTCATCCCATTCCAGGTCGTTGGTGAACCGGAGTTTCATGTAGCTGACCTTTTTCAATCCCCCGTCCGCCTCGGTTGTTGTATACTCCAACGAGCCGGTTACGATGTAACCGTCCTCAAGCGTCGTCACGGTGTTCGGTCTTTCAATGCCATAATCAACACCTTCGAGCATTGGCGAGCCGAAGACCACGCTATCTGTCTTCTCCCCTTCCGGCGTTATCAGTATGAGCTTTACGTTTTCCGTGGGATCGGCCGACTGAGGATCTCTTGATTGTGCGAGAACAATGTAGCCTCCGTTGTTGGCAGGCTCGATGTCGCGGGCCTCGTCATCGGGACCGCCGAGCTTTTTTTGCCACAAAAGGTTTCCGGACCAATCCGCCTTCACGAGGAAAAGTCTCCTGCTGCCATCGGGTTCGGTAGTTGTCCCCAGGAGCAATACGGATTGCGTTGACTCTTCAACCACCAGGTCAACACCTTCCTGGTATCCTTCATCGCCGAAGAGTCTCACGAAATAATCCTCATACACGGGCTCCAGATTGTTCTCAGTATCGCACGATACGATCGTCAAAGCGATCGTCATGATCGCCAGAAATGTGAGAGCAATATGGTAGTAGTTCCTAATTGTCATGCTTTCCCCGCAGTATGCTGCGAAGCACGGATTGCGTGCGTGCAGTCTTGAGTTTCCTTGGGTTATACAGCTGGTGCATGTACCCTATCGTAAAGTACAGGTGATTGAGCTTGAAGAAATCATCGGAGCTGGCGTAACGCCATGTCGGTTCTGAGCTCGCTATCAACTGACTACCTTCCTTGGTGTAGTCATTCACCAGACCGCTATAATCCATGACGTTCTTCATACCAAGCGTGTAGCGAACGTCGGCAAAGACATAATGGAGATCCCATTTGTAGCGAATACCACCCCCGGCCACCAGCGACCAGTTCCAGTTTTTCCTCTTGTAGTCGTATTTCACAATGGGACTTTCGGAAGGCGTCACGGACCCGCTGCCGGACGTGAACCTGTCGTTGAGCGTTGGGTTAGCCTTACTGCTAAAAAGATAATTGATGGCAGCTCCGCCATAGGCATAGGGCACTACCTTTCCAGTTTTGAAGTTGTAGATGACGGTCACTGGAAGATTAAACCATCCCAGCCGGTCCTGTATGATAACGTCGTCCGTTGTCCAGAGACCGCTTTGCTCTTTGCGGTATGTCGTGTAGGCGTATTGCAGTTCTGAGCCGATGCTCAGATTGTCGTTGATGTTGTAGTTCGCTCCGACGGCGGCGGTCCATCCCGGCAGCAGCACATAGCGTGTGTCAAGCGGCACACCGGAAAGGCTCATCTCGCGAAGCACGTTCACGAACGTGACGTTGCCACCAATGCGACCCAACAATGAAAATATAGGTGTAGACGTAAATTTTTTACTCAAGTAAACAACATCGATCGGATCCCGCGACGGATCCGTAACGAATTCAGGGTTTGCGCGAAGCAATTCGAGGTAACTTTCCTCGGCCTTCTCGGGGTTGTCGAGGAGAAGGTAAACCTGAGTAAGCAAAAGGTAAGCGCGCTGGCGTTGCTCCCTCGTGAATCCTCCCTTTAGACAGTCAGCCAGTAGTGAGTCCACTCCCAGGAAGTGACCGGCACTAACTTCTTCCGCCGCCTGATTCAGAATGATCTCGCAATCGTCGCTCGACTGGCCATACACGCCGACGCAAAGGAAAAGTTGAAGACAAAAAATGAGACCCAGTAGTCGTCTTCGCATATTAATAATCATTAATCAAAATACCGGGGCACGTGTATTCGTAGCCAATGTCGTTGCCCACGTACTTCTCCCATTCATCCTGCGTCAGGTTACGTGCCATCTGCGGACACACCTTTTCGGCAAGTATGGAATGGTCGGTCGGCCATACGCGGATTTCGGATTCACTTGTGGATGCAACCAGGTATTTCGAGTCGCGACTAAAGACGACGTCGAACAAATACCCGTTGTTGTTATCCATTTCAATGGGCAGGTCCTCGGGAAAATCGAGGACCCACATCTGCAACTTGCGGTCTGCTCCCGCACTTGCGAGCAGTTTTCCATCCGGACTGAATTCCACATCGAAGACACCCGCGTTATGACCTGTAAAGTTTTTCATTTCACGCGTCGCCAGTTCAACAACTCTCACAGAACCCCTTCGCGTTGTGTAGTCGTCCGTACCATAGGCGATGTAGCGACCATCATGGCTGAACTTCACTGTGAGAATACGCGCATTTGGTTCCTCAACGAAGGTTTCATATGAACCATTGATGAGGTTGAGCAGGATAACCTTTCCATCCCACGTACCACACGCCAAGCGATCTTCTGACGGAGCAGCACTCATGGTCTTCACTTCTGCCGTAAACGTCGCCAGTGTGCTTACCGATCCCGTGTTGATGTTGACCTTGCTGATCACATACTCCTGACGTTTGACGTCACCGCTGGCCACAAGCAGGGAACCATCATGGAGAAACTGCAGAGCGTTGGTACCCCCCTTAAATCCACGGATCACGCGCGGGGCGTTGTTGCTTCCAGCTGTGAGATCGTAAACTTGAATGAACGCCGAATCCGTACCGTTTACGAGGTAGCGCTGATCCGCGCTAACCGCCAGCACTTTGTTGGGAAACGCGTTGCGATAGTTGGTCGGCTCACTCTTGAGCGTGAGGTAATCCCCTGCAAATATTCTTCCGTCAGCGCCGGCTGCAAAAAAGCCACTACCCGATTGATTCAGGATGAGCGAGTTGATTCTGTTCCTCGGCGGACCGGGCACCCTTATGGCGTTATAATTTCTGTTGTCAAGCTTGGTTAGTGCATAATACAATCCCGAATAGATGTACGGATCGTACTGATTGCCCTCGTAACGCTTGTGGAAATGGTATGCCTGCATGGCCAGGAGTCCAGCGAGATATTTGTCGTCGGTCTCCTGACGCGACTTTGCCGCCATAGCCTGAGCTTTCGTAAGCATCAGCAGGCGATTAGCGCGATTGTATTCGTTTTCCGCTTCCTGTCTCCGCGCTTCTGCGATGGCGCGTGCTTCCGCTTCACTTTCACGAGCCCTAAGGGCAATTTCAGTTTGCCACTTGGCCACTTCCAGCGCTTCTTCCGCTCTCAGGACGGCGGCTGTCCTTTCACGCAGCGCAATTTCAAGCCTGCTGTTTGCGCGGCTGAGTTCGTCCGCGGCCATCTGCGCGATAAGCCTCGCCGAGTCGGCCTTACTTTTCTCGAGCACCGCGATGTTGCGTTGGCGTTCCGCTTCTTCACCACGTTGGGTAGCCAGTTCTGTCTGGTGATCGGCCTCAATTTTTTTCATGTACGCAAACACCATGAACAGAATAGCAATCACCGCAGCAGCACCCAGGATAATGGCCGTGATGTTGGCGCGTCGCAGCACGCGACGCCGCATCATATCCTGATTCTTGAGCTCCGCTTCGTATGTGATGCGGCTGGTGTCGAGGAACACGACGGCACGTTCAAACGCTTCGTCGTAACGCTGGGCCCATGCGCGGGTCGGGCGTTGCTTGTTTTGCCAGTTGAGCGCAAGCTGAAGGTCAGGCGGACGCCAGAGTCCGGTCTTCCCGATCTGGTACATTGCCGCCGCTTCAGAAAGCCGTTTGTACATCTGCGCCGATTCGAATTCTTCCTCAACCCAGTTGCCGAGGCGCGTCCAAATGCGCATGAGGCTTTCGTGAGAAAGTTCGATTACGGAGTCGCCTGTTAATTGAACGGATGTAGGCGGCGTGAGGAACGACCTGCCCGCTTTTCTGAAGTGGTCGACTACTGCAATTACTTCGCGTTCGGAAGCGCCTGACAATTCACAGATGAGATCGAGCTTGGCCGGCCGGCGGAATCCGCGGTTCTCCTGATTCTTTTCCGTGATCCGTTTGAACAAAATCTCGGCGATTTCTTTTCCTCTCGACGAAAGCTCGTCGTAGGCTTCATTCGCGTGAAGCGAAAGTGCCTGGGAGATTCCGCCCACAGCGTTGTAATGTCGAAGGTCGATGGGTTCACCCGGTTCGCGGTTGGCGTACCAGTACTCCCACGTACGCATGAGCACGTGCTGCAAAACCGGCAACTGATCCTGGTCGTTACCGGCGTCATTGAGAATGCGCTTTACGAGGCGCGGCGTGATCGCCCCACCTGCGACGCGGATAGGACCCTCGATCACCGCTCGCATTTGCTCACGCGTCATCTGCGGTACCAGGTAGTTGCTCGAGTTGATCAGCGCGGTGAGGCCGGGGAACACGGAACATCGGTCGAGAAAGTCTGAGCGCATGGTCAGCGCCAGGTACACCGGCACCTGCTGCTGTGAGATGGCGGTGAGTATGAGATTCACATATTGATGCGCTTCGTCGCGTGCCTCAGCCGATCCGATATCCGCGTCGGAATAGCGGAAAATTTCTTCAAACTGGTCGATGAGGAAGCAGACATTCTCCGAAGGATCTTTCTGGATCATGCGTGCCAGTTCGGTGAGTCCGTTTTGACTGCTGCGCAACACCGAGTTGGCGATAGCGATGTGAACCGACCGTTCTTCCGCTTGCAGACTCCCGTTGCTGATCATGTAGTCGACAGCAGCTTCGGCAATGTTGAGGATAGGTGTCGTGCCAGGTCTGACCGACATCACATGCCATTCCGGTCCGGTGCGTGTTACAAATCCACCGTACAGAACGGGAAGAAGTCCGGAGAACATGAGGGAGGACTTACCGCTTCCGGAATAACCGAGTACAGCCAGGAAGCGACTGCGCGCGAGCTTGAGGAGGATCTCGTCAACCTGCCCTTCACGTCCGAAGAAGAGATGGCACTCATCGGTGGAATACGGACGCAATCCCGGGAACGGATTTCCAGACGAAGGATCCATCTCCGTAATAACATCCGGGGCCGACCTTCCCGGTTCGCCTGATGCCATGGGTTGGTTCATCATAATCCTGGGAAACGTGCCGCGCTAGAAAGCTTTCTGGAGAGCCTCTTCCATGCAGTTAAAAAAGTAAAACACAAGCAATTAAGACCTCAAAAAATGCTGTCGAAAAATAGCGAAATCCCCTTCCAAAAACAAAAAAGGGGGCTAATGAACCCCCTTCTGTGATGTACTATCTAAGGCTATTTTACCTGATTTACGATAGCAGCAAACGCTGCCGGGTCGTTCATCGCCAGGTCGGCCAGCACCTTACGGTTCAGGTCGATTCCTGCCTGACGGAGCTTGCCCATCAGGACTGAATAGGAGAGCCCGTGTTCCCGTGCGCCGGCGTTAATGCGTTGCACCCACAGCGCGCGGAATTCGCGTTTTCTCTGTTTCCGGTCCCTGTAAGCGTATACAAGGCCCTTTTCGACGGCGTTCTTGGCTACCGTCCATACGTTTTTCCTGCGTCCGAAATACCCTTTCGCCTGCTTTAGGATTCTCTTGCGGCGAGCCCGGGAGGCTACATTGTTGACTGATCGTGACATTTTTTCTCGTTTTTTTGGTTGTTGGCGGCCCCTCAAAAGGGCTCTTTCAGGCCAAAAACCGGGTTAAATACTAAAAAACCTTGCCCAGATTATACTGCGTAGGGCAGCATGAGCTTGATATTGGCCAGGTCCTCCTTCCGTACCAGAGCCTTGGCGGTCAACCTGCGTTTTTGCTTGGTTTCCTTCTTGGTCAGGATGTGATTTTTATAAGCGCGTTTCCGCTTCACCTTCCCTGTGCCGGTGATCTTAAACCGCTTCTTTGCCCCTGACTTCGTCTTGACTTTCGGCATGTGTGACGTATTAATTGTTCGCTATTTCTTCGCTTTGGGCGCTATTATGATCGACATCCGTTTTCCTTCCAGCTTCGGAAGCTGCTCGACCTTTCCGACATCTTCCAGAGCCTGGGCGAACTTTAACAGCAAGATTTCACCCCGCTCCTTGTAGACGATCGTACGGCCAATGAACGTAACCGTCGCCTTGACCTTGGCCCCCTCCTGGAGAAAGTTCTGAGCGTGCCGGACCTTGAAGTTGAAATCGTGCTCCTCGGTATTCGGCCCGAACCGGATCTCCTTGAGGATCACCTTCTGGGTCTTGGCCTTGATCTCCTTCTGCTTCTTCTTTTGCTCGTACTTGAACTTGGAATAATCAACAACCTTGCAAACCGGAGGATCTGCGTTGGGAGAAATTTCCACAAGATCGAGACCCTGTTCGCGGGCGATGCGTATAGCCTGTTGTATAGGATACACATCCACCTTCACATTTTCGCCAACCACCCTCACCCGGGGAGCTGTAATCTTTTCATTGACCTTATACGGCTCCTCCCGCCGTTGGGGGCCCCGTCTGAAGGGTCTGCTGCTAGTGTTGTTAATACGCTTCCTTGTTTAGTGTCACAAAAATAGGCTGCAAATATCGATATTATTTTCTTCTTTCAAAAAAAGCATCACGCCGGTGGCGCACACGCTTCTTTGAAATCCTTCACGAAATCATCAAGCCGCACACTACCCTGATCGCCCTGTCCGTGACGACGAACCGCCACCTTCTGCTCGCTGGCCTCACGCTCCCCGACAATCAGCATGTACGGTATCTTCTTGATTTCGGCATCCCTTATCTTCCGGGTGATCTTTTCGTCCCGAAGATCCAATAACCCTCTGATATCCTGTTCTTTAAGTTTATCATATACAAGCTGTGCATAATCATTGAACCGATCTGATATCGGCAACACCGCGACCTGGTCCGGCGACAGCCACAGCGGGAAGTTTCCCGCGCAATGTTCAATCAGCACCGCCACGAAGCGTTCCAATGACCCGAAGGGAGCACGGTGAATCATCACCGGCCGGTGGCGCTGATTGTCAGCCCCGATGTATTCCAGCTCGAACCTTTGGGGCAGTTGATAATCCACCTGAATCGTTCCCAACTGCCAGCTTCGGCCCAGCGCATCCTTGACCATGAAGTCAAGTTTTGGTCCGTAGAAAGCGGCCTCACCCTTAACGGCCACCGTCTTCAGACCGCGTTCGTCCGCCGCTTCCTGTATCTCCCGTTCGGCGCGGTCCCATAACTCATCCTCGCCCATATACTTTTCCTTGTTGTTGGGATCGCGGAGCGACACCTGGGCGGTGTAGTTCTCAAAGCCCAGCGACTTGAACACGTGGAGCACGAGGTCTATAACTCGAACAAACTCCGATTTAACCTGGTCTGGCCGGCAGAAAATGTGGGCATCGTCCTGGGTGAATCCTCTAACCCGGGTCAGTCCGTGCAACTCCCCACTTTGTTCATACCGGTACACTGTGCCGAATTCCGCCAGGCGCAAGGGAAGGTCGCGATACGACCTGGGTTTGACCTTATAGATCTCACAGTGGTGCGGGCAATTCATCGGTTTCAGCAGGAACTCCTCATTTTCATCAGGAGTATGGATGGGCTGAAACGAGTCCTTACCGTATTTTTCGTAGTGCCCTGAGGTAACGTACAGTTCCTTCCCACCAATATGCGGCGTAACAACCGGCTCGTACCCGGCTCTTACCTGTGCGCGACGCATGAACTGCTCGAGCCGTTCGCGAAGGATAGTGCCCTTAGGCAGCCAAAGCGGTAAACCCTGCCCTACCTTGTCAGAAAAGGCAAACAGCTCCAGTTCCTTGCCGAGTTTACGGTGGTCGCGCTTCTTTGCCTCTTCCAACATCCGGAGGTACTCTTCAAGCTCCTTATTTTTCGGGAATGTGATGCCGTAAATGCGTGTAAGCATTTTGTTCTTTTCGTCGCCTCTCCAGTAGGCGCCGGCTACATTGAGGAGCTTGATTGCCTTGATGAATCCTGTATTGGGGATGTGTGGACCACGACACAGGTCAACGAAGTTGCCCTGCTGATAAAAGGTGATCGTTCCGTCTTCCAGGTCGTTGATCAGTTCTATCTTATACGGATCGCCTTTAGCCTTGAAGTACTCAAGCGCTTCTGCCTTTGACACGTTACGTCGCTCGAAGGGACTCGCCTTTTTTGCCAGCTCCACCATCTTCTTTTCAACGGCGGCGAGATCTTCTTCGCCAAAAGGGCGACCGTTAAGGTCGACGTCGTAATAAAATCCATTCTCGATTGGCGGACCGATCCCGAACTTGACGCCGGGATACAGCGCCTCAAGCGCTTCCGCCATCAGGTGCGCCGACGAATGCCAAAACGCAGCTTTTCCTCCGCGATCGTTCCACGTCAAAATCTTAATGGCGGCGTCAGCCGTAATCGGGCGCGCCAGGTCGCGCACTTCACCGTCTACCTCGATGGCCAGCGCGTTCCTCGCCAGTCCCTCGCTGATGCTTTGGGCTACCTCGACGCCGGTGACACCCTGTTTGAATTCCCGTTTGCTACCGTCAGGAAAAGTTAGCGTAATAGTCATTGCCTTGAATCGCAAAATAGCGTTGCGGTGCAAATATGCACTTTGAGGCGATGAATGAAAAATTATAGCGTGAATTGGAAGCTGACGAGAACGGCAAACTTCCGGATTGATGGCGTCTTCTCCTCATCCAGGTAGGAAAGACGATGGACAAAGTCTACGCGGAAAAACTTCAAGATGTTTTCCACGCCATACCCCAGTTCGATGTATGGCCGGGTCGGGTCGAGGAAACCGGGCTGTAGCGCCTCCTCCCCGGTTGGCGTAGTGTCGGCAATAAGTGCGCGGTTTTCATGGTTCAATCCGCCATACAAAATGTTAGCCGTTCCGACAAGACGCCATTTGAGTTTGCGCATGAGCGGGATGCGATTGAGTATAAATCCTTCAAACTTGTGCTGATACTGCAAAGCCGCGTATCGATCGCTGACAAACTCGCCGTAGTTCATCAGGTTGAACGAGAAGCCCGCGTAGATCGGGGATTGGTTACCCAGGTGCAGTGAGAGCAAAGTGTAAGGCAACGCATCGAAGATGTATTCACCCGTCACAGTGGCGTACCCTGTGCCGAGCGGGCCCAACCGCATGCGTTTGTATACTGACAGCCGCAGTTTCGAATAATCGAAATCACTCCCAAGGATTCCTTTGATGCCACGGGTATATCGCAGCGTGATTATGGGCCAACGCGTAGTACCCAGGCTTATCCTGTCATTGTCGTTCTGAATGAAAAGTTCGTCACGCGCGTAACGGGCCTCGACCACCACTTCCGACGTTTTGTATGTTTCCAGCGTATCGTGGGTAGTCAGATCGCTGGGTGGATAGTATCCGAAATTAAACAATGGCTTAAAAGTGTGATAACGAAAGGCGACGCGTTGGGTGAATCCCTTGAACAGTTCGCGACGAAAATCGAACATCGACTCATCGAAGTAGTATCCGCGGCGAAAGTTTCCGAATCGCTGTGCTGCGAAGAAGAGGAAGTTAGAACTGTAGTTTTCATCGTCCAGGCCAACACGTCCAATCTCACTTCTTGTACTAAACGTTGCCGTTGTCCATGGCGCGCGTGAAATTATGTGCTGACCGAAGGCTGAATATTTGATGCGCTGATCCCGAAACCCATAACCTATGTTCCCTCCGAACACCCACTTGTCGCTAAACTTGATGTTTGTTTTAAATCCCGCCTGCACCCGTACGCCTTCGATGTTGTTGATGGCAAGTGTTGAGACATAAGGTCCGATGTAGAATTTTCCAGCTTCGTAATATCCGTTGACAATGACCTTGATGATGTCAGTGTAGGTTTTGACGACGGGAATATTCTGGAGTGTATCGATCATGCGATACACATTTTTCTCTGTGCTTGTCAGCGGTTCGTGACGAATCGTATCCCAGTAGCTTTCATCTTCGTGCAGTCGCGCATCTTCCGCAATGAGAATCGGCTGTGCGTAAAACGATGTCTCATAGGGTTTGTTGATGACAAAATTCTTGTTGGATGTATAGAACTTGGCGAGAAGTCCCGCCATGTTGTCCTGAATCTCCCCGATGTCAACGAGGACACGGTTCTTGACAGGCAACCAGGGACCGGCTTCGGTCTTTTCAAGTTCCTGCTGGATTTTAATCTTCTCAACAAAGTTAAGGTTTGCCTCCTTCCCTACGGTGACATCCACCTGCTTCAGGGCGTATTCGTTTTTCGTAATCCATATCGTGCCTGTAAAGGCGAGGTCCTGGGAACTCCGGGGGAAGAAGTCGAGACGATAGCAGAAATCGTCACCGATGTAAACACTGTCCGTCAAGTCATATTCATAATACAGTCGCCATCCGTCAGCAATGGGCGACACGAAGTCTTTGGTGACGATGTTGAGCCAGTTCTGATAAAAGTTGTACTCCTGGAAAGACGAACCGATAAACTGTGTTACAAGAGATCCATCCTCTACGCCGACGCCGTTGATCTTCGACTTAAGGATGTGTTCCATTTTCAATTGCGGGTTATCGCGGTAGTAGAGCTTCGACACGCTCTCAGAAATGAACAGGGGAAGTATGGGTTTTCCGTCCTCGCCCGCAATCCGTTCGACGCTGTCCAGGACCTGCGTAATTTTCTGAACGAGCTTTTTCTGCCGGAACTTTTCGGTAATATTATCGACGTCGATTTCGATCTTCGTATACGTATCGTATTCGTACGCGCTTAGCTTTCGCTTGTCATTTAGCGGTTTGTTTTGCACCACCTTTCGCATGATCGCATACGCCGGATTCTCGCCCGCTACGAACACAATTTCCTGGAGCCGCGTTACATCTTCTTCCAGTTGAAAGTTGACGACGGTGGTTGTACCGCGTTGGACATATTTTTTCTTTGCTTTATATCCAATGTATGAAGCAACCAGGGTATCGGTGGGGGTATGCGTTCTGATCTCGAACCTGCCGTCGAAGTCGGATGTAACACCAATGGTAGTTCCTTCGAAGTATACGTTCACAAAAGGAAGCGGATCGCCGGAACTTGCGTCCGTGATCTTTCCCGATACCACAGTCTCCTGCGCGAACAACAGCCCGGGGGATAAAGTTAGTAGGCAAAGGGTAGCCGATGCGAAGAAGAGAAGGGACTTAATCGTGTCGTAACGCACAAAAATCAGTTTACCCGATACAAAAATAGCTAAAAATCGCGCCATGTCCTTCGCGTTACCGATCGACCGCTAAAATCGCGGAATCAATGGTTGATAATAAGTTCCTCTTTCTGGCCCAAAAAACGCGGTGCGGTGCCTAAAACGTATAAATCCAGGACGGCTTTTGCACGCGCAAAATATTCGCGAATTCTTACATTACGGCTTTCAGCAAAAGCGGGTTCTTCCGCCACCATCGCAACCGCGTCCAGGTCGTAATACCTGCTGATAAATAGAGCACGATAACAATGAAAAGGTTGCGTGATAATAATAATTTCGTCCTGACCAAAAACCTCTTTACTGCGGACTATTGAGTCGAGTGTCCTTAATCCCGCATAGTCCAGCGTGACCGCAGACTCAGGTACGCCCTTGCGCACAAGGGCTTTTTTCATTTCAAGAGGTTCATTGTAATACTGCGTGCTGTTGTCACCACTCAGAATAAAATGCACGACCTTTCCGGAGAAGTATAGGTCGGCAGCAGTTTGGATGCGCTTCTCAAAATAGGGATTAGGTCCACCCTTTTGGGTTCGGTGGCTTGTGCCTAACACCAGACCGACTTTTCGTGAGGGAACGTTTTCGACCGAATCAAAAACGTACTGTTGGGTGCTGAGTATCATCCATGCGTTGACTCCTGCAAGCGCCGCCGCCAATACAAGTACGAGCAGGAGGAATACCTTCTTCGCAAGACGCATGAGCCACTATAAACAGTCCGTAAGTTAGGTAATTGTTCTCAAATACTCCCGCTCTATAACGTCGGATCGCCTGACAATTTTCCGATACCACTTCAACCGCAACTCATCTTGTTCGTCTTCGGTCAGTCCGTACGGCAGCCCGCTGGTCCGCAACTTTGCGGAAAGCACGTACACACACAACGCTGCGCTCACCGAAATATTCATGCTTTCCGTGAAACCGTACATAGGTATCGTAACCTGCTGGTCGCCCAGCGCAATTGCAGCATCGGACAGGCCATGCAACTCGTTTCCGAACACCAATGCCAAGGGTTCATCCGGAGTCACCGCGTCAATGGGTATGCCTGAGGGGTCAGGACTTACCGCCAGTATGCGGTATCCTTTCTCGCGCAACGACGTAATACAGGCTCGCGTCCGATCATCGCCCGTCCGGTAACGTTGAATGGTTAACCATTTATGTGCGCCCTTTAATACTTTTTTGTTGAAACCATAGCCACTCGTGTTTTCGATAACATGTACGTCCTGGATGCCCATGCATTCACAGGTACGCATCACGGCGCTGAGGTTTTGCGATTGATAAACATCCTCAAGGACGACGGTAATTCGCCTCGTCCGCTGTGAAAGCACCTTTGTGATGAACTCCTTCTTGTGATCGGTTACGTACTGCGCGAGGTGTTGCAGTACAAGGCGTTCGGTTTCGCTTAGCATAACTCCGGGTGTTGGGTTACCGGGACTCAGGAAAAGAGGGCACCGGCTATGGCGCCGGACATCATTGTTGCCAGCGATGCCGCCACCATCGCGCGAAGTCCAAGCCGCGACAAATCGCCCTGCCGTGCGGGTGCCATCCCTCCTATTCCTCCGATCTGAATGGCTATCGAACTAAAGTTAGCAAATCCGCACAAGGCATACGTTGAGATTCGAATTGCCTTCTCGCTCAGGATTCCGGCTTCCTTCATGCGGGTCAGATCAAGGTATGCTACGAATTCATTGATCACAACCTTTTGTCCCAGCAGGCTACCCACATGCAGCGCCTCATTCCAGTCGACACCAATAACAAAGGCAAATACACGAAATACCTGGCCCAATATGTACTGAAGGGAAAAGCCATTGTATGCACCTTGTGTGGTGCGTACGACAAATTCATTGAGACCGGTGTACGCGCCAATGAAATCGACGAGTACCCAGTTGAGGGCATAGATTATCGCGATAAAGGCAAGCAGCATCGCACCGATATTGAGCGCAAGACGAAGTCCGTCAGACGCGCCGGACGCCAGGGCGTCGATGAGGTTTACGCCGATCTTTTCCTTGCTGACCTGAAGCCGCCGATCGATTTGATCGTGTTGCGTTTCCGGAAATACGATCTTGGAAATTACGATCGCGGCAGGAGCGTTGATGATGGACGCTCCGATCAGGTAGCTCGCGAACATGGCGCGTTCCTCCAGGCTGTCGCCGCCAAGGAAGGCAACGTAGGCGCCTAGCACGCTCCCCGCGATGGTAGCCATTCCACCGGTCATGAGGCAGTGGAGTTCGGATTGTGTCATGCGCGCGATGAACGGCCGAACCAATAACGGTGCTTCTGTTTGTCCCATGAAAATGTTTGCTGCAGTCGAGAGGCTTTCGGAACCGGACAGCCGCATCGTTCGCGCCATGATCCAGGCAAACGCAAAAACGATCTTCTGAAGGACGCCAAGGTAGTACAGGCCGGCAGTAATGGCCGAAAAAAAGATCACTGTTGGAAGCGCCTGGAAGGCAAAGAGGAAGCCGAGGTTATGTTTTACAGCAGGGTCTTGCGTGCTGTCACGAGCGAGGTCACCGTAAAGGAACTCGGCACCATTCTGGGCAAAAGACAGGAATGTGACAACCTTGGCGCTCACGTACTGGAACGCTTGCTGTGTTGCTTCAACTTTGCCAGTGAGAAGAGCAAATGTAATCTGGAGGAGGATACCGTATCCGACAAGGCGCCAATCCACGGCGCGGCGGTTGCCCGAAAGTGCGTAAGCAATGCCGATGATGAATGCAACGCCACCCAGGGCACGGAGGTAATCCATACTAAACCATTACCTGACCATCCTGATTATAACTTCCTGAACATCAGAGAAAGGTATACTTCTTTTCAAAGTTATGCTGGATGGATTAATTTCTCTTGCTCAGTTCGTCCCTGATCTTGGCTGCCCGTTCGTAATCTTCTTTATCGATGGCCTCCTTGAGCAGCTCGTTCAGTCGCTCGACCGAGTAATTTTTAAGGTCGTCTTTACGGGGTGACTCGCGGCGCGCGCGCTGGGCTGGGGCCTTTTCGGTTTCCGCCTTTTCTTCTTCCGCCTCGTCGGTAAGCACGATGCCAGCTTCCGCGAGAATGTTCTCGTAGGTGAATATTGGCGAATCAAACCGAAGGCCGATGGCAATGGCATCAGAAGGGCGAGCGTCAATTTCAATCTTTTTCAGTCCGTCGGAGCAAACGATCTTGGCAAAGAAGACGCCTTCCTTCAGATCGGATATGATAATTTCTTCAACAGTGAAGTGAAAGTTGTTGGCAAAGGACTTGAACAGGTCGTGAGTCATGGGCCTGTTCGGGGTAATCTTTTCGATCTCAATGGCGATAGCCTGCGCTTCGAACATCCCGATGATGATCGGTAACCGCCGGTTTCCCTCCGTCTCACCCAGGACAAGCGCAAAGGAGCCAGCCTGTGATTGACTTGAGGATAAGCCAAGGATTTCCAGTTTTATCTTCTTCACCCTCTTGCTGCTTTAATAGCTTCGGTTAATCGGGGCACAACCTCGAAGGCGTCCCCAACAATTCCGTAGTCGGCCGCCTTAAAAAAGGGCGCGTCCGGGTCTTTGTTTATGACGACAATATACTTCGAAGTGTTCACGCCAGCCAAATGCTGGATGGCTCCCGAAATACCGACCGCAATATATAACTGTGGGCTGACTTTCACGCCGGTTTGGCCCACGTGTTCGTGGTGTGGCCTCCAGCCCATGTCGGATACCGGCTTGCTGCAGCCGGTTGCAGCGCCCAATTCCTTCGCAAGTGCTTCAAGGATGCTCCAATGCTCCGGGCCCTTCATACCCCTGCCGCCGGAAACAACTATTTCGGCTTCCGGAAGCAAAACTTCCCCGGTAGCCTTTTCGGTGCCGGTAACCTTAACCCGGAAGTCCTCATCCCTGATTTCAGGGGTAAAGGCTTCGACCGTTGCAGCGCCGCCACTGCCCCCAGCTTCCGCGGCATTTTTCCGGATCGCGATGACCTTTTTCGGTTTGGCCAACTCAACCCAGCAATACGCTTTGCCGGAATAGATACTCCTTTTGACGGAGAACCCGGAAGAGGTATCAGGCAAAGCAACCACGTTAGTGGCGAGACTGGCATCTATTGTCGCCGCTACCTGAGCCGCAATTGGTGTACCAAGCGAAGAATTTGCCAAAACGAGCACGTCGGCGCCGGTTTGACCCATCGCCTGTGCGATCACGTGAGCATAAGCCTGTATTACCTCCTGGTTGAGGCGGTCATCGGCAGCATGCAGAACTTTTGACGCGCCGAATTTCCCGAGTGCCGCCAATTCGTCAGCATCCACCCTGCCAAGGGCAAGGGCCGTGACACTCCCACCCAACGCCGCGGCATAGGCGACAGCTTCATGGGATGTCTTTTTTACTTTTCCTTCGTTCGACTCGACGAAAACGAGAACGTGCATACCTTTTTCAGATTTTTACAGAACTTTTGCCTCAGTCTTCAGGAGGTGTACCAACTCTTCAACCTTGTCAGGAGGAATCAGCTTAACCGCGCCTTTGGGTGGTGGTAATTCGAATCGCTGGAGTTTCACTCCGCTCTCCACGGCTACGGGTGGCACAACCTTTAGTGGCTTCGTGCGGGCGGACATGATTCCCCTCATGTTGGGAATCTTCCACTCAGCGATAGGCTCCTGACATCCTGCGATAAGCGGCATCGCTGCTTCCACCTGCTCGGTTCCCCCTTCGATTTCCCGAACCATCTTCACGGTATTGCCGTCAAGGTCAAGTTTCATAACAGGTGAAACCGCCGGTATGTTCAGCATGGTGCCCACCAGCGCATGTACTACACCACTATTATAGTCTATTGACTCCCGGCCCATCAGAATCAAATCATACGATTCCGCTTTTGCTTGTGCAGCAATCTGCGCCGCGACGAAGAAAGAATCTACTGGCTCGGCATTAACCCTGATGGCATCGTCCGCACCGATTGCCAGCGCCTTGCGAATCGTCGGCTCCGTTTCTGCCAGACCCACATTGAGTACAGTAACGGTAGCTCCGGTGGACTCCTTTAGCTCGATAGCCCTCGCCAATGCGTAGTCGTCGTACGGACCGATTATAAACTGCACGCCCTTCGTGTCGAACTTGGTGTTGTTATCCGTAAAGGCGATTCGTGAAGTCGTGTCAGGTACGTGAGAAATACAAACCAGAATTTTCATTTCACGTTCGGGTTATGAATGGCCGTCTGTCGCATCACGTGATGTAATGAATGCCGGCGAAGCGGCCCGAATATTTCCTAAACGGGGTCAAGATAAACGATAAAATCCGAAATTCGAACCGCGAAAAATTAAAAAAGGGATGAATTCAGAGCGTCTCAAGATGCTTCACCAGTTCGCAGAGGAAGAACCCGGAAATGCGTTCAACTGGTACGCACTTGCCCTGGAATACCAGCATTCCGATCCGTCTCAGGCGTCACAGTTGTTTGAGAAATTAATGACAGAGTTCGAAAGTTATTTGCCCACCTACTACATGGCTGCGAACCATTACCTCCGGCAAGGCGATACGGAGAAGGCGGTTAGCATTTTTCGCAAAGGGATTGAGATTGCAGAGCAGCAGGGCGATAGAAAAGCTGCGGGTGAACTTCGCTCAGGTCTCGACGAAGTTTTGTTCGAATGAATTAGTTATCGGGCGCACCATCATCCACCCAGCAGGCTATCAGGTCGATTTGTTCCTGCGTAATTGAACCTTCGAACGGCATGCTCCCATCCTGGGTGAACTCCTTCATTTCCTGCGCATAAAACTTCGCCTTATCGTAACGGCTTAGGTCAGGTCTGACAAGTCCATCATGGCAACCGCTGAGCGCGCAACTTGCTTTGACAATCGGCAGCACGTCGTCCTTCCAGCTTACGCCCGTGTTGCCGCGGGGAATCGTAACGCGAAGTTCTACTTCACAGCCAGAATTGTCCCGGACCTCAATGACGTGTACACCTCTTTTGAGTCCGGAGAATACATTCGAAATACCGTAGGGGCCATTCCCAAGCCGATATTCATAAGGAGGTGTCCCATCGGATACCTCTACCGTGACACTACCTGTTCCTTCCAGACATGAGGTGTCGGGCGTGAGATTCGTTGTAACCGTGAAGCCTGGGGCAAGCACGGCAACATTCGGAATCGCTGCTGTACACCCGTTGGCATCGGTCACAGAAACAGTGTAGATGCCTGGACGCAATCCATCAAGTACGGGTTCATCTTGTTCTGCTCCTTCAACCGAATATTTATATGGCTCCGCCCCGCCGGATGCCGCCACGGTAATCGACCCATCACTTGCGTCACAAGCGCTCGCCTGCTGTACTGCTTCCACTGAAAGCGTCAGTGAAGATGTCGCGCAATCAAATGGTTCGTTGATATCATTGTCCGTGCAAGCGACAACAATGGCGGTTAAACAAACGATCCACAGGAAAATTCTCATGATGACAATAATGCGCAATGTAGGTGCCAGCGCTTTGTCATCGGAATTCTTTTCGGATTGACCTATAAATAATTCGGTAAACTGACGAGATGGAGGTACTTAGAACATTACCTCGTCACATAGTTGATTAACGTCCCAATCTGTCCTATCGTAATCCTTATCTCATCATCCGGTTCGAGGGTGAATTCATGAGAAGGGACAATACCTGTCCCGGTCATGATAAGACATCCGTTCGGGAAACTGCATTCGCGAAAGACAAATGACACCAATTCCGCGGGAGTACGCTTCATCTGGTCGATGCCAACATTTCCTTCGAAGACAACCTTACCGTTGCGGAGGATTTCCATTTGAATTTTCGTGTCGGATGGAAGTGGCCCGTCAGGAACGTACACGCAAGGTCCTACGGAAGCGCATCCGTCGTACGTTTTTGCCTGAGGAAGGTAAAGCGGGTTTTCGCCTTCGATGCTACGTGAACTCATGTCATTGCCTATCGTATACCCAACGATGGTTCCTGACGATGTAACGACGAGAGTTAGTTCCGGTTCGGGCGCGTCCCACGTGGAGTCTTTCCGAATCCTTACTTTTCCACCGTGGGGTACGATGCGGTGGTTTGTTGTTTTAAAAAACACTTCCGGTCGTTCAGCCTCGTAAACGCGCGCGTAAAAGTCGCCTCCACCAGCGGCCTTCGATTCTTCCTGGCGTCCCACCTTGCTGCGCAGGTAAGTAACACCACATGCCCAAAGTTCCTGTCCCTGTATCGGCGGCTGAATGCCCTCGCGGATGAGGTCGCCCGGATCGTCGACCTGCGGCAATTTTTCAGTTAATGATGAAAGCTTGGTTCTTAAATTATCATCGTTGATAAAAGTGTCCCAGTCTTCCTGATGGAGGCAGAATTTGCTGCCACGTTCGATTAGAATTCCCTTGTTCGTTTTGTATACTTTCATTGTGTTATGGTATCTATCCTACCTTGATGATATTTCATCTCGTTGCGCGCCAATATAATGTGTACCCCGAAAACAGATTCCCAGCAATTATCCCCTAACCTCCTTTCCCGGGGGCTGCACCCCGGGCTACCAACATGTCGCCGCTCTGGGGCTCAATTCTTCACTCTCACTCTCGCACTCGCACTACCTCACCACCTTGCGCTCCATCTATCACCGATTACTTTTCACCTTCCTAATGCAAATCCCGGGTAACCTCCGCTCCCGATCCTCCACGAAGAATATCGAGGTCCGCCCCCAAATGGGCTTGCTGTACGTGGTCGATGTAGAATTTGACATAACCACGCGTTGCCATGGGTGGAGGAGGCGACCACGCTTTACGTCTGCGCTCCAGTTCTTCGTCGCTGACATCGAGGTGCAGCCTGCGGTTTTCAACGTCTAGTTCGA
>QGUY01000039.1 GCA_003242315.1 Bacteroidota bacterium
CGGGATAATAGCCGGACACGAGGCCGACGAAAACACAGACAAGCAGCCCAACGAGCATCCATAGCCATGGCACAACAAAGTGCTCCACGTCCATCGCGCTTGCCATGAGGTTACCAATGAGGATGCCGAGTACTATACCTGCGATTCCACCGAGCAGACAAACGACGATAGCTTCAATGACGAACTGCTGACGAATCCGCAGTGGCGTCGCCCCAAGGGCCTTTCTTACGCCGACTTCACGCGTACGTTCCGTCACCGACACGAGCATGATGTTCATGAGCGCAATGGATGCGCCAAGCAAGGTAATAAAGCCGACGCCAAAGCCACCCCAGTAGAGTCCACTCGTTATCACTTTAAGATTTTCCTCAAGCGTTTCACTCTTTTCAATTTCAAAGGAATTTTCCTGGCCGATACGATCGCGCCGAATCATGCGCATGAGTCCCGTTGCTTCACCCATGGCATGTTCAAATTGATCAGGATCGCGAACAGCGACGGTCATCGTATAACGGAGCGGCTGTCCGCCTGCCAACTGATTCGCGACGATAAGCGGGATGTATACGGAGTTATCGAAATTCTCCTCTGCAATCTCACCTTTCTTCTTGAGGACACCGATCACCCTGAATTGCGTACCCAGAGCGATGATGGTGGTACCGATAGGATTCTCATTGGATTCGTACAGCGTTTCGTAAATCTTACTGCCGATAACCGCCACATGGGCGCCGCGATTGATCTCCACCATGGAGAAATTTCTTCCCTGATCAAACTCCAGGGCTTTGATCGCCATGTATTCCTCGTTGACACCACCAATGCCGACGTTGGGGTTTGTTTTTTTGGACAGTCGCTTAACCTCCGCGTTCCAGCTTACGTGCGCAAAGATGCAGATGCTTGACGGCACCGTGTACTCGTTCATAAAGCGCTTTGCCTCGCTGTACCGTATAAGGGGGTATGTTTTCTCGACAACACCGTCGCGGTTGGAACGTCGATACGTGCGGGAGTAGATGTCGAACGTGTTCAGCCCCAGGGAGCTGAGGCTTTCGGTGACGGACTGTTCGATGCCGTCCACTGCAGTAAGAATACCCACCAGCGAGGTAATCCCTATGGCGACGATACAGGCTGTGAGCACCGAACGGAGCATATTTGCCTTGATCGACCGCAATCCCTCGCGAATATTTTCAATTAAATCCATGCCCGAACGCAAATACCGAAACTGCTTAATACGTTGTTGCCGCAGGTCAGTTGTTACAGTTTGACGGGAAAAATTGTACGTCACCGCCTCAGCCGCCAAAATTAGGACGTTTTATAGGTTAATGCAGCATCATTGGATAACTTTGATTCAACACAGTCGATTTGCGCATGAGAGCCATTTTTTTGTTCGCTTTGGTCGTTTTTGCGGGAGTTTGCCGCGCGAACTACATCCTTATTCCTATGGACGAACGGCAGTCCAACCACCTGAAGGCATATGGGATCACGTATTGGATCCTGAAAACGGACATGGAGGTCGACTGGCTGCTCAACTACCGAGGCGGAAGCTTCATGTGCAAATATCATCCCGCCATCCAGAACGAGCTTGTGGTCCGGGGAGTCAGCTATGAGGTCATCTCCGACGCCGACGCCAACCGGATCATTACGGAAATCGGAAGTCCGGCCCTCAATTACGACGTGATGAAGCTGGAAAAATATCCCCGCATAGCAGTCTATTCTCCCAAGACCGCGCAACCGTGGGACGATGCCGTGACACTTGTACTCACCTACGCTGAAATACCATACGACGTCATCTATGACGACGAGGTGTTGAATGGCTTGCTGCCCAAGTACGACTGGCTGCACCTCCATCACGAAGATTTCACCGGACAGTACGGCAAATTTTTCGGCTCCTATCAGAATATGCCGTGGTATATCGAAGCCCAGCAGGAAGCAGAAGAACTTGCCCGCAAGCACGGATTCCAAAAGGTATCTCAATTGAAACTGGCTGTCGCCCGAAAGATCAAGGAGTTCGTGGCCGGTGGAGGATTCATGTTTGCTATGTGCTCAGCTACCGACAGCTTTGACATTGCGCTTGCTGCTGATGGTGTCGATATCTGTGAGCATATGTATGACGGCGACCCTGCCGATCCTGAGGCGCAGAGCAAGCTGAACTATGAGCAATGCCTCGCGTTTACTGATTTCACGTTGGTTCGCGATCCCTATAAGTATGAATTTTCCGATATCGACAACCATCCTACCGAGCGAGGCTTGCGACAGGACAACGACTACTTTACCCTTTTTGAATTTTCCGCAAAATGGGATCCCATCCCTACTATGTTATCACAAAATCATAGCCGGGTGATAAAGGGATTTTTCGGACAAACCACTGGCTTCAAGTCGCATCTCATCAAACCCGACGTGGTTGTCATGGGTGAGAACAAAGAAATTCGTGAAGCCAAGTACATCCACGGCATCCTTGGCAAAGGTTTTTGGACATTCTACGGCGGCCACGATCCTGAAGACTACCAACACCAGGTCGGCGAAGAACCCACAGATCTGAATCTGCACCCGAACTCGCCGGGCTACCGCTTGATTTTGAATAATGTGCTGTTCCCCGCGGCGAAGAAGAAAAAGCAGAAGACTTAGGCAGTGGGCAGTAGTGAGGGCATGCGCTAACAGATAGGCCGTCCCTTTGCGCCCTTTGCGTCATGGCACCATTGCGGTAAACTCTCCGAATCATAAGTTCACATTAGTTCCAAACTGCAATCAACGGCACCATCACTGCCAACTGCCAACTGCGTACTCACTGCCAACTGCCCATTGCCTGCTGCCCATTGCCACATTCCCCTTCCCCATAGCAGAATCTTTTCTTACATTAACCCACCAAATCAAATAACCGCTATGAAATCCCGACGTGATTTCCTTCAGAAAATTTCAGCGACGGCGTTGGCCGTTCCCTTTCTGTCTTCGGCAAAGGCCGCTGGTTCATCGTTTTATGAAGAACCTTACGAAGGCCCTGTGCTGAAAGTCGCCATTTTGGGACTTGGAAGCTATGGCACACGGGTGGCTGAGGCTATGCGCGACTGCAAGGCGGCAAAGCTCACCGGTGTAATCAGCGGAACACCGTCAAAGATCGCCGACTGGCAAAAGAAGTATGGTATTCCGGCGGCGAACTGCTACAACTACGAGAACTTCGATAAGATCAAGGACAACAAAGACATTGACGCTGTTTACATCATCACGCCGAATGCCCTTCATAAAGATCAGGCTATTCGCGTAGCGCGCGCGGGCAAGCACGTCATTTGCGAAAAGCCCATGGCTCTCAACGCAAAGGAAGGTCAGGAAATGGTTGACGCTTGCAAGAAGGCAAACGTAAAATTACTCGTCGGCTATCGGATGCACTTCGAGGCCAACACGCTTGAAATCATCCGCATGCGGAATGCCGGTGAATTGGGTAAAGTCATGTTCTTCCAGGGATTGAGCGGATTTCGCATTGGCGATCCGGGACAGTGGCGATTGAGCAAAGAACTTGCCGGTGGAGGCGCACTGATGGACATCGGCATTTATTCAGTGAACGGCGCCCGGTATATGGTCGGCGAAGAACCTGTGTGGGTGACGGCACAGGAAGTAAAAACCGATCCTGTTAAGTTCAAGGAAGGTGTAGATGAAACCATTACATTCCAGCTGGGATTCCCGAGCGGCGTTATTGCGTCGTGCCTTTCCACCTACTCAATGAACTATCTCGACCGGTTCTTCCTGAACGGAACGCAGGGCTTTGCTGAATTGCAACCCGCAACCGGCTACGGTCCGATCAAGGGAAGAACCCACAAGGGTGAGCTGAACTTACCTCACAAGACCCATCAAACCGTCCAGATGGACGAGATGTCAGCGATTATCCTTCAAAACAAAAAGCCTGTTGTACCAGTAGATGGCGAGGAAGGTGTGAAGGATTTGAGGATAATGGACGCTATTTATGAGGCTGTGAGAACGGGGAAGAAGGTGGAGTTGGGATAATCAATTCACTTTCTCCTCAAACATTTCATCAAGATTCTCAAGGGCTGCTGTAAATCCTTCCTTAAAGCCGAGCTCGATGATCTTGTCAAGGTCTTCGGGTTTGTCATAGCGAATGGTGATGTGTACCGTCGTTGAGTTGTCGTCAGAAGCACGGAAGTCTACTTTCCATCGCGAACGGGGAAGGTCAGTGTTGACGGTACCTTCCTCATCGGTAAAGGCGTCATACATTCCGAATGACTCGGTAGGACGAATACCTTCATAATCGGCGCGGCTCCAATGGGTGTCGTTCTTCGGGCCTACCATGCTGTAATACCATGTGCCGCCATCGCGGAAGTCGAGCGACCGGGTCACCGTACGATAGGGTTTCGGAGCCCACCACTGATCCAGGAGTTCTTTTTGAGTCCATGCTGCCCAAACATCATCTACTGGCGCAACAAATTCACGTTTTACGTGGATGGTACGGTTATCCCTGTCTACAGAGAAATTCATTGTGAGACTGCGTTTCATGATTTTTTGGTTTTAGTTGATCTTACTTTTTGTAGTACATCATCAAGTTGTTCGAACCGGGACTCCCACATCTTGCGCAGGGGATCCAGCCAATCGTACACTTCGGTAAACTTTTCGGGACGCACGCTGCAACGTCGCTCGCGACCCGCGCGCACCACGCTGAGTACGCCGCATTCCTCCAGTACCTTGACGTGCAGCGAGACTGCTTGCCGCGACATGTCGAAACGCGCGGCGATCTCATTCACATTCGCCGGCTTGCGTGCGAGCAAGCCAATAATCTCACGCCGTGTAGGGTCGGCAATAGCTTGAAAAACATCCCTCCGGGATTCCATATCGAATTATTATATGCAAGTAAGTACTTGCAAATATAATATGCAAGTATATACTTGCAAATTCTTGTTTCGATTTTCTAGCGGATCGTTTGGGAGAGAATTCGGGATGGGGTCTTTAGTGGCAACGAATACCGCAAAAGGAAAGTTTTCCTTTTATATTATAGGGCAATAAGTAAACAACCCCAATCAACTGTGTCACGTTTCCAGAACCTCGTGCCTAAACGCATCCTGCTCATCCTGTTTGTCCTTCTGGCTGTCCAATGCAACAAGCGCCCCGCTGAAAATGAAACAGCAGGCGACAGCGGGGTGTCCATGATCGGTGATTTCCAGATCGCCAAAGGGTTTACCATTGAACTCATCGCCGCTGAACCACTTATTCGCGACCCGGTGGATATGGAGATCGATGAACTGGGTAGGCTGTATGTAGTGGAAATGCCAGGATATCCCCTCGACGTCGGTGGTTCAGGAAAAATCAAGTTGCTGAGCGACACTGACGGCGACGGACGCATGGACAGCGCGACGGTCTTCGCAGAAAATCTTTTGTTGCCTACAGGGATTATGCGATGGAAACGCGGTGTGATCGTAACCGACGCGCCCTATGTCTTTTATCTAGAAGATGCCAACAACGACGGACGTGCTGAAGTTATTGACACGTTACTGACAGGCTTTGCACTCACCAACCCTCAGCATAAGGTCAACAATCCTGTTTACGGTCCCGATAACTGGATCTATCTCGCACACGAAGGAGCCGTGTCGACGGACTACTACCAGGATATCTTTGGCGATGAGGGAACGGAAATCTTCTATCCGGGCGACCCGAATGCTCCACGTCTTGCCAGCAATGCGGGAGGAAGATCCGTGCGCTTCAGACCTGACCAGCGCAAACTCGAAATGCTTTCCAGTCACACGCAGTTCGGTCACACCTTCGACCTCTGGGGCAATCACCTTCTTGTATGGAACGCCAATCATATCTATCACGAGGTTATCGCCGCACGTTACCTGGAGCGCAACGCAAGCCTCGCGGTATCCGGATCAACACAATCACTTTCCGACCATGGCGACGCGGCCGAAGTGTTTCCGATCACTGAAAATCCGCAGCATGAGCTTCTCACCGATGTCGGCGTGATGACGTCTGCATGCGGACTGATCGCCTACCTCGGTGGTGCCTTTCCCCCACCCTATGATGAGAACGTGAGCTTCGTAGCCGAACCCGTGAGCAATCTTGTCCACGTGGATAAAATCAGTCCCAACGGATCCACATTCACAGCGAGCCGCATGTTTCCGGATCGGGAGTTTCTCACTTCACGCGATGTAAAATTCCGGCCGGTGAACCTGTATGTGGGGCCGGACGGCGCGCTGTACGTCGTGGACTATTACCGACAGATCATTGAACACCCCGAATGGATGGATGAAGAGACGGTGCAGTCGGGCACCTTGTACGACGACAGCGACAAAGGCAGAATATATCGCATAGCACCTGAAGGAACCCCGAAGCCTACGTGGATGAACAACCTCAATCTGGGCAGGGCAAGCGCTGAAGAACTGATTCGCATGCTAAAACATCCCAACTACTGGTGGCGCATCAACGCCCAGCGATTACTGGTAGACCGAAACGACGCCAACCTCGTCCCTGCCCTGGCAGAAGTATGCATGGACCCCGAATCGTCACCGGGAAGGTTGCATGCGCTGTGGACACTTGAAGGTATGCAGGCGCTGAACACGGAAATTATCCTTCAGGCATTGAGTGACTCGGTAGCCGGGATTCGCGAAAACGCGATCCGAATTGCAGAACTGCACTTGGGAGAAGATCCGGCACTCGACTCCGCACTCATCAACTTAAAAAATGATCCTGACCCGCGCGTACGCTATCAGCTGTTGTTGACGCTCGGTTACATCGACACCCCTGAGGCTGCAACGGCACGCAACGACATCCTCTTTCGCGACATTGCTGACCCGTGGGTTCGAACGGCCGCGCTATCGGCCACGAATCCAGATGTCTCCGGTACACTCAACACGATGCTTTCACAGTACAGAACCGATATACCCGGTTACACAGGGATGATCCGTCAACTCGGTAGCCTGCTGGCCATGTCAGGCGATGGAAACACCCTGCACGATCTCATTGCTCGCGCAACGGGAACGGGCACTGGTTCCCAAAACGGCCTCGATGCAGTGCTTCAAGGTATTGCCGAAGGATGGGAAAGAAAAAGACCGCGTCAGCCTCTTCCGGTTCGCGATCAGCAACTCCTCGCTACGGCCGCCGTCAACCATACCGTGCTCGCCATCCGACAGTCATCTCTTCGGCTCTTAAAGGCTAGCGCAACTCACGATGCCACAACACTTCGCAGCGCATTGCAGAAAGCATCTGTGATCGCGTTTGATGAAAAGTCGAACGCCGGCGAACGCGCTGCCGCCATCGACATGCTCGCATTGGGCAGCGTCGCCCCCTATGAAGATCGCCTGATACCGTTAGTATCTGCAAACCAGGAACTGCCCGTCTCCCTCGCGGCGCTACGCACACTTGAAACGCTAAGGGGTGATAAGTTCGCCAACTACCTGGTCACTAACTGGGCATCATTGACGCCGCAATTGAAAGATGCGGCGGTGCGTGTGCTGATGTCGAACCACCGCGCGACAGCTATGCTGCTCGATGGGATTGCATCGGGCACAATTCAAGCTTCGGACGTGAGCTGGCCACGCAAGGTGCGGCTCATGGAACATGAAGATTTCGACATGAGAAAGAAAGCGCGTGATCTTTTTACGCGCGACGACACCGTGACGATTACCGCCAGGTACCAAAGCGCCCTCATCGCGACAGGAGATCCCACAAAGGGCCGCGAAATATTCCAGAAAAACTGCGCCATCTGCCACCAGATACGCGGCAAAGACGGAGTAAACATCGGACCCGACCTGGGCACAGTTCATAACTGGTCAAAACAAGCAATTCTGGCCTCAATACTTGCGCCCAGCCTCGCCATCTCCAGCGGCTACGAGACGTGGTCCGCAACCCTTGAGAATGGCGAAACGATCGAAGGCATCATCGCCAGCGAGACAGGTTCAGCCATCACGCTGCGAAATGCCGCCGGCGTAGACCGAACGATTTCGCGTCAGGATATTCGTTCACTGAAAGCACTAAACATGTCGCTAATGCCCGAAGGCTTGGAGGCACAGATTACGGTGGTGGAAATGGCGGACCTGTTGGCTTTCCTGAAAGGAAACGTTGCTCAGTAGGCAACGGACGATGGGCAATGGGCAGTCAGTGCTCTCCGTGCCTCTATGGTAAAAAACTAATTCCCAACATTACGCATAATGCTGTGCTTCCTGCTGTACACGAAATACACAACCATACCAATAGCTAACCAAAGGAAGAGCCGCGCCCAGTTTTCCCAGCCGAGGCTGACCATCATTCCCAGGTTGAATAGAATGCTGAGTGGAGCGATGATGTAGAGATAAGGTACCTTGAAGGGACGTTTCACATTCGGCTCGCGCTGGCGCATGACCATGACGGCGATGCTGACCATTACGAAGGCGAACAGGGTGCCGATGTTTACGAGCTTGGCGATGGTTTCAATCGGGATAAATCCCGCAGTAATGGCCACCGCAACACCAACGATTGCTGTTCCGCGATAGGGAACACGAGTACGTGGGTGCAGTTCAGCAAAAATTTTACGCGACAGCAATCCATCCTTTGCCATGGCAAGGAAAAGTCGCGATTGGGCCAGCATCTGAACCAGCAGCACAGAAGTAAGTCCGGCAACAGCCGCAATAGAAATCAACCATACGGCGATGTTGAGTCCGTAATCAGAGAACGCGGCGGCCAAAGGTGCTTTCACATCCATGTCGGTGTACTTCACCATACCCGTAACAACCAGCGACACGGAGATATACAGCACCGTACAGATGAAGAGCGACATGAGCAGACCAAAAGGAACATCCTTGCGGGGATTTCGCGCCTCTCCGGCCTGGGTGCTCACTGCATCAAATCCTATGTATGCGAAGAACACATACGCAGCACCTGCCATGATACCAGCATAGCCGTAGGCCATAATACCCTGGCTGTTCAGACCGCGGGCGGGAATGAAAGGATCCCAATTCGAAGGATCGATGTAAAACGCACCGGCAATAATGACAAAGAGCACAACCCCCACTTTGATGATCACGATGAGCAAGTTGGTGCTGGCAGCTTCCTTGATACCGCGAAGGAGGATGTAAGTGATGATAGCGCAGATGGCAATAGCAGGAAGGTTGATGGCAATTGGCAATCCAAAGATTGTAGGCAGGTGTACGGAAGAATACTGCGCTGTGAGTTCAGCCATGGTGCCGTTCTCCGCAGCGTCTCGCAGCAGCATCTTGGCCGTGTAAAGGTCGTTCGTCAGCCATAGCGGCAAGTGGACCTGGAACAATCCCAATAGTTTGAGGAAGTAGCCCGACCACCCCACGGCCACTGTTGATGATGCCATGGAGTACTCGAGGATAAGGTCCCAGCCGATGATCCAGGCGAATAACTCCCCGACTGTCGCGAACGAGTACGCATATGCGGATCCTTCCACCGGGATGATGGAAGCGAACTCGGCGTAGCATAGTCCGGCGAAGGCGCAACCCATGCCCGCGATGATGAATGATATCGCGAGGGCCGGACCAGCAAAGTCTTTGGCGGCAAGACCGGTCATGACGAAAATCCCGGCACCGATCACAGATCCCACGCCCAGGGCGGTGAGCGACCATTTTCCCAGAACCCGCTTAAGCCCACTTTGGGCCATATCGGATTCGTACATTGCCACCGTCTTACGGGCCTTCCATTGCTGCTTCATCGTAGTGAGGTTTAAGGATTCCTTCGATGGTCCCGTCTGGGGACTTGCAATGATAAGATTTTTTCCCTTTTAGAAAGGCCCTGAGGGGCTACTTTTCGCCCGGGTTGGCGTTGCTGGAGGTGATATCAGGCGAGGCCATCCCTCGCTTTACGAAAGTATATGGATCAACAAATTCCGCGGTGTCGGCATACACAGCGATAGGTGTGCGGAGAAGATCAGGTTCATTCTTTAGCGCAATGAGGAGGTCATTTTCGCTGACATTCGCGTCCCGGAATCTGTCCTGGTAAACATCGGATTCCCGATCTATCATTTCGGTTGGCGGTACGCCCAGCCGGTTTGCCACTTCCTTCAACTGAGTTTCCGTGAGGGCATCCCGCGCGATGTCGCGTTCTTTTACAATGTATCCGCGAAGAGACTTGGCATAACCCAAAGCCTTGCGATCTGACAACTTCTCAGAGTTGTAGATCAGCAGCATTTCGTTGTCGGTGATGTCCATGGATGAGCGGCGTTGTCTTTTGATAAGCCGTTTCGGTTTATTTTCGTTCCCCTTCAGGATGGTTTTGATTCAGGACGCTAGAGAATGGGGATTATTTTCCCTTGGTCATTTTAAGTACATAGTCCGCCACTTCGCCTGCGGGTGCGATCCATACGCCGTTGGTAGGATCGGCTGCATAGGCAAGTAACTCTTCAAGCATGCTCAGGCGAGTCGTTTGAGGACCATCATCGCCCATTTCGTGCCCTGCCAGCACGAGCCAGGCACCATCTTCGCGAGCACTTTCGATAAATGATTTGACCTGCGGAAAATCCTTACCATCCATTTCAATGCCCGTAAGCTGCGCAAAATCGCAATACGTGGGATCGTTAGGCGCCTCGTCCATCCACGTCCTGCCCAGCAAAAACATCTCGGCAACGATGGGCACATAGCTTTTCGTTTCCGTTCCGCGACCCACAAAAGTTTGTCCACACGGATACGCAAACACCCGAGGTGCGACACCCAACAACTCCTGGATTTCCTTGTTCGCCTGGGCAAGCTCTGCCTTCATGTCCGTCATTGAGTATGATTCAAGCGCATGCTCGCGCGACCAGGGAAAGTTTCCTGAACAAGGATGATGGAGTGAGTGGTTGCCAATCTCATGGCCGGCGGCCACGGCCTTTTTCCAACCCTCATGTTGACGGCGCACTGCGCCTGGCACGACGAAGAACGTCGCCTTCACACCATACTTGTCGAGCAACTGCGTACCTCGCAACACCTGGCTATCGCGACCATCGTCAAACGTAAGACTTACTGCGACGCGTTTGCCCTCCGGCCATTGGATTTTGTCTTGTGCGAACGCTGAGGAGGCGCACAGGGCGAGGATTGACGCGATGCAGGAAAGGATGTGCGACGATTTCATGATGTTACGTTGTCAACTTTGAATGACGCACGCCCCTTACCCCTAAAGGGGTCCCATGCGCGAACCAACCATTGATTGACTACTGGCATTACCAGATTGTTGATCTAAAAACTTTACGAAAGCACACACTCCGTCGCCGTCAGGCGGCTTCAAATTCTATGTACCCTCCTATGTGCCTTATGTCCTATGTGGTTCAACAACTAAAAGAAATGCCTCACAAACGCCTCCATCGCCTCATACTCTGCCAACCCGAGTTGATTGTACGCTTCGGCAGTTGCCCGATTGCGATCTTCGGCGCGCACCCAGAACTCGCGTTTGTCGTTACCGGGGAACATCGCACTGTCCTTCTGCGATTGGTGTTTGAATACTGCGCGACGTTTGCGCAGGAGTTCATCCGGACTGAGCGGAACGGCCATCTCGATCTGATCTATATCCCATTCTTGCCAGGCTCCGCGGTAGAGCCATACCCAGCAATCCTTGATCCAATCTCTGTCCTTCAGACGCTCAAGCGCAGCGAAGATGGCAGCGAGGCAGACACGGTGCGTGCCGTGAGGGTCGGACAGGTCGCCGGCAGCATATACCTGGTGCGGTTTGACTTTGTCGAGCAGGTCGACAATTAACGAAATGTCTTTTTCACCCAGCGGTTTCTTTTTCACAAGACCCGTCTCATAGAAAGGCATATCGAGGAAGTGAATCTGCGAATCAGGAATGCCGACATAGCGACATGCCGCTTTTGCCTCTCCTCTACGGATGAGACCCTTGACTTTCAATACTTCGGGACTATCTATTTGGCCCGGATGCTTTTCCTTGAGATCGTTGACAATCTTCTTGTAGAACCGCTCAGCATCTTCCTTGTTCAAACCGAACTGTTCGTTGAAGTCGCGCACGAAATCTGCAAACCGTATCGCATCGTCGTCAAAGACAGCGATGTTTCCTGACGTCTGGTATGCTACGTGAACTTCATGTCCCTGATCGACGAGGCGAATAAACGTTCCTCCCATCGAGATCACGTCATCATCGGGGTGTGGCGAAAAGATGACAACCCTTTTCGGAAAAGGATTGGCGCGTTCCGGCCGGTGTGTATCGTCGGCATTGGGTTTCCCGCCGGGCCATCCGGTGATCGTATGCTGAAGTTCGTTGAATATCCTGATGTTTACCTGGTATGCCGAGCCAAACTCCGTGATGATGTCACCCATACCGTGCTCCATGTAGTCGTTGTTCGTGAGCTTGAGCACGGGCTTACCGATGTGCTGACAGAGCCAGACAACGGCTTTGCGTATCATCTTCGGTGTCCAGTCGATGCTGTCGAGCAGCCACGGTGTCTTTACACGGACAAGTTCTGACGCAGCGGCATCGTCAAGGACCACCAGGCAGTTGTTGTGCTTTTGAAGGAACGACGAAGGAATTTGATCAGTGATCTCGCCTTCGATCGCCTTCTTGATGACAGCTGCTTTTCCTTCGCCCCACGCCATCATCACGACTTTGCGCGCCTTGAGGATGGTGCCTACCCCCATCGTTATGGCTTTGCGCGGCACATTCTCTTCACCAAAGAAATCGCTCGCAGCGTCGATACGCGTTACCTGGTCGAGCGTGATCAAACGTGTGAGCGATCGTTCTGATGAACCCGGTTCATTAAAACCGATGTGACCCGTCCGACCAATACCAAGGATTTGAACATCAATTCCACCTAATTCATCAATTCGGTTTTCATATTCATTGCAGAATGCCGCAATCTTGTCCTTTGGAAGTGTCCCATCCGGTATGTGAATGTGATCGCGCGGGATGTCGATGTGATTAAAGAGATGTTCATTCATGAACCGGACGTAACTCTGCAGCGCGTCGGGCTGCATCGGATAATATTCGTCCAGGTTGAACGTGTACACATGCTTAAAGCTTAGCCCCTCTTCCTTGTGCATGCGTACGAGTTCTGCGTACACGCGTGTGGGTGTCGATCCTGTTGCAAGACCCAGTACGCAATGCCGCCCTTCTTTTTCCCGCTCCCGAATCAATGATGCAATCATTTCAGCAACAAACACGGAACCTTCTACCGAGTTGGAGAAGATTTGAGCGGGAATCTTTTCAAAGGAGGTAAGGGTATTGTTCATATTTTTGGTGTAGTTGGATCCGTGCGAATCGGCGCCCAATTTATCCAAAAATCCTCGAAATTTCGCTGTGTTATCGGTAACATTTTTATGAACCCCTTCAGAACGGTCCTTAAACCGGGTGTGTCAAAGCACACCCTTTCGCTCGGCGACCGAATCGTCACCGTGGGGTCGTGTTTCGCAGAAGCTATGGGTGCGCGGCTGCTGGCAAACAAGGTTTCCACGCTCGCGAATCCCTTTGGTGTTGTGTACAACCCACACTCATTACACAAGGCTGTTCTCTACGCGGTATACAACGAGCCTGTCCCGGAAAGCACGTTCCTGGAGCGGGATGGTCTTCATTACAGTTACGATTTTCACTCGTCCTTTTCAGCGGGAAATCGCGCCGAATTGCGAAAGCGAATCACCGATTGCCTGGGGGCGACTCATCATTTTCTCAAAGACGCGCGGGCAGTCATCCTCACATACGGCACGGCGTGGATTTACACACGCAACGAAACCGGTGAAGTTGTTGCGAATTGTCACAAGATGCCTTCGCAACTTTTTACAAAATCCATTCTCACGATAGATGAGATCGTTGCGTCGTTTGGCGACTTCCACAAACGCCTCAGGGAGTTCAATCCATCCTGCGTTGTCATTCTGACTGTAAGTCCCGTGCGTCACCTTCGCGACACGATCGAAGGAAACAGTCTAAGTAAGGCCATTTTGCGTGCCGCCTGTGGCACCATCGCACGATCGTTCGAAGATGTAGAATATTATCCCGCCTATGAGATCATGATGGACGACCTGCGCGACTATCGGTTTTACAAGCGGGACATGATCCATCCCACGGAAGAAGCAGAAGACTATATCTGGGAACACTTCGTCGCTACTTACTTCAATGCGGAAACGCGTGCGTTCTTCGAGGAGTGGAAGGGCATCCGCGCCGCCCTCTCCCATCGGCCGTTTCATCCCGGGTCAGCCTCGCATCAATCGTTTCTGCGCGATACACTTGCAAAGCTTGAACACCTGCAGCAAACCGTCAATGTGGAAGAAGAGATGAAGTCTTTGCGGAGGCAGATTGAATCACATAGGGCATAGGGCACATAGGCTGCACATAGGGTCGGGTTCCATTCCTCCGCACGCCCCTGACCCCTAAAGGGGCCCGACGCGCGAACAAACCAATACTAGGTGACCTCTATGTGCCCTATGTCCTATGTGGTTCAAAAAATTGCCGACCCTAGCCGTCTAATCCGTAACTTGCACCACCAATGAAACCCCGAGGCATCCTGACCGGAATGCTCATCATATTAACCGCCGTCCTGCAGGTTCAGGATACGTCAGACATGGACAAACAGCATCGTCATACCAATAAGCTTATCAACAGCACAAGTCCGTATTTACTCCAACACGCGCATAATCCTGTAGACTGGTACCCGTGGGGCGAAGAAGCCCTGGAGCGCGCAAAGAAGGAAGACAAACCCATCATCGTCAGCATCGGCTACAGCACGTGTCACTGGTGCCACGTTATGGAACGCGAGTCGTTTGAGAACGAAGCGATCGCCGAGGTGATGAATAAGAATTTTATCTGCATTAAGGTCGATCGTGAAGAACGGCCTGATGTCGATCAGGTTTACATGGAGGCTGTCCAGGCGATGGGACTCAATGGCGGATGGCCGCTCAACGTATTTCTCACACCAGATCAGAGGCCGTTCTACGGCGGCACGTACTACCCTCCTAAATCGTGGGAAAAGCTGTTAAAAGATATTGCAAACGCATTCAGGACGCGCCGCCAGGATCTTGAATCATCCGCGGCTGCCCTGACCCGTCACCTCGCACAAAGCGACGTGGAACGGTTCAAATCCGAGGCAGCAGCGACGGAACTCGCACACGATGTTACTGCCATAACAACAAAGCTGCGGTCAGTCTTCGATACCACCTGGGGCGGAATGAACCGTGCGCCGAAATTCATAATGCCTTCGGTGTGGATGCTGCTGTTACGGTGTTACTATTTGTCGAATGACGCCGCGCTGCTCGATCAAATCAACCTCACGCTGAAAAAGATCGCCATGGGCGGCATCCACGACCAAATCGGCGGAGGCTTCGCCCGTTATTCCGTCGACGGTGAATGGTTTGCGCCTCATTTTGAAAAAATGCTCTACGACAATGGCCAGCTTATGAGTCTTTACGCGGAGGCCTATGCCGCTACCGGCGATCGCGAATACAAGGAAGTCATTGAAGCATTCTTCACCTGGCTGTTACGCGAAATGACGCATCCTGAAGGAGGATTTTTTTCTGCTTTGGATGCCGACAGCGAAGGAGAAGAGGGCAAGTATTACGTGTGGACAAAGAGTGAAATCGAACAAAACCTGGGCGAGCGGGCGGAGCTTGTATGCGATTATTACGGCGTTACTTCAGAGGGCAACTGGGAACACGGTAACAATATCCTGATACGGCGCGAGACGGACGAGGAGTTTCTCACGAAACACCAACTTAGCCCTGAACAGTGGCGCGAAATTCTCACAAAAGCCAAAGACACGCTGCTTCAAATACGCGAACAGCGAATCAAGCCCGGTCTCGACGACAAAATCATTACAGCGTGGAACGGCATTATGATCTCGGGGCTAACACATGCTTATCGCGCAACAGCCGACACACGTTATCGCGATGCCGCCGTCAAAGCCATGCGTTTCATTAATAGCCATTTGCGTGAAGGGACAACGCTTTATCGTTCCTTCAAGGGCAAGCGATCATCTACGACTGGCTTTCTCGACGACTATGCATTCACCATCCAGGCCGCCATCGATCTGTACGAAGTGACCTTCAATGAGGATTATCTTGAAGACGCCGCCTCCCTTCTTCGCCACACATTGAAGGATTTCTTTGACGAAAAGGAACGGTATTTCTTTTATTCCCATCATGAGGGAGAATCGCTCATCTCGCGGAAAAAGGAAATATTTGACAACGTCATCCCTGGGTCAAATTCTGTGATGGCAAGAAATCTGCGGCGATTAGGTCTCATTTACGATAATGAAGAATGGATTTCGTTATCGACGGAGATGACCACGGCGTTTGCTGATATTACGCGTGCCGAACCCAATTATATGTCGTATTGGGGGATTACACTCCTAGAATCCAAACAACCCATTGCGGAGGTCGTCTTTATCGGCGAGGAGGCGCATCGCTTGCGGGAGGAGTTTCAAATCGGTTATTATCCATTTTCTGTCTCGTTAGGTTCAACCACGTCGAGTAATCTTCCTCTCCTGCAAGGTAAAGAAGCATTGGAAGGAAAGTCGACCGTGTATGTGTGCTACAACAAATCGTGCCGTCTCCCCGTCCACACCGTAAAAGAAGCCGTTGAACAAGTGCATTATTTTTATCCGGGGCATTGAATGCCACCTTTGATGGATTAATTTGCCTGGCCCTAACGCCACTTGATGGAATCCACCTTCAGATCAGACGGACTTTCACTGTCAGACGAGGCATTGGTCGAAATGCTCCGGCTCGACCACGAATGGGCGCTTAAGGAGATTTTCGACCGTTACAATGTCAGGCTATTCAGCATGGCCCGGGGCGTCTTGAAAGACGAAGCTACAGCGAAAGACGTCGTTCAGAATGTCTTCATCGATCTTTGGAACCGCAGGCACACCTCTAACATCCGAATGTTGCTTCCGTACCTTTCAAGAGCCGTAAAATTCCAAATATTGAAACAGTTAAGGGATTCAGAATCCAGGGAACAACACTTCGAAACGGCGCGCCGAATCGAATATGCCAACCAAACGGAAGAAGCGATCAACTACAATGAATTGGAAGCGCTCCTTGAAGAAGCGATCAGCAAACTTTCGCCGCGATGCCGTGAGGTATTTGAGCTTTCCAGGTACGAAAATCTCTCGCATAAAGAAATATCGGCACGTCTAAACATTTCCCCCAAAACCGTCGAAGTCCAAATAGGAAAGGCTCTTTCCTTGCTCCGTGAAAAGCTTGGCTGGTTCCTTCCGATTCTTCTCATCCTGTTCTTCTAACTCGTTCACGGTCAATTTCCTGGCTTCCAAACCGCTGCTGCGCCGTCAGATTTTGCAAAAAAATTTGACAGTCACATAAGGGAATGTGGCTCGCCATGGTACATGATGGCAGAAACAACCCCGAATGACGCACGACGACTTAAACAAGCTTATTGAGAAATACCTCTCCGGCAGGGCTTCCCCGGAAGAAGAGCGTTTCATTGACGAATTTTTTCGGCGCCGGGAAAGCAGGCAGGCGCTTCCTCATTACAAGGTCAGCGAGGACATGTGGACTGAAATACAAAAATCCATCTCCAACAGGCCTATGTTCGGTATGAGCCGGACGAGTTCTCCGGCCATGCCGCGACGAAAGATTGTCGTAGGGATCGCCGCAGCACTGCTACTCGTCGTCTTGTCGCTTGCTACTGTTTATTACATCCATTCAGCGACAACCGATGCCGAAATCGCATGGGTTACGCATGAGTGTCCAAACGGACAAAAATCCCTTATCACGTTGGCCGACGGCTCCCGGATATTTTTAAACTCGGCAAGTTCGGTGTCCTATCCGGAGACATTTGAATCCGGCAAGAGAGAAATCATGCTTACGGGCGAAGCCTATTTTGAGATCGCCCATGATGAAAACAGGCCGTTGACCGTGCGCAGTGGTGAATTGCTTACCACCGTTCTTGGCACGTCTTTCAACGTGGAGGCATTTGAAGGCCAACCGGCAAGAATTACGGTCGCGACCGGAAAAGTGCGAGTTGAAGTTCAAGGCGATGCTGACAGCACGAACCGCGTAATCATCACACCCAATCAGCAGGCTGTCTACCAATCCGGTGGCAAACCTGAAGTCAAAACGGTTTCAGCTGAAAAATTCGCTGGTTGGAAAGACCAAATCCTGTACTTCGATGACAACACACTGGAAGAGGCAGTTGCGAAGATAGAGAGATGGTACAACGTGTCGATCAGGTTTGAAAGAGACACACTCAAGCACTGCAGGATCAACGGGCAATACAAGCAAGTCGATCTACGCAGTGTGCTCGAGAGTATTTCCTACATGTACGACATCGACTACAAATTCTCTGACCGAAACCAGATTGTTCTTTATGGAAACGGATGCAACTAAACGCTATATGATATTGGGCGATACCTCCTAGGATGGTATCAAAGAAAGTCCGGATCCCGATGACTCTTGGCGGAACCACGGAACCCGGACTCAGTAGTTGAAATAAATGTGCTTTACCTCAACCATTACAAATCTATGCAAAATACAGTAGCTAAACTGTTAAAATTCATGTCATTGCAATGTTTGATCGTGTTCGTGATCCAGGTATTGTCAATGCAGTTCTTGATAGCCGCGGACACTCACGGTCAGGGGCTAAAAGACACCCGGCTCAGCCTTGATGTACACAACAAGAGGCTTGTCGAAATCTTTCGTCTGATCGAAAAGGAAACGGACTATGTTTTCGCCTTTCCGGATGAAGTGCGCAACAGCAAGAAACGCCTCTCATTAAATCTGAAGAATGAGACGCTTGAACAGGTGCTCATCACATTGCGCACAGAGGCCGGACTGAAGTTCAAGGTGATCGACTACACCATAACGGCCGCCTTCGATGACACCATAAACAGGAATGAGCCTGCCCGGGTCGAAGACAATGGCCAGGAGGTGATCATCTCCGGAACGGTAACCGATCAGGAAGACGGATCCGGAATACCGGGTGTGAATGTGATCGTGAAAGGAACGTCGATAGGTACGACCACCGACGCCAACGGTTACTACAGCATTTCCGTGCCGGATGGAAATGTCGTCCTGGTGTTCTCGTTCATCGGATACGCTACCCAGGAGATAGCAGTAAACAACGCATCTACGATTAACGTTGTGCTGGTTCGGGACGTACAGCAACTCGATGAGGTCGTGGTTGTCGGTTATGGAGAAAAAACCCGGGCGAACCTTAGCGGTGCGGTTGCCTCTGTGGGATCAGATGTACTTGAATCGAGGCCAATAACAGACACCAGGTCTGCGCTTCAGGGCGTGATCCCCGGACTTTACATTCAACGAGGGTCTGGCCAGCCTGGTGCCGAAGGGTTCAATCTGAACGTGCGCGGGATTTCGTCAACGAACGGAGGCAATGATCTGATGCAGGAAGACAGCGGGAACTCACCGCTCGTACTCATTGACGGCATGCCCGGGAATATGGATCTGCTCAATCCCGCTGATATCGAGTCGATCTCTGTACTGAAAGATGCTTCGGCGTCTATCTACGGTGCCAGGGCGGCCAACGGCGTTATCCTGATCACCACCAAAGCCGGGAAAAAGGGCGCACCGCAGATCACCTACAGCACAAATGTCGCCATTACAAAACTCGATGGCATGATGGACACGCCTACTCACTATCAGATGGCCATCATGGACAACGAAGCCAACATTCACAACGGCGCAGCGCCCATGTATACGCCGGAACTGTTGGAGCGGGTGCGCATGGGCGACCCAAATCCTATCCCTCACCCGGTATACGGAAGCAGTGGATGGATGCTTTTCTTCACGAATACCGATTGGCGTGAAGCAGTGTTTGAAAACGGATTTCAGCAAAAACACAGCATCAACATTTCCGGTGGTGGCGAAAACTCCAGCTATTACCTGTCGGGAAGCTACTACGACCAACACGGCGTCATCCGCTATGCGGACGATAACAACAAGCGATACAACCTGAGGATGAACTACGACTACGACTTCTCCAAGAGAATCCGACTCGAAACGAAGATTGCGTTCGAGAACCAGCGCCGGACCGATATTGGAGGAGTTGGTTCACTGGGGTTGATGTACGAGACCATCTTCGGCATGCCAAACCATCCCATCTACACGCAAAGCGGTGAGAGGTATTTCGCACAAGGTGGCTGGGGCAATGCGGTAGCGCAGGCGAAAGAGGGCGAAACAGCAACGTTCGATACGCGAAACGTCAACACAAACTTCAAGCTCATCACCAGGTTTACCGAAGACCTCACGCTTAACCTTCAGGCTGGTGTGAACTACCGTTGGGGAAATAGCGTCGACATTGCAAATTCCTTCCCCTTGTACACCTGGGATGAAAGTGCGATCGCTTACTACTCGATCGCCAACCCTGATCAAACCTGGGTGTCGCGCAGGAATGAAGACAACGTTTACCGAAACTTCACGGGTTATCTGCAATACAAAAAGATCTTCGGCAAACATGAAGTGGATTTGATGGCCGGAGCATCACATGAAGAAAATGATTACGACTGGACGAGCGCGGGTCGCACCAACTTTATCACCCCGGGTCTGTGG
>QGUY01000302.1 GCA_003242315.1 Bacteroidota bacterium
TGAGATTTGAGCTCTCTCTCTTAATCCTTCTCGTTTTTGTTTTTAATGTTTAATTGAGCAGAACCTACCCACGGGTAGGTTCTTTTTTTCGTTACCTTTTGTTATCTTACCTTTTGTTATCAAAGAGGGTTTCGGCCACTTTTTCTGTTGATTTGATGCCAAACAATCGTTTGCTTTGAGTAGGCATCTAAACCTAAATCGTACAAACAGGCTGCAATGGAAGCGTTTCCCTGGATAAGGATGTATCCTTCCGGTGTTCCTCCGGAAATCAAACTCTACGAACACGAGTCACTCGTCGCCCTATTCGAAGATTGTTTCGTCCGCTTTCGCGACCGCGTTGCGTTCGAAAACATGGGCGCTACCATGACGTACGGCGAACTCGACAAACTTTCAAAAGATTTTGCGGCTTTCCTCCAGAGCCTGGGCATGAAAAAGGGTGAACGGATTGCCATTCAGATGCCCAACCTGCTGCAGTTTCCCATCGCTTTTGTGGGTGCGCTCCGGGCTGGTCTCATCGTCGTAAACACGAACCCGCTCTATACGCCGCGGGAAATGGAACACCAATTCAGCGATTCGGGAGCAACAGCGATCGTAATCGTCTCGAATTTCGCGGCCAACCTGCAGAAGATTATCCGCAATACCAATATCCGCCACGTCATCGTGACGGACCTGGGCGATATGCTACCGGGTATCATGCGTCCCATTGTCAACTTCGTTGTCAAACGCGTTAAGAAGATGGTCCCTCCCTACAATCTGGCAGGGGCTATTCCGTTCCGCCGTGCACTGCAATTGGGCGCGTCGCTGACATATACCCGTCCAGAAATAAAGCTCGAAGATCCCGCTGTCCTCCAGTATACTGGCGGTACTACGGGTATTTCAAAAGGGGCGGTCCTTTCCAATGCCAATATCGTCGCGCATAACAGCATGGTCACGCATTGGTTTGTGCCCTATTTGTCGCAAGGCTCGGGGCAGGAAATCATCATCACGGCCATCCCCATGTATCACATTTTTGCGCTGACCGTGAACGGCGTTCTGATGATGAGTGTGGGAGCCAAGAACGTGCTGATTACGAATCCCCGCGACATGAAGGCGTTCATCAAAGAGTTGCGCAAGCACAAGTTCACCCTCATAACGGGCGTCAATACACTGTTCAACGGCTTGCTGAATCAACCCGACTTCGCGAAGCTCGACTTCAGCAAGCTCAAAGGAGCTGTTGGTGGCGGTATGGCCGTGCAGGACGCAGTTGCTATCCGCTGGGAGGAAGTAACCGGTAAACCTCTTGTGGAAGGATATGGTCTCAGTGAGACATCGCCTGTGCTTTGCTGCAATCCGCTCGACGGTACCCACAAGAGAGGTACCATCGGTTTGCCCATGCCCTCAACAGAGGTGGCAATCTTCGATGATGAAGGCAATCAATTGCCACAGGGCGCCACCGGCGAAATCTGTGCGCGCGGTCCGCAGGTTATGTCGGGCTACTGGCAGCAGGATAACGACGGTGTCTTCTGGCCCGGGGGGTGGTTCCGCACGGGCGATATCGGTACGATGGATGAGCAGGGCTTTTTCCGGATCGTCGACCGCAAGAAAGACATGATCAAGGTGTCCGGGTTCAACGTGTTCCCCAATGAGATCGAAAACGTGGTGGCCGGACACAAGAAAGTCCTGGAAGTAGCCGCCATCGGCGTTCCTCACGAAAAATCAGGAGAAGCGATCAAGATATTCGTCATCAAACGCGACCGGAGCCTGACGGAGGAGGAACTTCGCGCCTATTGCGAAGAAAACCTTACCAAATACAAGGTGCCGCGTTACATCGAATTCCGCGAATCACTGCCCAAGTCGAACGTAGGTAAGATTCTGCGCCGCGCGCTGAAGGAAGAAGTTAAGCCAGCCGCTTAATTTAGTGGGCAGTAGTACGCAGTAGGACAATGGACAGTATGTGCTACAACGCTGTGGCACTCAATTGGAGGCACAGACCAACTTCAACACATCAACACATTAACACATCCATGATCGGCTTTTTCGAACACCAATACCTTTCCTACAAGAAGAACCACATCAAGAACCTTCTCGCATTGGCGCGGTCGGATGGAAGCATGCATGAGAAGGAGGAAAAGCTGGTATTCAAGATCGGCAAGCGGTATGGTCTGAAGAAAAGGCAGATCCAGGAGCTTATTGATTCCAACGAGAAATACACCGTGGTTGTACCCGACAATCACAACGACAAGATGAACCTCCTTTACGATCTCATCCTGATGGTGTATGCCGATGATGTGATCGATGAGCATGAAGTGAAATTTTGCGAGGAGGTGGTCGAGCGGTTTGGTATGAAAAAGGAACTTGTGCAATGGATGTTGAATGAGTTCGATCGAGGTACGCCGCCACCCCCGGATGAATGGGAAGAAATCAAGGAAGAAGCGCGTACCAAATTCGCCCTTTAAGTACCGATTCGAGACAGTCCGGCCTGTTTCCCTCCCTGAAAAAAGCCAGGCATCCTTCTGCGCAATTTTTGTGTAAGGTTTTGTGACTGATTTGATTCCAAATCGTTTATAGTATTGGAACGATTTTTGGCTTTATTGCATAAATTTCGAATTGGTCGCCAAGGTTTCGGAGGTCATGGAAGAATTCAGAAAGCTCACGACGCAGGAAAAAGCGCTTAAGATAAACCTGTCCAAATCGGTTTACGGCTCGTTCGCCGAAATTGGTGCCGGTCAGGAAGTCGCCGCCAACTTTTTCAAGGTAGGTGGAGCTTCTGGAACGGTAGCGAAAACGATGTCTGCGTACGACATGAAATTCAGCGACGCGATCTATGGGCGTTGCGAAAGGTATGTCTGCGAAGACCGATTGATCCAGATGCTGGATCACGAATACCCGCTCCTTCGGGAACGTCTCCCGCATCGCGTGTCGGACACGTGTTTCTTCGCATTCGCTGACACGGTGGAAACCATAAATTATGAACAGACGAACCAGGGTCACGGATGGATGGGACTGCGCTTCCAGCTCAGACCTGAAAGCGAACCCAACGACTGCGTCATCCACGTGAAGATGCACGATAACGACCCCCTGTTGCAACAGGTGGCGCTTGGCATCGTCGGGGTGAACATGATTTATGCCTGCGTCCACTTTACCGACCCGGAACAGATCGTACTCTCGCTTATGGATGGCCTGACCAGCCGACGCATTGAAATCGACATGTTCCGCCTTACCGGTCCGGACTTCAAACACGTAGACAATCGTCTCATGGCGCTGAAGCTCGTGAAGAATGGTCTGACGAAAGCAGCCATGTTCGGCCCTGATGGAAGCGTGCTTCAGCCTTCAGAGTATCTGTACAAGAAGAACGTACTCGTATTGCGCGGTCGCTTCCGTCCTGTAACGCACGTCAACGTTGATATGCTGTTCACATCGCGGCGTCACTTTAAGAGGGAAGCCGACGTCGACCGGTCACGTATTGTGATGCTTGCCGAACTCACGCTTAATGACCTCAGCCAGGAGGGGACTATCGATGAAAAAGATTTCCTCTATCGCGCGGATATGATCTGCTCGCTGGGTCAAAATGTGCTGATCTCAAACTACTACGAGTATTACCGACTTGTTTCTTACCTGTCCCGCATCACGAAGGGACGTAAAATCGGCATCACGCTGGGCATCTATGCGCTTCAAAAGATTTTCGAGGAGAAAACATACGACAACCTCAAAGGCGGTATCATGGAAGCTTTCGCGTACCTCTTCGGTGGAAACGTAAAGCTGTACATCTATCCCGCACTGCGCCATGGCAGCAACAAGTTGTTTACTCTTAAGGATTTCGAAGCCGAGCTCCCCGCACACCTCAAGAGTCTCTTCCGGTATCTTATGGAGAACAACAAGCTTGAAGACATCACTGATGCTGACGTCAGCAAGCTTCACATCATCTCCGACAATGTCCTGGCCATGATCAAAAAAGGCGAACCGGGTTGGGAACAAAACGTCCCGCACAAAGTGGAAGAGGCGATCAAGGAGCTTGGATTGTTTGATTATCCTGGTGCGCTGAAACGCCGGACATTTCCTGTGGCTTCTTGATGGGGTGTGTTGGTGTGTTGATGTGTTGATGTGTTGCTGTGTTGATGTGTTGATGTCGTATCTGCCTCTGCCTCTATTCTAATCCACCTCTTCTCATCCTCTCAAAATACCTCCGGGCTTCTCTCTTCACCCTGGGGGCCAGGAGCAATCCCGACACCATCGTTGGTACCGCCATCAATGCGAATGCGGCATCCATCAGGCTGATGATCGCGTCAAGCGATGATACAGCGCCGACAATAATGCTTGCCAGGTAAAAATAATCGTACCATCGCTTCCGTTCGGCGCCGATGAGGAAGGCCGTGCTTTTTCCCCCGTAGTAACCATATGAGAAAAGTGAAGTGATGGAGAAGAAGAAAATGCAGAGCAGCAACACGTAATGCCCGATACCGGGCAAAGCCGTATTAAAT
>QGUY01000040.1 GCA_003242315.1 Bacteroidota bacterium
CCAGCGTGGTTGTAATCAATACCTGTGGCTTTATTGAGAGCGCAAAGCAGGAGTCAATCGACACCATCCTCCGATACGTCGACGCCAAGGCAGAGGGTATTGTCGAAAGGTATACGTTACGGGATGCCTCTCCCAGCGGTATAAGGACGATTTACAAAAGGAAATCCCTGATGTTGATGCCTGGTTTGGCACACGTGATCTTTCACGCCTGCTGAAGGTACTGCGCGCGGACTACCGCAAAGAGTTGGTTGGTGAACGTATCCTCACGAACCCCAGCCACTATGCCTACCTTAAGATATCAGAAGGATGTGATCGCCCCTGTTCATTCTGCGCCATTCCCCTCATGCGGGGACGCCACGTATCAAAACCAATGGAAGCATTGGTAGCCGAAGCCGAAAGTCTTGCGAAGCAGGGTGTTAAAGAGTTACTCCTCATTGCCCAGGATTCGACGTATTACGGTTTGGACCTGTACGGCAAGAGAACGCTCGCCGATTTGATGAAGCGCCTTTCCGATGTTTCAGGATTTGAATGGATTAGGCTGCACTACGCGTTTCCTTCAGGATTCCCGATGGACGTGTTGGAAGCAATGGCTGAGCGTCCAAATATCTGCAAGTACCTCGACATCCCCCTTCAGCATGGCTCGACACGAATGCTCACGCTGATGCGGCGGGGCATCACGCGCGAAAAAACAGAAGAACTCATCGCCAGAATCCGGTCTGCTGTTCCCGGCATCGCCATCCGCACCACGCTTATCGCCGGCCACCCGGGAGAGACGGAGGAAGACTTCGAAGAAATGCTGGACTTTATCCGCAAACAACAATTCGAGCGACTCGGCGTGTTCACCTATTCACACGAAGAAGGAACACACTCAGGAACGATGACGGACGACGTACCCGAAACGGTGAAGGAAGAGCGCGCGGCTCGGATTATGGAAGAACAACAGGAAATTTCACTGCGACATAACCAGGCACGTATTGGTCAGGTGGAACGTGTTCTGATAGACAGGGTGGAAGCCGACGCTGCGTTTGGCCGAACGCAATACGATTCTCCGGACGTCGACAATGAAGTCATTCTCCGTGAGATGGCAGGACTGCGGCCGGGTGAATTTGTCACCGTCAGGATTACAGACGCCTCTGAATTTGACTTGATAGGGACGCTGTGCTGAAAGGTCGCCGCCGATCAGCCCAATCGTCCGCGGGTTAGAAAATCGTTCGTTTGGAAATGCCGCGACCAACATTTTATCAATATTTACCGTAATTCGGCTTATGGTCTCTCCGTGGTTCTGCCTCATCTGTTTCTGATATGCAACTGAGCAAGATCCCTTTCTCCAGTACCAAAGCGTTTTCAGATTTCTTTCTTGACTACATACATCAGGATTCCCGGCTTACCGATCTTTACAACCGGTTTCCCCTACCCGAAAACTTTCGGGATCAGATCCGGGAAAAGCAGGAAGCCTTCCCCCAGCAAAACCGGACTATTCTCACGGAAGTGTTGACTCGCCAGTATGAAGGCATTGCCAACAACGAGCCCGTTTCCCACAACATTGACCTCCTTCGTGAAGCCAACACCTTTACCGTAGTAACCGGACATCAACTCAACGTATGCACGGGACCCTTGTACTTCGTCTACAAGATCATCACTGTCATCAATGCCTGTCGACGTCTGAAGCAAGCGTATCCCGATTACAATTTTGTCCCTGTGTACTGGATGGCATCGGAGGATCACGACTACGACGAAATCAATCACTTTCGCGTGAAGGGTAAAAAGTACACGTGGGTAACTAATCAACAAGGCGCCGTCGGTCGGTTTTCAACCGATGGTCTTGCAGACCTTGCCGCGTCAGTCCCTGGCGACGCCTCCATCTTCACAAGCGCGTACAAGAAAGCCAGGACGCTCGCTGATGCAGTAAGACTTTACGTTCACGAACTCTTTGGCGCGGAAGGGCTCGTCGTGATCGATGCCGATGCACCTGAATTAAAAGCGTTGCTTGCGCCCGTCATGCGCGAGGACATTATAAAAGGATCAGTCAAGAACCTGGTGGAAAAGACAAATGCGCTGATCGAATCACGCGGATACAAACCACAGGTTTACTGTCGTGACGTAAATTTCTTCTACATGGACGGAACGGTGCGGAACCGCATCGAGAAAGACAGCAGTAAGTACCGCGTAGTGGATACGGCAATAGAGTTTGATGGCGCTCAAATGGAGCAACTCATCGCTTCAAGTCCGGAAAAGTTAAGCCCCAATGTTATTCTTCGTCCTCTGTATCAGGAAATCATACTACCCAACCTGGCCTACACAGGCGGTCCCGCGGAAGTCGTGTACTGGCTGCAACTTAAAGCCGTGTTTGACGCGTTCGATGTTCCCTTCCCCATCCTCCTACCCCGAAATTTTGCCCTGGTGATCGAGCGTCATATCCGTGAAAAAATGGAAAAGGCGAAGCTTACCGCCCAGGATTTGTTTGCCGAAAAGGAAGACCTTTTCAAACAATGGATTAGCAAGCACAGCGATCACGACCTGTCGATAGAAAAGGAATCCACCACCATTGCGGAATTGTTCCGATCGCTGCAAGAACGCGCCGAACGCATCGATAAAACGCTTGGGCCACACGTTGCCGCAATGGGAAAGAAAACACAGTCGCGACTTGAGGGCATCGGCAAAAAGATGCTGAGAGCCGAAAAACGAATTCAGAAAGAAAAACTTGGACAGATAGAAGCTGTAAAGGATGCTCTCTTTCCGAATGGAGGATTGCAGGAGCGTACGGACAACCTGCTGAATTTCTATCCCCACGACGATCGTTTCATCAGTGAACTCATTCGTCACCTGGATCCGTTCGATTTTCAGTTTCATGTGCTCACTTACTGACCTTCCATGACCAGCTATGACTAAGCCGGAACTGAGAAAGAAATACCTGACGCGACGAATGCTTCTAACGGATGACGATTATCGTACCGCCTGCGACGCCATCGCCGCACAGTTCTTTCGCACGGTGGATCTGACCGGCATACACGTAGTGCACTCCTATCTGCCTATTGAAAAAAACAAAGAGCCCGACACATGGCTCATCATCAACCTCATCGAGGAAAGATATCCTGACATTCGGATCTCAGTGCCAAAGATCAACCCTGATGGCACGATGACAAGTTACTACTACGAAGGACCGTATCAACTTAGGGAATCACCGTTTGGAATTCCCGAGCCTACAGGAGGAGTGATCACGCCACCAGACGTCATCGACATTCTTATTGTGCCGCTCCTGGTTTTCGACAAGCAGGGTTATCGCGTGGGGTATGGCAAAGGCTTTTACGATCGTTTCCTCCTGCATTGCAAGAGTACTTCCAAACGAGTTGGGCTATCGTTATTTCCGCCCGAAGAACGCATCGACGATGCCGCAGAATTTGATCAGCGTATGAATATGGTCATCACACCTGAACAGGTGTACCATTTCTGATCACACCGCAGGCTCCTGCTGACTGAGACAGTGGAAAGATCCCAGACCCCAGATGATGTCCGTCGAGTCGAGTCCGACTACCTTTCTTTCAGGGAAATACTTTTGTAGCACATCAAGCGCTTTTTCATCATTAGGATCGCGAAACGTAGGCACGACCACGTAGCGGTTCGAGATGTAGAAGTTGGCATACGACGCCGGTAGTCGTGTCCCTTCATAGTACACGGGCGCGGGCATGGGCAGCTCGACAACATTTAAAGCCTTACCATCTTCAAGCCTCAGCGTGTGCAGGAGTTCAAGGTTTTCCTTAAGAGGCTTGTAGTTTTCGTCGGATGCGTTGTGTTCAACGACGGTGACGACCGTATCCTCATTTACGAACCTGGTGAGGTCGTCGATATGTCCGTCCGTATCATCACCCACAATACCATCGCCCAACCAGAGGATATTTTTCACACCATAGAAGCGCCGCAGATAGTCTTCAATCTGCTCCTTTGTAAGGTGAGGGTTACGGTTGGGATTCAGCAGACAGGAGGTCGTTGTAAGAACAGTACCCCGTCCGTTAAAATCGACAGAGCCTCCTTCCATGACAATGCCCGGATGCACAACGGGGATATTGAGTTCCGCCCCGATGCGCGTCGGAATCTGGTCGTCCTGGTCGTACGGAGGATACTTGCTTCCCCAGGCGTTGTACCCCCAGTCAACGATAATTTTTTTCGGATTGCCTTCAGGATTGATAAGAAATGCCGGACCGTGATCACGGCACCAGGCGTCGTCGGTCGGGTTGAAGAAGAATCTCACATTCTCCGTATTTGCGCCCACCTTATCGAGCCAGCGAAGGGCCTCTTCCCTCATGGCTTCATCGGCCACGTTGATGCACACCGTCTCCCCTTCCGCGACGAGTTTCACAAACTCGGCATAGACGGGAAATATGAGTTGGATCTTACCGGGCCATGACGCTTCCTTGTGCGGCCAGCTCAGCCACGTAGCTACATGAGGCGCGAATTCAGCCGGAAAATAATAGCCGGACGCTTGCGGGTTCTGAACGTCGAACGTTGGTGCTCCAGGTCTCTCCTTCATGATCATTTACTATCCCTCATCGATATACCGGCGCGTGATCGGTTGATAGGAATCTATCCGGCGGTCGCGAAGGAACGGCCAGTGCGTACGATAGCTGTCGGTAGCATTCAGATCGATAGCTGTTACACCCACTTCCTCGCGGTCGTGTGGGGCCTGATAAAGGATACGTCCGAACGGATTGCAGACAAAGGACCCGCCCCAGAACTTCATCGCGCCGTTTTGTTCCAGGCCAACTCGGTTGACGCTCACCACATGGACACCGTTGGCTACTGCGTGGCTGCGTTGTATTGTTTGCCAGGCGTTGAACTGCTCACTGTTGGTGTCCTCATCCTGAGTTGATGCCCACCCAATTGCCGTCGGATAAAAGAGAATTTCTGCGCCCATGAGCGCTGTAATCCTGGCACCTTCCGGATACCACTGATCCCAGCAGATCAGCACACCAATGTCGGCATACTTTGTCTTGAAGACCTTGTATCCGAGATCGCCGGGTGTGAAATAAAATTTCTCGTAATATGCCGGATCGTCAGGAATGTGCATTTTCCTGTACTTCCCCAGGTACGTGCCGTCCGCATCAATGACGGCAGTAGTATTGTGATAAATCCCCTGCGTGCGCTTTTCAAACAGCGACGCGATGATCACACAGTTCAACTCAGCGGCGAGAGGAGACAGTGCTTCTGTTGTCGGGCCGGGAATAGGCTCGGCAAGCGCAAAGTTGTGGTAGTTTTCCGTATCACAGAAGTAAAGAGAACGGAAGAGTTCCTGCAGGCAAACGATTTGCGCGCCTTTTGCCGCAGCTTCGCGAATACCCTGAATCGCTTTTTTCAGGTTTGCATCCACATCGGCCGTACACGACATCTGTACGGTTCCCACCTTTACAATTTTGCTTGCCAAATCTTAAATGTTTAAGGCAGCAAAATTAGGAGTATTGTGTCACAATGCGAAGCGCAGCTCAGCTAACGTTCTCTGGAAGTCTGGTGAACGACTCGTCTTTGGACTCAAGATGCGAATAGCCCATCAACCATGTGTCTATGGCACGAGCAGCTTCGCGACCTTCAGATATGGCCCAAACGACAAGCGATTGGCCTCTTCTTATGTCGCCGGCGGCAAACACACCCTCGCGAGTGCTCATGTAGTTTTCCGTCTTGATATTGCCACGGGCATCAAGTTCCACACCGAGCTCGGAGAGCAGCAACCCTTTTTCGGCACCTACGAAGCCGATTGCCAGCAGCGCAAGTTCACAGGGCATGACGCGCTCCGTCCCCGGAATTTCATCAAAGCCCATCTTACCGTTACTACCCTTACCCCACTGAATGTCGACCACTTTAAGCCCTTGCAGTCTTCCTCGTGAGTCGCCAAGAAACTCCTTGGTAAGGATAGCCCAGCGACGCTCAACGCCTTCCTCGTGCGAAGAAGATGTCGTGAGCACCATCGGCCATTGAGGCCAGGGGTTATCTTCTCTGCGTTCCTTGGGAGGCTGCACCAGCAGTTCGATTTGCGTTACACTGCGTGCGCCCTGACGATTGGAGGTACCAACACAGTCGGACCCCGTGTCACCGCCACCAATAACCACCACGTGCTTTCCGGTGGCCACGATGTCGCCCGAGAAAATCCGGTCACCCGCAACACGCTTGTTCTGCTGAGTGAGGAATTCCATAGCGAAGTGTACGCCATCAAGGTTTCGTCCGGGTATTGGCAGATCGCGGGGAGCAGATGCGCCTCCCGCCAGGAGAATCGCATCAAATTCGTCGTATAGAAGTTTCGGGCTGATATTCACGCCGACGTGCGCGTTGGTTCGGAACATCACGCCTTCCATTTCCATGATACGGATGCGCCGGTCGATGACCTGTTTCTCCAGCTTGAAATCCGGAATACCATATCGAAGCAATCCGCCGATGCGGTCGCTGCGCTCAAACACCGTAACCCAGTGGCCGGCTTTATTGAGTTGTGCCGCAGCAGCAAGTCCTGCAGGGCCAGATCCCACTACAGCGATTCGCTTGCCTGTCCGCGTCTTGGGAGGATTCGGCTTGATGTATCCCAACGCATAAGCCTTCTCCGCTATCGTCTTTTCAATAAACTCGATAGTGACGGGTTTGTTGTTGATGCTTAACACGCAACTTGCCTCACAGGGTGCGGGACAGATACGTCCCGTGAATTCGGGGAAGTTGTTCGTCGTACTTAAAATGCGTATAGCTTCTTCCCATTTGCCTCTGTATACGGCATCGTTAAAATCAGGAATAATGTTGCCAAGCGGGCAACCGTTGTGGCAGAAAGGAACGCCGCAGTCCATGCAGCGCGCAGCCTGTTGGTTAATCTTGTCTTCAGTCTGCGGCAGGTATATTTCCTTGTAATCGCGAACGCGTTCCTTAGGGTCCCGGGCTTTGGGCATTTCCCGGTTGTATTTCATGAATCCGTCTATCTGTCCCATTTCGTAATCTCCCTGTTCTTATTTCACAACCACTACCGTTTCTCTGGCAGCAGCTTTCTGCGCCTTTTGTTTGGCAAGTACCGCCTTGTAGTCTCTCGGCATCACCTTGACGAACCGCGATGAAAGATTATCCCAGTCGTCAAGCAACACCTTTGCCGGCGTGCTGCCGGTGTACTCCAGGTGCTTGGCTACAAGAGCCCTAATTTCTTCGCGATCTTCCGCGGAAGGAACTTCGAGATCTACCATTTCCTTGTTGCAAAGCCTTTCGAACTCTCCCTCCGCATCGAAGACATAGGCAATACCTCCACTCATACCGGCAGCAAAGTTTTTGCCGGTCTTGCCGAGGACAACCACCCGTCCTCCCGTCATGTATTCACAGGCGTGATCACCTACGCCTTCCACGACGGCGTGCACACCGGAGTTCCGCACGCAGAAGCGCTCACCGGCCTGTCCGCGGATATAGGCTTCACCGCTCGTAGCCCCATAGAAGGCGACGTTGCCGATGATGATATTCTCTTCCGGCACAAACGATGCGCGCGGATCGGGATATACAATGAGTTTTCCTCCTGAGAGTCCTTTTCCAAAGTAGTCGTTCGCCTCGCCGACAAGTCTGAAGGTCACGCCAGGCGCGACGAACGCGCCAAAACTTTGTCCGGCAGAACCGGTGAACTCTACTTGTATCGTATCCTCGGGAAGTCCTTTTGACTTGTACTTCTTCGAGATTTCATACGACAGCATCGCACCGGTAGTCCGGTTGATATTTCGGATTGGGAACTTCATGCTTACACGTTCGCCGCGTTCCAAAGCAGGTTTCGCTCCGCGGATCAGTTCGCGATCCAGCACTTTTTCCAGTTCGAAGTCTTGTTCGATTTGCTTGTACACTCCGACATGATTGCTGAGCGGCTCGCGATAAAGTATCGGCGAGAGATCCAGTCTCTTCAGCTTCCAGTGATTCAGCGGGTGGCGTACACGAAGTACGTCGGTACGTCCGATCATTTCGTTAACCTTCCTGAAGCCGAGTTCAGCCATGATCTCACGCAAATCCTGCGCAAGGAACCGGAAGAAGTTCACCACGTGGTCCGGATCACCCGTGAACAGCTTACGCAGTGATTCATCCTGCGTAGCAATACCTACAGGACAGGTATTCAGGTGACACTTGCGCATCATGATGCATCCTTCCACCACGAGGGCCGCCGTAGCGACACCCCATTCTTCCGCACCAAGCAATGCGGCGATGGCAATGTCACGACCCGTGCGAATCTGCCCGTCCGTCTGCAAAACCACACGGCTGCGGAGATTATTCTTTACAAGCGTCTGATGCGCTTCAGAAAGTCCGAGTTCCCAGGGCAACCCGGCATGACGAATCGAGCTAATCGGAGAAGCTCCTGTACCTCCGTCCGCTCCGGAAATGAGAATTGCGTCGGCTTTCGCTTTGGCTACACCTGCGGCCACAGTTCCCACACCAGCTTGCGACACCAGCTTCACGTTGATACGTGCGGTGGGGTTCGCGTTCTTCAGGTCGAATATCAGTTGTGCCAGGTCTTCGATAGAGTAGATGTCGTGGTGCGGAGGAGGCGATATGAGACCTACACCCGGTGTCGAGTGGCGCACCCGTCCGATCCACTCGTCGACCTTGTGACCAGGAAGCTGTCCGCCTTCTCCCGGCTTGGCACCCTGGGCCATCTTGATCTGCAATTCATCTGCGTTGGCCAGGTAGTAGCTGGTTACCCCAAACCTTCCGGACGCAACCTGTTTGATGGCCGAACGCTCCCAGTCGCCGTTGGGCTTGCGTTCGTAGCGGCTTTCATCTTCACCGCCTTCACCGCTGTTGCTTTTCGCGCCAATACGGTTCATGGCGATCGCAAGCGTGCTGTGCGCTTCGTAAGAAATAGAGCCGAATGACATCGCTCCGGTGGCGAAGCGTTTCATAATTTCCTCAACGGGCTCGACTTCCTCGATCGGCACGCTGTTTCTCTTCTTGAATTCAAACAAGCCGCGCAGCGTCAGCGCGTTGCGTGTCTGATCGTTGATGCGCTCAGCGTATTTCTTGTATAGTGAGAAGTCATTTCTCTTCGTCGAGTACTGAAGCAAGTGAATGGTTTCCGGATCGAAGAGGTGTTTTTCTCCTTTTCTCTTCCATTGATAAATACCTCCCTCCTGCAGACGATCCGCCCGCTGACTGAATGCGAGACGGTGACGCACGAGTACTTCTTCCGCGAGGTCGTCAAACGACAATCCATCGATGCGGCTGATCGTACCTCTGAAGCAGCGGTCGATTACTTCAGTTCCCAAGCCGATGGCTTCAAAGATCTGTGCGGATTGATACGACTGAAGGGTGCTGATACCCATCTTCGACATCACCTTCAGCAACCCATTTCCAATTGCCTTTTGATAGTTGGCGAAAGCCGCTTCATCGGTGATGCCTTCTCCCAGTTCGCCAGCTTCATTCAGCATGTGAATCGTCTCCAGAGCCAGGTACGGGTTCACCGCGCTGGCACCGTAACCGATGATCGTTGCGAAATGATGCACTTCCCAGACGTCGCCTGCCTCTACGACAAGACCCACCTTGGTGCGGATACGTTTTTCAACCAGGTAGTGATGCACTGCGCCGGTCGCCATAAGCGACGGGATGGGTGCGAACTCTTCGCTGATGCGGCGATCGGAAATAATCAGAATCTTCTTGCCCTCGTGGACGGCCTCTTCAGCCTCGTGACAAATTCGTTTCAGGCTTTCCTCGAGTCGTCCCGGTTTGCCATCGGCCTTGAAAACGCTGTTGATCACAGCATACTCGAAGCCCTCCTTCTGCATGTTTTTGAGCTTCTCAAGGTCCTTGTTCGACAACACCGGTTGCGAGATATGAATCTGGCGCGTGTGCTGAGGAGTTTCCTCCAGTACGTTAAGGCTTTGTCCGACCCGCGTAAACAAGGACATTACAAGTCGCTCACGGATCGGGTCGATAGGAGGGTTACTTACTTGTGCAAAGTGTTGTTTGAAGTAGTTTGAGATATGTCGGCTTTCCTGTGACAACACTGCGAGAGGCGTGTCGTCGCCCATAGATCCCACAGGTTCATATCCCTTTTGCGCCATCGGCAAAAGGATCGTCCTCAGGTCTTCATTGGTGTAGCCGTAGGCATTCTGTCGGCGTATCAGTGTAGCCGGATCATACTTTTCCTCAAATGATTCCGGCTCCGGCTCCAGCCGAAGCTTCAACCGGTTCTGAATAATCCAATTATAGTAGTGCTTGTGCTCGTATACGGAGCGCTTTACTTCGTCATCGTAAAGAATCTTGCCTTCCGTAAGGTCGGCCAGGATCATTTTACCGGGTGTGATACGGCCTTTCTCGAGGACGTCGCGGGGGTCGATCTGCAATGCGCCAGCTTCTGACGCCATGACGATCCGTCCGCTCTTGGTAACGCAGTACCGCATAGGACGCAGTCCGTTGCGATCGAGCGTTGCGCCAATCCTCTCGCCATCGGTAAAGACAAGCGCTGCAGGGCCATCCCACGGCTCCATCATCGACGCGTGGTATTTATAAAACGCCTTGCGGTGCGGATCCATTAGTTTGTTGTCCTGCCAGGCTTCCGGCACGAGCATCATCAGTACATGCGGAATCGACCGGCCGGCGAGCACCAGCATTTCAACCAGTGCATCGAGGTTGGCAGAGTCGGAAGCCTGCGGATTGGTGATCGGCAAAAGCTTCTGGATCTCGTCCGGAGTGAACAAGGAAGAGCGGAAGAGCGCTTCCTTTGATTTCATTTTGTTTACGTTACCCCGTATGGTGTTGATCTCACCATTGTGCGCGATATAACGGAAGGGCTGTGCAAGTTTCCAGTTCGGGAAAGTGTTTGTTGAAAAGCGCGAGTGGATGAGCGCCAACGCCGTCTTTACGCGCTTGTCCTGAAGATCATAGAAATACTTTCTCAGCTGTTCGGTGCGCAGCTGCCCTTTGTAGACTACCGTCTTACAGGAGAAGCTGGCGATATAGAATTCGCAGTTGTTGCCTTGCACCTCGTTCGCAATGACATGCGACGTGTGGTTGCGCAGAACGAAAAGCTTCCGCTCGAACGCATCTGCCGGCATGCTTTCATCCTTCGGTTTGACGAACACCTGCTCGATTGTCGGCTCAACTTCCGACGCGCCAGGGCCGGGCACACTGTGATCGGCAGGCACCACGCGGAATCCGATCAGCGACAAGCCAAGCTCGTCGATATGGCGAACGAGTATTTTCCGACACTCCTCTAATACCTTCTTATCACGCGGGAAGAACACCATTCCGACACCGTACTTACCGGCTGCGGGCAGTTGAAAACCAAGGCCCGCACATTCTTCAGCATAGAATTCATGCGGGATTTGCAGGAGTACACCGGCGCCATCGCCCGTTTTAGGGTTACAACCGCGACCGCCACGATGCTCCATGTTTTCCAGCATCGTCAGCGCGTCGGTCAGTACTTCGTTCGAACGCGCGCCATTAATGCTTGCAATACACCCGATCCCGCAGGCGTCATGCTCCATTTCTGGAGTGTAAAGGCCCTTCCTGGTGTCCTGGTCCATTGATTTTAGGTTGTTCATTAGTTTATTTAATCACACATCCGCCAACTCCGACGGCCTACCTGTAGGCTTCTCCTTCGAAAGAATGTGGGCTGAAATCCCGTTTTCGCCTTAGGGAAGAAACCCCGATTTTATCAATTCAGTTTGGTAAATTATCAAAATAATGGCACAAAATTTTGCTATGGCGTAGGTTAAAGGAGAATTTTTTGAGTTTTTTTACAAATCGTTAAACGCATTTTGAAATTCTCCAAACGCCAACGATTGCAGCCGGAACGATTTTATGATTTTGACATCGCCCTTTTTCGCGCTTTTTCATCAGGCTTTCGCGCGCGCGTCATCGCCCTTTTCCCCGGAGGGCCCGGAAGTGATTCAACCTCCAGTCCGAGGCCGCGCAGGTTGCGGCGAAACTGACCTTTCGCGCAGTAGGTAACGAGGATGCCACCCGGGCGCAATGACCGTACCACAACACTTAATGTTTCACTCGTCCACATTTCTGGCTGCTTCTCAGGCGCGAAGGCATCGTAATACACGACGTCGTACAACGTGTCGGAAGCTTCAAAGTCTTCAACGCCGATGTTTAGCTTGAGGAAATGGAAACACGTTTCAAGCTCGTGCGGTTCGTTCCAGGATATTTCATGCAGCGCAGCAAATTCGCGTTCAGCGTTCAACGCTGTGCCATAGTTCAGTCGTCGCCATAACTCCTCTGACAGAGGAAAGCGTTCGATGCCGACGTATTCAACACGTTGCCTGGCCTCCCGAGCGTACTGCCAGGTGAGCAACGCGTTCAGGCCAGTCCCAAAGCCAACTTCCAGCACCTGTATGGCGCGGTCGGCAGACAAAGATTGTGCGAGACCGTTTTGAATGAAGACGTGGCGGGACTCAGCCAGCGCGCCATGCCGCGAGTGATAGGTTTCGTCAAGGACCGCGTTATATAAGGAGTGCGAACCGTCCTCGGTAATTATGATTTCCGGGTTCATCAGGACTCCTGGAAGATCAGCGCGACGGCCGTGGCGCTAACGCCTTCTTCACGGCCAATATATCCCAGCTTTTCATTGGTGGTGGCCTTGATCGATACCGCGTCGGGCTCCACACCCATCAGCGGGGCCAGGATCGAGCGCATAGCGTCAACGTGAGGATTGACCTTAGGCCGCTCCAGGCATATTGTACAGTCGACGTTGCCTACCTTCCAGCCGCGCTCGGCAAGCATCTTCATCACTTCGCTGAGAAAGTACTTGCTGTCCATATCTTTCCAGCGACTGTCGCTGTTCGCGAAATGATACCCGATGTCGCGAAGGTTGGCAGCACCGAGGAGTGCGTCGCATATGGCGTGAATCAGGACGTCAGCATCGGAGTGACCTACAGCCCCTTTTTCTGAACCTTCCAGTCGTATCCCCCCAAGAACAAAGTCCCGTCCTGCTTCCAGCCGGTGAACGTCAAACCCCAAGCCAACACGGATTTTCATGACGCGTCCTTCAAAGCCTCACTTTGCGCACGTCTGCTTCGATAGTACATGACGGTCGAATTACTCTCGCGAAGAACGCCAGACGCGACGCGACGAATATCATCAGCATTCACGCGCGCAATCCGTTCGGCCTCCTGGTTGACGATGGATGTATCGCCGGAAAGTGTAGCAAAGGCGAGGTTGATTGCCCGGTTCAGGACTTCAACTTCAGCAAACTCAAGCGATGATTCCGCCTGTGCTTTTACGCGTTCCAGTTCCTCTTCCTCCAGACCTTTCCTGGCTATGTCGGTTACAATTGCCTGCACAGCCTCATGGGCTTCTTCCAGCGTCACGCCTGGTTTTATCCTGCCGCTGATCACCAGCATACCGGGATCGATAGAACCTGTAGTATGTGTGCTTATCGATGTAAAGAGTTCATTCTTCCGCACGAGTTGCTGATAAAGTCGGCTCGAGGGACCGCGACCCAATGCGTCAGACATCAGGTCGACGGCATAAAAGTCGTCGTCGAACCGACCCGGCATGTGGAAAGCCTGGTAGAACGCGGCCGCCGGAACGTCAGCAGTATATTCAGCGAATTTCGCCTTTTGCTGTACCGGTTCGCTTGGCAACGAACGATGGGGCGGATTGCCTGAAGGGATGGGACCAAACCATTTTTCAGTAAGTGAACGAACCTGTGGTACCGTCACTTTACCTGCAACAACCAGTATTGCATTCGAAGGAACGTAATACCGATAGAAGAAGTCCTTTACCTGATCAAGTGTTGCATTTGCAATATGACTGACATCCTTCCCGATGGTTGCCCATTGGTAGGGATGCACTTCATATACCAGTGGCCTTAGCTTCAGCCAGACGTCACCATATGGCTGATTGAGATAGTTTTGCTTGAACTCTTCGATGACGACCTTTCGCTGCACTTCGAGAACTTCCGGATCAAACGAAAGGCTCAGCATCCGATCGCTTTCAAGCCAGAATCCCGTTTCAATGTTCGCAGCCGGCACGGTGAGATAATAATTAGTGACGTCTGTGTTGGTGAAGGCGTTGCTTTCTCCGCCAACGCGTTGCAAGGGCTCATCATAGGAAGGAATGTTGGCCGAACCGCCAAACATCAGGTGCTCAAACAAGTGAGCGAACCCTGTCTTATCCGGCTGTTCATCGCGCGAACCTACATCGTACAGAATATTCATTACGGCAATTTCCACCGTCGGATCCTCATGCACGATTACGCGCAGCCCATTGTCTAAAGTAAACGCCTCATACCTGATCATAGGGGGCAAAAATAATAAGATTATTTTGTTGAAATTGGCGACGTTACATGCTGCCATGGAGTTCAATCGAGAAGGACTATCTGACGAGGAACTCGTCGCCTTGTATGAGCAACTGCTCCGTCCCAGGATGATCGAGGAAAAGATGCTGATCCTGCTTCGCCAGAACAAGATCAGCAAATGGTTCAGCGGTATCGGACAGGAAGCCATCGCTGTGGGGGTAGCCGCCGCTCTTCAGCCTGACGAATACATCTTCCCCATGCACCGAAACCTCGGTGTATTTACCGTCCGCAACGTGCCATTGGAACGCCTTTTCGCACAATGGCAGGGTACAACCGGTGGATTCACAAAGGGAAGAGACCGCTCTTTTCACTTTGGTACTCACGAGCATCACATCGTTGGAATGATTTCGCACCTGGGACCGCAAAATGGTGTGGCCTCAGGCGTGGCGCTGGCTCACAAACTCAGGCAGGAACACAAGGTAACAGCCGTATTCAATGGCGATGGAGGTACGAGCGAAGGTGATTTTCACGAAGCCGTGAATCTCGCCGCCGTATGGGATCTCCCCGTCATCTTCGTCATTGAAAACAACGGGTACGGCCTCTCAACACCAAATAACCAGCAGTTCAAATGCAAGTCGCTGGCCGCAAAAGCACCGGGTTACGGAATCGAGGGGATAACGATTGACGGCAACAACGTACTCGAAGTCTACAAAACGATCCGTACCCTTGCAGAACGCATTCGCGAACATGCCGCACCGGTGATCGTTGAGTGCATGACCTTTCGCATGCGGGGTCATGAAGAGGCGTCGGGCACTAAATATGTACCGCCATCACTTCTGGCAGCATGGAAAGAAAAGGATCCTATCGATAACTATGAAGCATATCTGCTCAGAGAAAACATCATTGGCAATGAGGATATCAAAGCCATTCGCGAGAGAATCCGAAAATGGATTGACGAGGGGCTGAGTGCATTTTCAGAGCCCGCGATCGAACCTGACACGGAGCAGGAATTGGCCGATGTATACGCTCCCGTCGCAACCAAAGCCATCGACCCGCCACCTGGCAATCATCCCGAGCGAAGATTCATCGACGCGATTTCGGAAGGATTGCGACAAAGTATGGAACGCTTCCCTGAACTCGTGCTCATGGGACAGGACATTGCTGAGTATGGCGGCGTTTTCAAAGTCACGGATGGATTTTTGACTGGATTTGGTGCGGATCGCGTGCGCAACACGCCACTCTGCGAAGCCGCTGTGGTCGGTGCTGCACTTGGACTTTCGATAAAGGGAATGAAGGCGATGGTGGAGATGCAGTTCGCCGACTTTGTCACTGAAGGGTTTAATCAAATTGTGAACAATCTGGCCAAGATACATTGGCGATGGGGTCAGAATGCTGATGTTGTTATCCGCATGCCGACCGGTGCCGGGACAGCCGCAGGGCCTTTTCATTCGCAAAGCAACGAGGCATGGTTTTTTCACACGCCCGGCTTGAAGGTTGTCTATCCAGCTACACCATACGACGCCAAAGGACTGCTGTGCGCGGCGTTCGAAGATCCCAACCCGGTAATGTATTTCGAGCATAAGTACCTGTATCGCTCGCTGACGGGACCCGTGCCGGAAGACTATTACACCATAGAAATCGGCAAGGCAAGAGTTGCGCGATCCGGTGACGACATGTCCATTATAACGTACGGCATGGGCGTGCACTGGGCGAGCGAAGTGGTGGAAGAAATGGGTATCGACGCAGAGATTGTCGACCTGCGCAGCCTTCTCCCCTGGGACAAGGAAACCGTCGGCGAAAGCGTGAAAAAGACAAGTCGTGTACTGATCCTCCATGAAGATACGTTAACAGGAGGGATAGGGGCTGAACTGGCCGCCTGGATAGCCGAAAAGTGCTTCCGGTACCTCGATGCTCCGGTCATTCGGGTGGCCTCGCTGGACACCCCTGTGCCGTTCGCCGCCTCTTTGGAGCAGAACTTCCTGCCAAAAGGACGCTTGAGGGCCGGAATCCGGGAGTTGATGAAATTTTAGGTAAATTAGCAGGTTAACACGCCCTATTTTTTTGGACAGGCACAGGGATCATAATGCCATTTTTCGCCGGTTTTTCAGGATTTTAATCCTCGCCGTTTTCGTCGTTTTGCTCGGAGCGCCCGCGTACTCCCAGGAACGCCGGGGCGACAGGCCCGTACGCAATACGGGGAAAATCCGCGAAACCAGGATAAAAACGCGCGATAAGCAGGGTGATCGTCCCCGAACCAGGGACGTGGCAGGACGTCGTGTGAGGACAAAAAACAAGTCCTCCGCCGAGCGCGCCAACGCTGCCTACCCAGCTCCCAAGGCGGCCCGCGCCGCAGCGAGAGTCCGTGATGGCGATCGGCCCGGAAAGCCGGTGGCGCCGATAATGAGCTCGCGCCCCCGCGATACGCAAAGAGCGTGGAGCAACGGCATTTATGGTCGTCGCGTACACGTGCGGTCGGCTACCGGAAAGGCAAGCAACGTGTACTCCAACAAGGCCCAACTCGCCTATCTCAAGGCTGTTCAACGTGACCCTGGTGACAACGGCAAAGGAAAAAAACGCGTCACCCCTCGCTCGGCTTCGCGCGCGTACATCCGTCATACCAGCATTAATCCCATCGCGCGCTTCTCCCGAAAGCATAAGCGTGGCGATCAGGCACGACTCACCGATCCGGCAGGAAGGCTTCCGCGGGGCAAGAACTATCAGACACCCGCTCAGCCCATCGTCCAGCCACGTGATCCTTACCGAGGACGCAAGCGCGTGGGCGACGATAAGCCTTATCGTGGATACTCCCAGGTGCTGTCCACAGGAGTACGAACGCCGAAAGCCTGGAAAGGCGACATAACAGGAAGGAGAATCCGGAGAACCGATCCCCGAACACAAATAGAGACGGGCGGCCGGCTGCCGACCCGCATACAAGCCTCGGAGCCACGCTCTGGCGACCGCAGAATGCATCCCCATCGCAGAGGAACGGGATACAAAAGTGCAACGGTACCGGGCGAAAAGAGGCCAGGGGCAATGCTCGCGGGCAAGCCGCCGGGCATGGGGATCATTGGTGTCGGAGGACTCACTGTCCGTACCAAGAGGCAAACACCGCTTACGCCCCAGCGCGCCGGCAAGAGTCGCAGTGGGAGGCTATGGAATAATCAAGGCAAGCCACTTCCAACAAGGCAGCCATCGGGTGCCAGTCTCGGTGCGGGTACTTTCCAGGGCAACATGAAATGGCGTGAACCGCTTACACCCAGAAGAGCTGGCAAGAGCCGAAGTGGCGTGCTCTGGAATAACAAAGAACAACCGCTGCCTCCCAAGCCCGCATCGGCGTCAGATATCCGCGCCGGAGCGTTTCAGGGTAATGTGAAGTGGAGGCCACCACTCACGCCGCGACGAGCAGGAAAGAGCAAGAGCGGCGTCCTGTGGAACAACAACGAGCGGCCTATCCAGGGCAAGCCACCGACCAACACCGACGCACGCGCGGGTGCATTCCAGGGGAATATGAAACTGAAACGACCGCTCAAGCCCAGAAACGCCGGCGAAAGTGTAAGTCGTGAAGGGTGGAACAACGACGGTCAACCGCTGGTCGGCAAGGCCCCTCCGCGGACCATCCGAACGCAAGCCATCTTTCAGGGTAACATCAAGGGCGGCAGGCCCCTTGAACACCGGAACACCGGGAAGAGCGTGAGTGGACAACTTTGGAACAACAAAGAAAAGCCCATCCAAAGCAAGCCACCTTCTGATGTGCATGTGGCCGCATTTCGCTACAAGGGCAACGTGCGGTTGACGCGATTCGGCAGGAGCTATGTGCCCAATCCCAATGCTGCTGACGAGGCTTTGAAGAAGGCGAAGCCCGAAAAGAATACTTTCGATGTCGCAGAAATCCGGAGCCGGACCGTTGCGTACAAGTACGTCCGAAACCCGAGCGGTGCCGACGATGCGCTGAAGGTGCGCGAACCCGGACGCGCATTCGCTATGGCATCGGCGTATCAGGGTAATATCCGTATGAGCAAATTCAAGCTCTTCAGCAAGAGCGACCTCCACCCTGACGCCCGGTTCGTCAAGATCAACAAGAACAACGTCAAGGGCGAAAAGGACGCGCTCACCGGTTTCAAGTTATGGTGGACAAAGACATTCAAGAAGAATGATACCCAGCCGGAGCACGTAAAGCAAAAGGTAGGCAAACCCCGGTACGACAAGGGAGAAGCGGGTCTCTGGTACGACTAATCCGCTATGCGAAGTTGCCGGACAATGCAGGAAATGCATTTCCCATGGCAAACCATTAATTCCCTTTTGCGGTATGGTATTAAATCATAACTTTAAGGAAGTCATTTGGTATGTTGGCTAGAATCTTCACATGCTTGATCGCCGCGGGTCTGGTGGCGCTGGTCGTATCCCCCGTTCATGCACAAACGCAGGACAGCTACGAATACCAATCGGAGTTTACGTGGGGAATTAACAAGAATACTTCAGGAGGCCTCATTGGCGGGTTCGTTTTCAAGAAGGCGCGGAAGCTTACAGACCGTCAGCTCGAAACCTTCGGCCTGGAGATCATGAATGTGAAGCACCCCCAGGAGCGCAAGGTCAACTCTACTACTACCGGCAACTTCTTCATCCTCGGAAAAAGCAACTACCTGTACGCGATCCGGCTGCAGTACGGTCGCGATCTTATCCTTTTCAAAAAGGCGCCTCAACAGGGCGTTGAGATCAAAGCGGTATTTGCCGCAGGCCCCTCCATCGGAGTCGTCGCACCTTACTACGTTGAGCGTGCTTCGGACAGTGGATATGGCTTTACCATTCACGAGCAGTACAAGCCCGGCATGGACGTCATCTCAATCTATGGCACCGGGCGTCTCTTCGAGGGCATAGGCGACTCAAAGCTGAAGCTGGGAGGCAATCTCAAGGCCGCTCTGAATTTCGAGTTGGGGACAAATAAGAACCAGGTAACGGGCTTTGAGGCTGGGTTCCTCGTGGATGCGTATACAAGCGAAATTATTTTGGTTCCCGAGGCGCGAAATTATTCTGTGTATCCCACGCTCTTTATTACCCTGTTCTACGGAGCACGGAAATAGGCCTAAAATCAGTTTTTGTGTTTCAAAACTGTGACTATTTGCTAACTTTGGTATTCTATCGGTAAAAATCTAAACCTATGGAACCCAAGAAGACCGAAAAAGCCGATCTCACGAAGAAAAGCGGGCTGTTTTTCAATATTGGGCTTGTGGTCGCTCTCTTGATCGCTGTATTCGCCTTTGAATACAAGGTCCGCGACAGATCCGATGTGGATGATCTTGCCCGCAATAATAACGTCTTCGAAGAGATCATTGAGGTGCCTCCCACGGAGCAGCCGCCTCCACCTCCCCCGAAAGTACAGCAGCCCCAGATCGTTGAGGTTCCTGATGAAGAGGTGATTGAGGAGGAGATCGAAATCGACATGGATAACGAAATCACCGAAGAAACTAAGGTTGAGGTGATTACCATCCAGCCGCAGGAAGTTGAAAAGGAAGACCCGAACGAAATCTTCCTCGTGGTGGAAGAAACAGCGGCTCCTATCGGCGGCATGAATGCGTTCTATGAATACGTGGCTAAGGCCATGCAAGGCAAGTACCCGGCACAGGCCCGCCGTATGGGTATCGAAGGTCGTGTATTCGTAGAGTTCGTCGTTGAGAAGGACGGTTCACTCACTGACGTCAAAGCCATCAAGGGTATTGGCGCCGGCTGCGATGAACTTGCCGTAAACGTCGTTAAGAACGCTCCGAAGTGGAAGCCCGGAAAGCAAAGAGGTAAGCCCGTACGTCAAAAGATGGTGCTTCCGATTGTCTTCAAGCTGAACTAAGGAACAACAAATCGCAAATCACTAATCGCAAATC
>QGUY01000303.1 GCA_003242315.1 Bacteroidota bacterium
GCGCGAAATCCTGAAGCCGCTCTGAAGATTATCGAATCCCTGCTTTCTTTAAGTGACGATGAGAGCCTTCTGATCCAGTCGGGTAAACCCGTTGGCATCATCCCAACTCATGATGAAGCTCCGCGTGTACTCATTGCCAATAGTAATCTCGTGCCTCGTTGGGCAACGTGGGAACATTTCAATGCATTGAAAGAAAAAGGCCTTATCATGTTCGGCCAGATGACGGCCGGTAGCTGGATTTACATTGGCAGCCAGGGCATTTTGCAGGGTACCTACGAGACGTTTATGTCGTGCGGCGCACGACATTTTAACGGCGATCTCAAAGGTAAGCTCCTGGTGAGCGCAGGACTCGGAGGAATGGGCGGCGCCCAGCCTCTGGCCGCTACTATGGCGGGTGCCATATTTCTTGGCGCTGACGTTGACCCGGATCGGATCCGTAAGCGCCTTGAGACGCGCTATCTCGACCGAATGACTGATTCCTATGAAGAGGCGAGGGCGTGGGTTATGGAAGCGCGCCGAAAAGGAGAGGCGTTGTCAATTGGGCTGGTTTCGGACGCGGGCGACATGCTGGAGAGGCTGCTGGATGATGGCCTGGTTCCGCACATCCTAACCGACCAAACGTCAGCGCACGACCCTGTGAATGGCTATGTGCCGAACGGCCTGAGCCTGGCTCAGGCAGCAGCGCTCAGGCGCACCGATCCCGCTGAATATAAGCGGCTGGCGCTGAAGAGTATGGCCCGTCATGTTCATTTTATGCTTGAACTTCAGCGACGCGGGAGCGTAGTGTTTGATTACGGAAATAACCTGCGCGAATTTGCCCTGGAAGGAGGAGAGAGGGATGCGTTTTCGTTTCCCGGGTTCGTCCCGGCGTATATCCGCCCGCTGTTTTGTGAAGGCAAGGGACCGTTCCGCTGGGTCGCCCTTTCGGGAGATCCGGAAGACATCTACGCTACCGACAATGCACTGATGGAAGCCTTTCCGGAAAACATAGCCCTTCATCGGTGGCTAATAGAAGCGCGAAAGCGCGTTTCCTTTCAGGGTCTTCCTGCGCGGATTTGCTGGCTGGGACTTGGTGAGCGACAGAAGGCGGGGCTTATCTTTAACGAACTCGTTCGATCGGGGGCCGTGAAGGCGCCAATTGTGATTGGAAGAGATCATCTCGACTGTGGGTCAGTGGCGTCCCCTAACCGGGAAACAGAGGCCATGGCGGATGGGAGCGATGCAGTGTCGGATTGGCCGTTACTCAACCTGATGGGAAATACCAGCGGAGGCGCGACGTGGGTTTCTTTTCACCATGGAGGTGGCGTTGGCATGGGATACTCTCAGCATGCGGGCATGGTGATCCTTGCTGACGGCACGGATCGGGCGGAGGAGTGCCTTCGTCGGGTCCTTCACATTGATCCTGCACTTGGTGTAATCCGGCATGCAGATGCCGGTTATCCTGAGGCGATCGCTATGAGTGAGAAATTCGGACTCACCTTATGATTGTAACCGTGCCCTTGAAAGAAGCATTGACATATGGATCATTCAGATTTATCGTATAGTAATACGTATCCGTGGGCAGTTCCAGGCCATTGTGGCGTCCGTCCCATTCATTGTTAAGACCTTTGGCTTCAAACACGAGTGTGCCCCGCATATTGTACACGCGGATGAGCGCTTCAGGGTATTCGTCGCTGGAATTTAACGACGTGATCTTCCATGTCTCGTTCTTAAGGTCGCCGTTAGGTGTAAACCATTGGGGGATGTCCAGCGCGACGCCCTGAATGAGTTCGATTTCTCGAGTGGCAGGCTCGCTGTACAGAAGTCCGTCATTCACTTTGATTCGCACGAGCTTAATGCTGTCGGAGCTGATTTCGTTTTCACCTGCGACAAAACTGTATGTCACCTTACGCAATGCTTTTGTATAATCAGAAGTGGGGGCGTTCCCAATGAGGTACAGGATGCCTTCGGCCTGATCAAATATGCCATTGATACCTGGTGTTTCGGATTTATCGTAGTGCAACATATCCCGACCCACGCGATACGTCATAGCGTCGAAGGCGATTTCTGCGACAGTGATAGCGTCCTTGTCGGGATCCGTTATCTCCGCCGTCTGGGTAATAGCAGCAGGTTGCTTACCTACGAAGTATGTTATGGGGCCCTTTTCCAACGTAACTACAGGCGCGTCGTTCACCGGAGTTACGGTGATGGTAAGCTCATATGGTGCGCTGGTAAACTCACCGTCGTTTACAGTCACAGGTACCTTTAGCTGACCATGGAAGTCGCGTGGCGCGCTTATTTTGTTTCCCTTCACGGTATAGCCCGATCCCGGGAGAATTTGCAGCGTGAAATCGTCCGGATACTTATTGTCCGGATCATTGACAATGAGATGTGCGAGTTTCAACTCGATGGAACCGTCTTCTGCAAACGACAAGGGTTGCTGACCGGTAATTACCGGTGGGCGATTGGCAGGTGTGACTTTCACCTGCAGTTTGTATCGATTGCTGTTCGCCTTTCCATCGTTGACACTAACCTCGGGCTGGAGCGTGCCCGTGAAATCCCTCGCAGGCGTGATCGTGGTGCCGGACACCTGGTAGTTTGCACCTGAATGCACCGTAAGGGTAAAGTCGTCAGGGTATTTGTTATCAGGGTCTGTTACTTTCAGGTGCGACAGCGACAAGGTCAATGAAGTATTTTCTACCATGGTGAGTGCAACCTGTCCGGTAATCACCGGCGCCACGTTCGCTGGATATACTGTGATCTTTAACGGGAACACGTTGCTGTCGTCAATCCCATCGTTCACTCTCACATTAACGGTGAGTACGCCGGTGTAGTCTCTTGCGGGCGTGATGGTAGTACCGGCCAACGTGTAGTTGGGGCCGGTGCTCACTTTCAGTGTAAAGTCCTGCGGATAGGTATCGTCCGGGTCGACGATCGTAAGGTGGTTCAGCGACAAGGTTACTGATGTATTCTCTTCGATGCTTATTGGCGATTGGGCAGTGATCGTAGGTGGAACATTTTCCGGTATCACGCTAATTTGAACTACGAATCGTTCGCTATAGTCCCTGCCGTCACGTACGCGTACTTCGACGTAAAGGGTACCTGTGAATCCTGGATCGGGTGTTACACGTGTGCCATCACGTCTGTAATGATTTCCGGAGAACACTTCCAGAGTGAAGTCGTCAGGATAGTCATTATCCGGATCGTTAACCGTTAGTTGCGAAAGGGTGAGTGTTATTGATGTATTTTCCTCAATGGTGAGCGGGATATGTCCGGTGATGACGGGGGCTATGTTTTTCGGTTCCTTCACAGTAATCCGAAGGTTGAATGGCCTGCTCTCGGCCTCGCCGTCGTTAACCGTCACCGGCACCCTGAGGATGCCGTGAAAATCACGGTCTGGTGTTATGGTCGTCCCGGAAACGGCGTAGTCTTTGCCCTCGTATAGGGTCATAGTAAAACCGTTGGGGTAATGATCGTCCAAATCGATGACAGTTAAGTCAGAAAACTGTATTGTCAGGGGTTGGCCGCTTTCGGTTTCGAGGGGTCTTTGCGAAAGGATTATGGGGGTCGAGTTGCGTAACAACTGCCCGTAGGTTTGACTGAACAAGATCAGGCCGAGGAAAGTGAGCCCATACCTGCAAAATGCGGGGGACATGACGGGTTTAATTAAAGCCTTGATTTAAGTTAAAGAAAAATACCGTCAGAAGGACAAAATCCTGGCACTTTGGTTTAGCCCTTTCGCGATTTTTTATCCCCCGGTGGTGGTATGTGTTTTGCTCCGACCGCAGTAATCATTTGCAGTCGAGCACTTTAGTATTTAGTGGGTGTTGCATATATGTGGTTTCCTGTCCACACTGGTGTAGGCTTGAGAGGTAGACAGAAAATCGTCTCCGCCGCGCATTGGTCGGCTTTATATCCCGGTAGCGGACAACATCGGGCATAGTTCCGTGATGGATGTTTATTTTATGTCAGAACGAAAGGAGAGCAGACATGGCGGCACAAAAAGCGGATATCATTGTGATGGATGGTGAAACGATGGATCTCTACACCAACCCCCTTGAAGATTACTGGGCAAAAAATCGAAAAAAGCGACCTCCGTTCTATTCTCTTGATGTGTGCCGACGCGGCTACATTGCCAGCTGGGCCATCCGCGACGGCCAGTTGTTCCTCACCGACATTGAAGGCGACATTGAGAACCGCTCTCTATTTGGTCCAAAGTCCAAAAAATGCACGCTGAAAACAGTATTCAAGAAGGCCGGTCCTGAAGGTGTGAAGGCTGAATGGTTTTCCGGCAAGCTCCGTATCCCGCGGGGCAATATGACACAATACGAGCATAACGGCTACGACTCCCGGTTTGAACGCGAAATGATCATCACCGTAAATAAGGGTGATGTGATCAAAGTGGCAACGCTCGATTATACCCAGAAGACGCTGGTGGTTAGCTAGTCCCGGT
>QGUY01000041.1 GCA_003242315.1 Bacteroidota bacterium
GTTTTGGAGCCAATTTTTGGAATTCCCGATCAGAACCCAAAGCGCTTGAGTACATTCGTGTCCTCGTCGCCGAACTCAACCGCATTGCGTCGCACATGATCGCCATCGGTACATACGGCATGGACATCGGTTCGTTCACGCCGTTCTTTTGGATCATGCGCGATCGCGAACACATTCTCCGGCTTCTTGAATGGGCATCCGGCGCAAGACTTCTTTACAACTATATTTGGATCGGCGGTCTGTATTACGACCTCCCTATTGGTTTTGAAGAACGTTGCCGCGAGTTTGTCAATTATTTCAAACCGAAACTCAAGGAACTCGAAATAGTACTTGTCGAGAATAAGATCTTTGTTGAACGTACCGCGAATGTCGGCGTGCTTCCCCTCGACCTCGCCATCAACTGCGGTGTTACAGGTCCAATGCTTCGCGCGTCGGGCCTTCGCTTTGATCTCCGCAAGGTTGACGGTTATTCCGTTTACCCGGAATTGGAATTTTCCGTTCCCATAGGCGAAGGAAAGATGGGAACCGTTGGCGACTGCTGGGACAGAACATGGGTACGTTTGGAAGAAATTTATCAGTCGCTGTACATCGTTGAACAATGCATTGACAGACTTCTGACAGACCACAAGCGAACGCGCGACTTCGATCCGCAGGCTATGGTGCCTAAAAAGATTCGGCCCGCCAAACAGGATTTTTACATTCGGGGTGAAATGCCAAAAGGGGAATTGGGCTTCTTTTTCCGCGCCGATGGTCGCAGCGACATTCCTTTCCGTTGCAAATGCCGTTCAGCAAGTTTTGTCAATCTTTCAGTGCTGCCAGAAATTGCCCGCGGTGTCCTTGTAGCCGATCTAATCGCCATCCTGGGCTCTATCGACATTGTTCTTGGTGAAGTGGACCGGTGACACCCGGATACATTGTTTTCCCTTGACGGGTTTTTGTCTATAATTGTTCCTTTGTATCCACTTTCAATTGAATGATTTGACATGAACCTCCGCAGTCTGGTTCTCGCCCTGCCCATTATCTGGATGGCGGCCATTTCCTGTAATCGCGTCCCCAAAGAAACTCCGGTAGCCGTCAAAGCAGATCCTGCAATGGAAGAAGAGATGGCCAAGACAGTGATGGAAAGCCTCGCCATCGAACTTGCGCCGGGACTCACGATTGACCTCTGGGCATCCGATTCGCTCGCACCAGATCCCGTAGCGCTCTCGGTAGACGACCTGGGTCGCGTTTACCTTACACGTACCAACCGTCAGAAAAACTCCGAGTTTGACATCCGCGGATTCAGGCACTGGATGACACCGTCTATCGCTTTGCAATCCGTCGAAGATCGGCGCGCCTTTCTTCGCAGCACCTTTGCACCGGAAAAGAGCAAGGAAAACGAATGGTTAAAGGATTTGAACGGCGATGGGTCGCACGACTGGCGCGATCTCGCAGTGGAACAGGAAGAGGTGTGGCGACTGACCGACACGGATGGCAACGGCAAAGCCGATATCTCGGAACGTATACTCAAGGATTTCAACGAAGAGATCACTGATGTTGCCGGAGGATTGCTCGTTCGCGATGAAGATGTATTCGTAGGCGTGGGACCAGACCTTTGGCGGCTTTGGGATACGAACGGTGATGGCGTGCTGGACAAGAAAGTATCCATCAGTCATGGTTACGCCGTTCACATCGGATTCAGTGGTCACGGGATGTCGGGCATCGTTGAAGGTCCGGACGGTAAGATATACTGGGGCATCGGTGACATCGGCGCGAATATCACGACACCCGATGGACGACAATTCAAATATCCCAACCAGGGTATTATCGTTCGATCTAATCCCGACGGCAGCGATTTCGAAGTGTTTGCTGCCGGTCTTCGAAACACGCATGAATTTGTGTTCGATGAATACGGCAACATCATCTCCTCAGACAACGATGGTGATCATCCCGGTGAAAGCGAACGTCTTGTTCACATCGTTGAAGGACATGATGCCGGATGGCGCGCCAACTGGCAGTATGGCAAGTATACCGATCCGAAAAACAACACGTACAAGGTGTGGATGGATGAAGAGCTGTACAAGCCGCGATGGGAGGGACAGGCAGCCTATATCATTCCGCCAATCATCAACTATCACAATGGGCCTACGGGTATGGCATATAATCCCGGAACAGCCCTGGGGTCCGAATGGAAGAATACCTTCTTTCTCGTGGAGTTCGTAGGCAATCCTACGCGCTCTCACATTTGGGCATTTCGACTGGAACCGGAAGGAGCGTCCTTCAAATTGAAGGACGAAAAGGATGTGATCAGCGGAATCCTCCCGACAGGGATACGCTTTGGTCCTGACGGGGCGCTTTATGTGGCCGACTGGGTGAATGGATGGGGCACAAAGAATTACGGCAGAGTCTGGAAAATTGATGTGGCTCAGGACAGGAATGACCTGGCCGAACAACGGGCAGAGACGAAAAGACTCATGGCCCTGGACTACAAAAGCCAGTCTGTCGATGTGCTATACGATCTTCTCTTCTATGGCGATATGCGCATCCGGCAGAAGGCGCAGTTTGAGTTGGCGTCCCGCGCTAAAAGGGGACGTGAGGCTTTCATGAAAGCCATTCAACAAACCGACAATCAGCTGGCGAGAATTCACGGCATCTGGGGAATGGGACAACTCATGCGCCAGAACAAAGATTATGGTGATGACCTTCTTGAATTGCTGGACGACTCTGACCCCGAAATTATCGCTCAGGCTGCAAAGGTGCTCGGTGATGAGCGGTTCGAGAAAGCCGCCGAATCACTCGTACCGTTACTGCAGCACGACAATCCGCGCGTAAAATTCTTCGCCGCGCAGGCGTTAGGACGCATCGCGTACGCACCTGCCATTGAGCCATTGCTGAGAATGATCGATGACAATCGCGACCGCGATGTGTACATCCGTCACGCCGGTGTGCTCGCGCTTTCGAGGATAGGATTTGCGAAGCCCATGGCTGAACTGGTCAACCATCCCAGCCGTTCGTTGAGAATCGCAGCGGTGCTTGTCCTTCGCCGTCTGGCCAGCGATCAGGTTGCATTGTTCCTGAAGGATGAGGATGAATACATCGTCACGGAAGCAGCTCGGGCAATCAATGACGACTGGTCTATAGAAGCCGCACTTCCGGCCCTTGCTGAGACTCTGAACGATCCCCGCTTTACTTCCGAGCCGTTATTGCGCCGCGCGATTAACGCGTGCTTGCGCGTTGGCGGAACAAAGGAACTTGAAACGCTGGTGGCCTTTGCTCAACGCGAAGATGCGCCCGCGGAAATGCGCGCCGAAGCATTGGCGACACTGGCAACCTGGCCGGAGCCGTCAGTCACTGATCGGGTGGACGGAAGATACCGCGGCGTAATAAAGCGCGATCCCGCTGAGGTGATTGCCAAAGTGAGCGGACCGGCCGGCGCATTACTAAAGAGCAATGTAGAGGAAGTGGCCATCGCCGCAGCTAAGATGATCAGTGAGCTTGGCATACAAGGCTATGAAAATGATCTGTTTGCCATGCTTCAGCGTCACCCGTCGTCCGGCATTCGCGTTGCGGCGCTACAGGCACTGCATAAGCTCAGGTTCAGCGGATTGCAGGATGCCGTCCGCCGCGCCATGGAAGATCGCGATGGATCTGTGCGGACAACCGCGCTGAGCCTGCTGAATGACGTCGAGATGTCCGTGCAGAACCTTCAGGCTGTTGCAAATGCCGTATTCCGCCAGGGTACACTCCGGGAGCAACAGGAACTCCTTCGTGCACTGGGTGCAATGGATGCGGCGAAGAGCGGCCCTGTTTTGGAGCCGTTGATCCAGCGCGCGGTGAACAAACAACTGTCGCCCGGTGTGACCCTTGATCTTCTCGAAGCGGTTGACTCAACGCGTTCGGAACAGCTGATTGCCAAGGCTGCCTCCCTGAGGCCAACGGCTACAACCGGTGTCGCGGCCTTCAGTGAGACGTTGTTCGGCGGCGATGCCAGGCGTGGGCGTATGATCTTCATCCGACATGAGACAGCACAGTGTGCGCGATGCCACACGGTGGGAGACCCCGGAGCTGAGGTCGGACCTCCGTTAACAGAGATTGGCGACAAGCTTACGCGTCAGCAACTTCTCGAGGCGCTTATCGAGCCAAGCGCTCGCCTTGCACCTGGCTATGGAATGGTTACGCTCACGTTGAATGATGGACAGACTGTATCAGGAACACTCATGGAAGAACGTGCCGATCAGTTGATCCTCAAAACCTCCGACGCGGAGCCACTGGTGGTGGCAAAATCCCGCATTAGCAAACGGGAAAACCTGCCGTCGAGCATGCCACCTATGGGCACGCTGCTTACGAAGCGAGAAATCCGTGATGTGATCGAGTTCCTTTCTTCGCTGACATCCAAAAGCGCTTCCCGGGAATAGCGAAGGCAGAAGGCCTACGTGAACGGTCTTGCTTTCCTCCGTACGTTGGGCCTTCTTTTACGGGATTTCGAACATTATGAATTCCATTTCGCGGCGCATTCTGGGGTGTGTGGTTGTTGGCTGCCTGTTCGCAGGTGTCGTCTCGTGTGATTCGGGTGACGAGAGGGAAGGCGACACATGGCGCGTGTACAAGGCAGATGCTGCCAGTTCCAGCTATTCTTCACTCGCGCAGATCAACAAAGACAACGTTGGACAGCTCGAGATTGCCTGGACATTCGATCCGGCTGATGCACTACCCGGCATGAGACTTGGTAAGTATGAATGCAATCCGATCATCATTGACACACTCCTCTATGCCACGTCGGCCCGGCGTCATGTGTATGCCATCGATGCGCGTACAGGGGAGAAAGTCTGGTCGTTCGATCCGTTCCAGGGTGAACGGGGTGGCGGCAATTGCAGAGGCGTAACGTATTGGGAAAGCGGTAGCGATAAGCGCATTCTTTTTACGGCGGATCATTATCTGTACGCAGTTAATGCGTTGACCGGAGAGGCCATTGCTACGTTTGGTGAAAACGGACGCGTTGATCTGAATAAAAATCTCGACACAGACAAAGAAGGCGTTTGGGTAATTCCTACTTCGCCGGGAATTATCTGGAAGGACTTGTTCATCATTGGCGGTGAAGTATCTGAACTATATGACGCCGCGCCCGGACACATCCGTGCTTATGATGTTCGCACCGGTGAACGGAAATGGATCTTTCATACTATACCTCATCCCGGTGAGGAGGGGTATGATACATGGCCGCCTGATGCCTGGAAATACGCAGGTGGTGCGAACAACTGGGGCGGAATGAGTCTTGATGAGAAACGAGGCATTGTATATGCGCCACTGGGATCACCGACGTACGACTTCTATGGTGCTGATCGAAAAGGCCAGAACCTCTTTGGTAATTCCCTCGTCGCGCTAGATGCGAACACGGGAAAGTTGTTATGGTACTTCCAAACCGTGCATCACGATCTGTGGGATTATGATTTGCCGGCCCCGGCTAACCTCGTCACAATTCGTCGCAGCGGAAAAACTATCGATGCTGTTGCACTTATTTCCAAGACCGCCTTTTTGTATGTGTTCGACCGCGTAACCGGCGAGCCGGTGTTTCCCATTGAGGAACGTGCTGTGCCGCCCTCGCGTATTCCGGGTGAAGAAGCGTGGCCCACGCAGCCTTTCCCGCTACATCCGGCGCCTTATGCGCGCCAGGAGATGACGGAAGGAGAGATCAACGACTTGACACCGGCTTTTCGCGATTCAATTGTTCATGCGCTTTCATCGCTTCGATATGAAGGTCTTTTTACACCGCCAGATCCGAAAGGGACATTGATGCTTCCGGGAACACGCGGCGGTGCCGAATGGGGCGGTGCTGCCTACGATCCGGAATCGTCTGTACTCTACATCAACGCGAATGAGTCGCCAGAGGTAGCGCGTGTTGAACGCGTGAGAAAGAGTGCTCCAAAGGACAATCAATCGACATATGAACGGGGCAGAGCATTTTACTATCAGAACTGCGCGTCGTGTCACGGTCCGGACAGAGCAGGACAGGAACCACTGTACCCCAGCCTGCTCGGAGTGCCTGATCGCCTGTCAAAAGCGCAAGTGTTAACAGTGATCGAGAACGGTTCGGGCAGGATGCCTGCGTTCGCTCCTTTCCTTGAAGGGAACCGCGACGCGATCATTGCATTTCTTTTTGACATCAAAACTGAGTCGTCGCCTTCCAATAGCATAGCCGTTGAAGAGGATACCACTACGCATTATTTCAACACAACGGCGTACGGACACTTTAGTGGACCGAGTCGAAAGCCGGCGATCAAGCCGCCGTGGGGAACGCTCAATGCTATTGACCTTAACACAGGCGAATACCTCTGGAGACGACCGCTCGGAAATTACCCCGACCTTCAGGCACCCGGCGCTCCTGAAACTGGAATGGAAAACTGGGGAGGACCGATGGTGACTGGGGGCGGACTTGTCTTTATCGCGGCCACACGTGACAATAAGTTCCGGGCATTTGACAAGAAAACGGGTGATGTCTTGTGGGAAACAGAACTCCCGGGGCCTGGCTACGCCACGCCAGCGACATATTCCTGCGGCGGTCGGCAATACGTTGTAATCGCGGTATCTGGCAACAGAGAAGATCCTTCGGGTAAGATCATTGCATTTGCGTTACCGGAAAGCATCCGGTAACGCTTGCGCTATATCAATCCGGGATGAACGTAAACTCCGGGAAGCCGTACAACTCATACGTTACGTCGGTCACCGCGGCGGGCATCTCTGCTGCACTGGTCGATGTGTAACACGCCTCATGTACCAGGATACTTCCCCGGGTAAATGGCACGAAATCGCCTCCACCCGTTTTGACGGCGTAATAGTAAGGTTTATTCACGCCTGAATCCCGGGTATTGATACTGATGATGTATTTCTTATTGTCTTCTATGAGCAAGGGCTCAATGTCGTAAAGCTTTAATATTCCCGGAGCCGTCTGTTCGACGGTCTTCTGCCTGAGAATTTCTTCGGTATCATAGTCCCATATGATAACCCGATAGCTGCCAGGTTCCGGCATTTTGCTACCCACTTGTGTGATTTTTCCGGGTACCGAAGCAGTGAACAATACACCCAGTTCCCAGGGACCTGATGTGCGGGTGCCTTCCGCCAAATCGTCGCTTTCCTCCAGGAAGGTCGTGATTGGATTTTCAGGCTCTTTAGGCGTAGGCGTAATTTCCTTATCGTCGTCCTTACAACCTAAGAAGACAGGCAGAGATGCCAGTAGCACAAATCGTATCCAGGTTCTCGTTCTCATAGAGCGTAAGCTGGCTTAGTTTGAAGAGCGTTCTGGTTAGTCAGGAATAAATGTAAATTCAGGATAACCGTAGAGTTCATATTTTACTCCTACCACGGTCGATGGAAATTCCGGCCCACTGGTTCCCTTGTAGCAGGCTTCCTGTATAAGTATGTTTCCTATCGTGAAAGGCATGTATTCAGCCGCGCCGATCTTGTGCGCGTAATAGAAAGCTTTGTTTACCCCAGATTCGCTGCTATTTATGCTGATAACATATTTCTTGTTAGGCTCGATAGCTAAAGGCTCTACGTTTGCGAGAGCCAGGGTTCCCGGGGTTGTCTGCTCAACTGTTTTCTGCCTGGTGAGTTTTTGTGTATCCCATTCCCAAATTAAGACGCGGTAATTGCCAGGATCCGGCATCTGGGAGCCCAATTGGGTAATCTTTCCGGGCACAGACGCGCTGAATACAACGCCAAATTCCCAGGGACCCGTCGTCCCCCTGAGAATTTCGAAGCCGGTCACTCCGGCAATAAAAGTTGTTATCGGATTCTCTGATGGCTTTACTACTTCCCTATCGTTATTGTCATCCTTGCAGCCAGAAAAGGCCGCTAGACATACGAGTAGTGCAGTTGATATCTTGGTTTTCATTTCCATGATATATAATGGCAGTCGAGGGTTGAGGTTTGCCAAATTTAAAAAAGGGCCGCGATACCGTCCACTCGTCATAAATGCTGCAATCGTTTTCCATGATTGGTTATCTTCGGGAAAGTTTGCACCTATCAACCTACCATGAACCGAAGGGAAACTATCCGTACCCTCATGGCGGCATCGGCCGGGCTCATAGCCTTGCCTGCCTGGGCGGACGCCTGGACAGCAGAAACACTGCCTGCCCGTTTATCAGTGTTCAGTTCAACCGAACAGGACCTGCTCGCCGCTGTCGCTGATACGATCATACCACCGGGTAACAGCATTGGTGCACTGTCTGTCGGCGTGGACAAATTTCTCGTTGCGCTCTTCGATCGGTGTTATGAAGAAGAAGTCCAGGATAATTTAAAAAAGCAGCTTGGCGCGCTAAACGCATTGGCCCAAAGCACCCACGGAAAATCCTTTACTGTGTGTGATCAGGAACAGCGAAAGAAAATGCTCCTGAGTTTTGCGGACTCCGGCGAAAAGGATAAAAGCGAGTTCTTCGAACTCGTCAAGCGTGAAACCATCCGCGGTTTCAGCACCTCCAAAGAGGTGATGGTCAACTATCATAATTACAAGGTCGCACCCGGCCATTACTATGGCTGTGTAGATGTTAACTCCTGAGGCTATGGCTAATCTTAATATCGACTCCATAAAGGACCGTACCTTTGACGCCGTCGTCATCGGCTCCGGCGCCTCCGGAGGATGGGCGGCAAAAGAACTTTGCGACAATGGGCTGAAGACGCTCGTGCTGGAAAGGGGACGCGACGTGAAACACATCAAGGACTACCCCACAGCGTCCAAGGCCCCCTGGCAGTTTGAGTTTCGCGGAACGGTGCCGCTCGACAAAAGAGTGGGCTATGGCGGCGGTCGCTTCCTGAACGAAGCAACCCTGCACTGGGCGTTGAAGGAAGATGAACAGCCTTACATCCAGGAAAAGCCCTTTCGTTGGTTTCGCGGATACCACGTCGGAGGAAAATCACTGCTGTGGGCACGGCAAACACAACGATGGAGTGATTTTGATTTTGAAGGTCCCGCGCGCGATGGCTTTGCTGTCGATTGGCCCATACGTTATAAAGACCTTGAGCCCTGGTACGCGCACGTAGAAAAGTTTGCTGGCATCGCCGGCAACCGCGATGGACTTCCTGAACTCCCGGACAGCGAATGCATGCCGGGCTTTGAAATGAGTTGCATTGAAAAGCACTTCCTGGAAAGCCTGAAGAAACACTACAACGATCGACATCTCATCCAGGCGCGTTGCGCACACATCACCGATCCCCAACCAATCCACACCCAGCAAGGGCGTGCGAAGTGTATGAATCAGGCGATGTGTAATCGGGGGTGTGTGTACGGTGCATATTTCAGCAGCAACTCGTCCACGTTGCCCTGGGCAATGAAGACGGGTAACCTTACGATACGTCCCGATTCTGTGGTGCATTCCATCATCTATGATGATAAGAAGGGACGTGCTACGGGAGTGCGCGTTATCGACCGTCACAGTAAGGAAATGATTGAGTTTTATGCGAAGATCATTTTCGTAAACGCGTCCGCGTTGAACACCAATGCCATCCTGTTGAATTCTAAATCATCAAGATTCCCCAACGGTCTCGGTAACGACAGTGGCCTGCTCGGTAAGTACATCGCATGGCACAACTATCGCGGCAAGGCGAACGCCATCTACGAAGGATTCAAAGACAAGAAGACATCCGGCAGAAATCCAAGCCATAGCTATATTCCCCGCTTCCGTAATGTTCGCAAACAGGAGATGGATTTTTTGAGGGGCTATGCGATTGGAATCGGAGGAGGAAGAGGGACATCATCGGACACCTCAATGATTGGTGATGAGCTCCGCGAAAACCTGTTGCATCCCAAACTCGGCACATGGCATATCAGCAGCTGGATGATGGGAGAGGTGATCCCGATAGAAAAAAATCACGTCCGGTTGCATGAGGACCTTAAGGACAAGTATGGCATTCCCCAATTGGTCATCTCGTGTGAGTGGACCGACAACGACGATAAGATGACGCAGGACTATGTGGAGCAATCGCGCGAAATGTTTGAAAAAGCTGGTTTTGTAAACATAACGGCCAACGATACCGGTGCGCCTCCCGGTTCCGACATCCACGAAATGGGCGGCGTGCGTATGGGACGTGATCCTAAGACTTCCTTGTTGAATGCGTGGAATCAAATGCATCACTGCCCCAACGTCTTCGTCACCGACGGGGCATGCATGACATCCACAGGTACGCAAAACCCGACGCTTACCTTTATGGCGATAACTGCCCGCGCTGCCAATCACGCGGTCGACGAACTCAAGAAGCGGAACCTGTGACAGGTTTAGCATGAAGAGAATTGCGGTTGACATGGACGGCGTCCTCGCGGACGTGTACAAACAGTTCATTGCATACCATGAAAAGGATACCGGAGTTCGACTAGAGATCGAGCAACTCAAAGGACTCCCGGAATTCAAGGCTTTCCCGCATGGCCATCGCCACGCGAATACCAGGGGATTCTTTCGTACGGTCCCTGTCGTGCCTGGCAGTCGCGAGGTGCTGGAACAGTTAAATCAGCAATACGAAATCTTTATCGTCTCAGCAGCCATGGAGTTTCCGTCTAGTCTTGGCGACAAACGCGAATGGCTGAACGAACACTTTCCGTTTATTCACTGGCGGCAGATCGCGTTTTGCGGCTCGAAGGAAATCGTGAAGGCGGATATCATGATCGACGACCATCTCAAAAATCTGGATAAATTTGAAGGCGACACCTTCCTTTTCAGTCAGCCTCACAATAGCGGGTTACAAACAAGACATCGGAGGGTAGACACCTGGGAGGAAATCGCTGAACTACTTCTTACCTGAAATTCAATATGAATCCGATCAAGGTATCGACCGCGCAGTTTGAAAACAGGAGCGGCGATAAGGCGTACAACCTTTCTGTTATTGAATTACTGGCGGAAAAAGCCGCCGCGGAAGGCTCGTCTGTAGTAGCCTTCCATGAATGCTCCATAACGGGGTATTCTTTCGCGCGTCATCTCTCGCGTGAACAACTGACTGCCGTAGCTGAAATGGTTCCTGATGGACCGAGTGTACACCGCCTCATCGGAATTTCACGACGCCATAACATTGCTGTCCTTGCAGGTCTTTTCGAGAAAGATAAGGACGGTAAATTATACAATACGTATGTATGTGTCGACGAAGAAGGATATGTGACGAGTTTCAGAAAGCTTCACCCCTTCATAAATCCCAATCTCTCACCGGGTGATTCGTATTGTGTATTCACATTGCGGGGATGGAAATGTGGAATTCTCATTTGCTATGACAACAACATTATAGAGAACGTCAGAGCGACGGCGTTGCTGGGCGCTGACGTGATCTTTATGCCGCACGTGACCATGTGTACACCTTCAACACGCCCGGGCGCCGGGTTCGTCGATCCAAAGCTGTGGGAAAACCGCGAAGCCGATCCGACAACCCTTCGCATGGAGTTTGATGGACTCAAGGGAAGACAATGGCTTATGAAATGGCTGCCCTCGAGAGCGTACGACAACGCGGTGTATGTCGTGTTTTCCAATCCGATCGGGATGGATGATGATCAGTTGAAGAATGGTTGTTCTATGATCATCGATCCTTACGGCGACATAGTTGCTGAATGTCGTGTCCTGGGCGACGATTTGTGTACTGCCTTACTTACCCCGGAGAAGCTGACCCGCGCGGGAGGATACCGGTATAGGAAAGCAAGGCGACCCGACTTATACGCGTCAATCATCGGGAAGGAGCATCAACCCGAGCAGAAGGTCGCCTGGCTTGATGCCAAACGCGATTAGACCTATTGTCTCTATATTTGATCCCATGCTGAAGATACTTTCTTCCGGCCAGATCAGGGAATGGGATGCCTTCACCATCAGCAATGAACCCATTGCTTCCATCGATCTCATGGAACGGGCGTGCCGCGCGTTTGTCGTGTGGTTCGCAGAGCATTTCAACGCCAGCCGACGAGTGGGGGTAGTGTGTGGCACGGGGAACAACGGTGGCGACGGCCTGGGTATCGCCCGCATGCTGCGAGACTGGGGCTACACGGTGAGGGTGTGGATTGTGAAAGGGCAGGGACAGGGGTCGGCTGATTTTAACACCAATCGTCAAAGACTGCCTCAAGCCATTCCGGTGGCGGAGGTCACCCAGCCGGGTGATCCCATGGATTTCAGCGCATGCGATATCATCATAGATGGCATATTCGGATCCGGACTATCCCGTCAGCCAGAGGGTATATACGCTTACGCGATTGAACGAATAAACGACGCGCAAGCGACACGAGTGGCCATCGACATACCCTCGGGGCTAATGGTGGATGGACCATCGACGGGTGCAATCGTCCGGGCACATTACACCGTCACGTTTCAGTCGCCCAAACTTGCCTTTTACCTTCCCGGCAGTTATCCCTTCACGGGTGAATGGCACGTGGTGGACATCGGGTTGCTTGATGCTTTCCTGGACAACGTGACGACCACAACGTACCAGGTTCAACGTAAGGACGTCCGGCGGATTCGAAAACGACGATCAAAGTTTGGCCATAAGGGCGACTACGGCAGGGCAGTGATCGTGGCTGGTGGCTACGGCAAGATGGGTGCCGCTGTGCTTTGCGCGCGTGCCGCATTGCGGTCCGGGCTGGGACTGCTCACCCTTCACGTTCCTGAATGTGGTTACCAGATCGTCCAGACTGCCGTTCCCGAAGCAATGGCCCGCGTTGATGCCGGGGCACACGCCATTACTGAACTGCCTGGTGTGGAGGCTGACGCTGTAGGCATAGGACCAGGAATTGGTACCGCAGATGCGACCGCCAAAGCGTTCCGCCGGTTCCTGGAGGAGCATCGCAAGCCCATGGTCATCGATGCGGATGCGTTGAACATCCTGTCCGCCAATGCGGGTTTGATAGATCTCGTTCCGCCGCAAAGCATTCTAACGCCTCATCCCAGGGAATTCGAGCGGCTTGCGGGCCCCTGGTCGGACGACTTCGCCAGGCTGAATCTTGTACGCGAATTTGCCCGGAGGCATAAAGTTATCGTGGTGCTGAAGGGTGCCTATTCCACAATCGCCAGTCCTGATGACAATGTCTACTTCAACCCCACCGGTAACCCGGGGATGGCGACCGGCGGCAGTGGCGACGTGCTTACCGGCATACTCACGGGTATCCTGGCCCAGGGATACGAGCCCCTGGAAACGGCCATCATGGGCGTGTACCTTCACGGACGGGCTGGGGATGTGGCGGCGGCCGATAAGGGAACGGAGGGACTGATTGCTTCGGACCTCATAGAGTACCTTCCGCAGGCTTTTAGGTAGGTTGGGCGTTTTTTCGACCCCAAAACGGGAATTTTTTCCAAAATTTTCAGAACGCGCCTAAACTTTTCCGACCTTAATGGTATCTAATATGGTGAACGCGTCACCGTACCACAGTTCGTGGAAAAGTCGGAACTTTGGTGCGGAATTTGCCGTATATCCAGAGAGGATTCAAAGAGTTTGCCTATAGAACGATGATTTTACGCTCATTATTGTTGATCGTACTATCCCTGGGGATGATTTCGGCCTCCGCCCAATCTGAAGGGCAGCCGGGCTCAGACCTTTCTTATGGCACCGAGGCGAGGGAAGGCGCCGGTATCAAGCTGCACCCCAACCCCACACCCGACTACCTCTACGTCCAACTCGGCGACTTTAAAGCATCTGACGTCAGCCTTTCAGTGCATAGCATAATCGGCAACGAACTTCGACCGGAGGTCGAAACCATCAGCGACCATGAAATGCGGGTGACCGTCAAGGATTTCGCACCCGGCTATTATTTTCTCTCCATTCGGGACAACGTCTCCCAGTATCGAGGAGTATTCAAATTCCTGAAGCGTTAAACTCCCAATAGAGACGCACGCCTTGCGTCTCTACAGAAACATTACCTGCGAATTGGTGAAGTTATCATTGCCTTCTCCAGTTTTTTCACAAAATCCTCAATATCCTCCAGCGTCGTATCAAATGCGCACATCAGGCGGTATTCATTGATCTTTTCATTCCACGGATAGAAAAAGTATTCTTCCTGCACCTTTGAAGCAACGACAGGAGGGAGGATAACAAAGACGCTATTGGCTTCAACTTTTCTCGTGATGGTAACACCATTGATCTTTTCAATTCGCGTTGCGAGTTCGCGTGCCATATGATTGGCGTGGCGTGCATTCACAGCCCACAGATCATCGGCCAGGAGCCGGTCGAACTGAGCGCCGATAAAGCGCATCTTGGAGTGTAGTTGCATGGCGTGCTTTCGGATGAAGGGAAAGTCGGACGCGAGTTTCGGGTTGAAAAACAACACGGCCTCGCCAAACATTAACCCGTTTTTGGTGCCGCCAAACGACAACACGTCGACGCCCGCGTCGCGCGTAAATGCGCGAAAGGGGGCATTAAGCGCCACGGCCGCGTTTGAAATCCTGGATCCGTCCATGTGAAGGAGCAGGTTGTGCCGTTTGGCCGTATCAGCGATTGCGCGGACTTCATCAATGGTATAGACGGTTCCGTATTCTGTGCTTTGCGAGATGGAGATGACCTTTGCCTGCGCATGGTGTTGATCACCTATACGCTGAATCCGGTCTTCGATCTGATGTGGATAAAGCTTACCATCGTCAGTGGGTATGGGCAACAGCTTACATCCGGTGAAGTGTTCCGGAGCCGTTGATTCGTCAACATTTATGTGTGCAAGCTCCGAGCAAATGATCGCGTGATAAGACCGCGTCATTGCGGACAACGCCGACACGTTTGCGCCCGTACCGTTGTAAACGAAAAAGGCCTCGACGTCTTCGCCAAACAATTCCTTGAACCGTCCGACAGCCCGTTGGGTATATGCATCGGACGCGTAGGATGGAGCGTGACCCTCATTCGCCTGGATCAAAGCCTCGAGAATTGCCGGATGCACGCCGGCATAGTTGTCACTCGCAAAGGTGCGTTTACCCATAACTTCGATGAAGCACAATGTTCGAATTTTACGGCGATGCCGCAAGGGGTGCAGAGTTTTTCGTGCCGTCCAAAATGTCTCGCTATGCGGATAGGGACAAAAACGCTATTTTAGAATTTGAAACCTGATCGCCAATGGTAAATATCCTTGTACCGACCGATTTTTCTGACCTTTCACGCGTTGCCATCGACTATGCCATCAAGCTCGCAAATAAGCTGGATGGCACCCTTACCCTGCTCCACGTGGTGACGGTAATTCAGCCCACGCGTGCAAGTATGAGGCTAAGGCTCGAAGCGCTGGAAGAAGAACTCATGCACGTCGCTAAGGAAGACATGGAATTGCTGACGGCGGAACTTGCCGGGAAACTGAAGACGACAAAACCGCTCCAGCATCGGATCGTGCAAGGGTCATCGTTTAACGCGACGGTAAAGAATGAAGCGAAAAAGCTTCGGTCAGGTTTGATTGTGATCGGAACGCGAGGCGCCAACGGGTTAAAGAAAGTTGTCCTCGGAAGCAATACGGCGTCACTTATCGAGATCAGTCACATCCCCGTGCTGGTCGTTCCTGAACTTGCAGAATTCAATGGCATCAAGAGACTCGTGTATGCTACTGACCTGATGCACATCGACGATGAGCTCGCCACCATGCTTCCGTTCGTAAAAATCTTTGAATCGACCGTGCATATCTTCCATGCTGCATCCAACGCGAAGGATGTGGCAGCTGCTGAGTCGCGAATTCGCGAAGCGATTGCCAGGGTCGACTACGACCGCTTTGAAGTAAAGGTTGTGGCTGACCGGGATGTCGACAGGGCTGTGGAGGCGTATGTAAAGGAAACATCAGGCGATCTTCTCGCGACGTTTACTCACGAGCACAGCGTCTATGAAAAACTGTTTGACAGGAGTCTTACCCGCAAGCTGGCTTTCCAAAGTCGGATTCCACTGCTCGCATTCCGCCAGCATCCGTAGCTGTGTCTAGAAGTCGGCGTTACCCGGATAACGGGGGAAAGGAATTACGTCGCGGATATTGGTCATACCTGTGACAAACTGCATCATCCGTTCAAAGCCCAATCCGAATCCACTGTGAGGCGCGGATCCGAATCTGCGCAGGTCCAGGTACCACCAGAGTTCTTTTTCCGGAAGGCCAAGTTGGCGGATGCGGTTTAGCAGTTTGTTGTAGTCTGCCTCCCGCTCTGAACCACCGATGATCTCGCCGATACCCGGAAACAGAACATCCATTGCTGCAACGGTGCAACCGTCGTCGTTTTGTTTCATGTAGAATGCCTTGATGTCGGCCGGATAGTTATACAGGATCACCGGCTTCTTGAAGTGTTTTTCTACCAGGAACCGTTCGTGTTCCGACTGCAGGTCGACACCCCAGGTTTCAACGGGAAACTGAAACTTCTTTTTCTTGTTCGGTGTGGAGTTCTTAAGTATTTCGAAGGCTTCTGTGTAAGTGAGCCGTTCAAAGTCGTTCTCGACAACAAACTTCAGCTTTTCGATAAGACCCATTTCGCTGCGTTGATCCTGCGGCTTTGATCGTTCCTCCTCGGCGAGCCGGTTGGCGAGGAAGGCCAGGTCGTCAGCACAGTTGTTGAGGACATAATTGCACAGGTATCGCACGAATGCCACGGCCAGGTCCATGTTGTCTTCAAGATCATAGAACGCCATTTCGGGTTCGATCATCCAGAACTCCGAAAGGTGGCGGGTCGTGTTGGAGTTCTCCGCCCGGAAGCATGGACCGAACGTATAAATCTCACCCAGCGCGAGTGCATGCGTTTCGCCTTCGAGCTGTCCCGAGACGGTAAGGTTGGTTTCGCGTCCGAAAAAGTCTTCCCGAAAGTCTACGCTGCCGTCTTCGGATCGGGGAGGGTTGCCCGCGTCGAGGGTTGTCACCCTGAACATTGCGCCAGCACCTTCAGCATCGGAACCCGTGATGATGGGCGTATGAACATAAACGAAGCCTCTGTCGTTAAAAAATGTGTGGACGGCATAGGCCAGGGCATGTCGCACTCGCATTACCGCGCCAAACGTGTTGGTTCGGGGTCGCAAATGTGCGATCTCACGAAGGAATTCAAGCGAGTGGCGCTTGGGCTGAAGCGGGTATTTTTCCGGATCGCTGTCGCCAAGAATTGTGAGTGACGAAACCTTCACTTCCATCGTCTGCCCCTTTGCAGGTGATGGGACGAGCGTACCCTCTGCGCGGATGCAGGCGCCGGTCGTGATGCGTTTCAGCAGGGCTTCGTCCATGGTCTTGTAGTCGACAACGAGCTGGAGCGTGCTGATCGTCGAGCCGTCACTCAGGGTGATAAACTGGTTGTTCCTGAAGGTCCGGACCCAGCCCATAACAACGACGGACTGACCGGAGGGCTCGAGGTTCAGCAGTTCTTTGATACGGGTTCGCTTCATGCCTGGGATACGTGGGTGAAGGCCGCAAAAAACGTTATTTTGTGCGGTTTGTCCAAGGAATTGTAAGGCATTCTATGGCCGTCAGAATTTGTTGGAACGAAAATTGTGTTCCGAAAATGCCCCATTAGTCGTAGCTTTGTAAGGCTGATTAAAACGCACTTTTTCAATGCAAAAGCTTGGTTTAAGCCAGTCGTTACAACAGAAGCTTTCTCCTCAGCAAATCCAGTTTATCAAGCTGTTGCAGGTGCCGACCGCGGAACTTGAGGCTCGCATTGAGGAGGAGCTGGAGCAGAACCCAGCGTTGGAAGAAGGGGAGGAGGAACCCTACGACGATCAGCCTCAGATGGAGGAGGAGATCCGCGAAGATGCAAAGACCGACGACGAGCTTGATATCAAGGATTACCTGCATGACGACGACTATACCGGCTACAAGATGCAGGGCGATGGAGACGATGATGAGGACAGGGAGATGCCTATCCCGATGGCAACTACCCTTCATGAGCAGCTCATGGACCAGCTGGAATTTCTGGGTCTTGAAGAACCCCAGTATTCGATCGGTAAGCAGTTGGTCGGAAGCATAGAAGGAGATGGGTATATCCGTCGCGATCTTGATGCGATTGTCAACGATCTCGCTTTTTCACAGGGAATAGAAACAACCCGCGAGGAAGTTGAGGAAGTCCTGAAAAAGATTCAGACGTTCGACCCCCCGGGGATCGCGGCGCGAAATCTCCAGGAATGCCTCCTGCTACAACTCGAACGTATGGACAATGGTCACGACATCGACGTGGCCGTTGCGAAGAAAATCATATCGGAATGCTTCGACGAATTCACCAAGAAGCATTACAGCAAGATTCAGAAGAAACTCGACACGGAAGATGAAGATTTTATCCGTGACGCGATAGACCTTATCGTGAAGTTGAATCCCAAGCCGGGCAGCGGTAGCGGGTCCACGTTGGTCAAGAATTCCTATATCATTCCCGACTTTATTCTCACGTCAAACAACGGCAAACTTGAGCTGACGTTGAACAGTCGCAATGCGCCCGATCTGCGCATAAGCCGTTCGTATGCTGAAATGTTCAAGGCATACGACAAGAGCGACAAGAAAGACAAGAAGCTGAAAGAAGCGGTCACTTTTGTCAAGCACAAGCTGGATGCCGCGAAATGGTTTATCGATGCCATCAAGCAACGTCAGCAGACCCTGCTGAAAACCATGAAGGCCATCGTGGATTTCCAATACGAGTTTTTCCTGGAAGGCGATGAGACGAAGCTGAAGCCGATGATCCTTAAGGACATCGCCAACATGATCGGCATGGACATCTCCACCGTGTCGCGCGTGGCGAGCAGCAAATCGGTGCAAACCGACTTTGGCATTTATCCGCTGAAGTACTTTTTCTCGGAAGGCATTACTACCGATTCAGGCGAGGAGGTAAGCAGCAGGGAGGTAAAGCAGATCATCAAGGAAATCATCGACTCCGAAGACAAGAGCAAACCGTATTCGGACGACAAACTGGAAAAGATACTCAACCAGAGGGGTTACAACATCGCCCGGCGTACAGTAGCCAAGTACCGCGAGCAGCTTAACATTCCTGTGGCCCGGCTGAGAAAGGAACTCTGATCGTGGATTTGCTGGCTCGCATTATTTCTGTATTGGTCCATCCGCTGCTGATGGGCACATACCTCTGTGCCCTCCTCATGCTGATTTTTCCTGCGGCGCTGGAGCCGGTGAGGCCGGAAAACTATCCGGGGTTTCTCATGTTGATTTTCCTGGTAACGTTCCTGCTACCGGCCATAAACCTTTTTATTTTCAAACTGTTCGGCTCGATCCCCTCATTGTCAATGCCGGAACGTCGCGACAGGTACGTGCCTTTCGTATTCATCTCGTTGTTCTACCTGATCATGACGTACCTGTTCTACTGGAAGTTTGGGATCGACTACAACGACAATATTTTTAGGTTTTTGCTGATCATGGACTTTCTCGTGGTGGGTGCGACACTGCTGACATTTTTTTACCGCGTCAGCGTTCACAGCCTTGCCGTGTGTGGCTTGCTTGGAATTTTTGTGCCATTAAACAAGGCGTCGGAAGGTTCAGCGTTGTTGTATGCTACGAGCGCATGTCTTCTCGTTGCCGGCGCGGTAATGTCGGCCCGCCTTCAGTTGAATGCACATACTCCGCGCGAAATTCTCGTCGGCGGAGTCTCGGGTTTTATCATCGGGTTTGTCTCGATGATCGTAATGTTCTGATCAGAAGCTTGACAGTGAGAGGCCGATGGTGAGTGTGCTGATATCGGCTTGTCCCGGCCCTTCGTCGGCATCGAACAACGGCGACAGGTTGTAATAGGTAATCAGACCGATGTTGCCGACGCCGATCTTGACGAATGCACCGTAATTGAGTTTGTGCAGGTTGAAGTTCTGTTTGTTCTTGATCGACCGGACTTCGCCATCCTCGCTGTACTTGATTTTCGTGAAGGAGTCGTACAGGAATCCGACGCGGCCACCTATGGATGCCCTGAAGCTACGGCTGGGATCATCGGGGCGGGTGCTGAAGCGGATCTCCACTGGCACGTTGATGTAATTGGTTACCAGCATGGACTTCTTAACACCGGGATAGAGATCGGATGCCGGTACCAGCTGCGTTTCAGATACCGTGCTGGTCAGTGTATAGTCGTTGGCAAAATTGAAGCGTTCGAAGCTGAACCCAAGGCCAGGGTGTACGCTAAAATTGGGGGGCCGGATGCGTTTTTTGGG
>QGUY01000304.1 GCA_003242315.1 Bacteroidota bacterium
ACATACTGCTGCGGATCATCATGGCTTGGTTTTGATTTTGCGCGAGCCCGGGCGCCCTTTCCGGACGGCCCGGGCTGCGCTCTACCACCCTGTCTCTGAATGACGGCTCAAATATATTTATAAAGTCTACTAAGTCAATAGAGTTTATAGGGTTTTTTTATAAAAATGGCGTTTTTGGCTTTATTTGCGGCTTTTTTGTAGGAGAGAGGGGTGGGAGTAAACCCATTTACCGCTATGGCGCCAGGACGCAAAGCAAAACGATGGCTTTGCGGTAATTGAAAAAACGTAAGGGTCCGGCAAGCCTCGCGGTTTCCGTCTTTCAATGCGATGCCCCTTCAATCTTGCACGCACCCAGCGTAAACACGTACGCACGTAAGCACCTAAACACTTCATCTTCCCTGCACACAAGTGGATACAAGACAACTTCAACACATCAACACAACAACACTTACCGTGAAGCGGCCGCAGGCCTGCTTTACGGCAACACATGCGCACACCTCCGTGGCAATCCCTTCTCACAAACGTGGAATTTCTTTAGCGTCGTCCCGATCGACATTATTGGTCACCGAACGCTTCGATTTCACAAGTGCAGCATTCATCGTGATTGACAACTGTTGAACTCGACTCATTGCGTCCGGGCATAGTCCTTGTGCGATGACGAAAAAAATCGCGTCACTATGTTTTACCACGTCAAGGATCTACAATTCAATGCCAGAGTCTCCGCACCGGACCCGCGGTTTGCTACCCTGCTGCTGCAGCAATTCGGTGGACCCAACGGTGAGCTCAAGGCCGCAATGCAGTATTTCGTACAGGCGTTCGGTGCTAAGGAACCTTATCCCGATAAGTACGACCTGTTGATGGATATCGCCACCGAAGAGTTCAGTCACCTGGAAATCGTCGGCGCCACAATTCAAATGTTGCTTTCCGGTGTGAATGGTAAGCTGAAAGATGCTGCCGATGAATCGGAAATCATGAAACTCCTGGGAGGAAAGGCCGCCAAGGAAAATGTCATTCACAGCGCCATGATGAATCCGCACTTCCTCATTGAAAGCGGTGGCGGTCCGATGGTTACCGACAGCCAGGGCATCCCCTGGAGTGGTACTTACGTGAATGCGAATGGCGACCTCACCGTCGACCTGCGTTCCAACATGGGCGCCGAATCCCGTGCGAAGATCGTATATGAATACTTGATGAAGTTTACAGACGATCCCTACGTGAAGGATACCCTTCGTTTTCTCATGACTCGTGAGATCGCTCACTTTCAAATGTTCGACGCAGCGCTGCAAACGATCGTACCCAACTTCCCTCCGGGCGTATTGCAAGGCGACCCCCGGCACAGCAACACGTATTTCAATATGTCCAATGGACAAGATGTGCGTGGTCCATGGAACGAAGGCGTGAGTCCCGGACTCAACGAAGTATGGCAGTACATCGATGATCCGATTGAACATGTAAAGGCAACGAATGGATTGCTTGACCAGGAAATCGAAGGCACAGAGCGTACTGAGGCACTTGTCGAAGAATTGAACAAGACTTTGAGCAAGGAGCGTCGCGACGAGGTGGAAAAGGCGACTGCCATAGAAGACAAGCAGTGGAGTACGTATGACGGAACAGAACCACCAACCCGGTGACATGATATGGTAACTTCAACAACCGAGGCGATAACACGCCCGATCAGGGACGACCAAGCAGAGACACAGCATCGGATAATCATTACGTATTATACCGATCCCCTTTGCTGCTGGAGCTGGGCATTCGAAGACTCCTGGCGCAGACTGCTCGCCAATTACGGCAATCAGATCACGTACAGTCTTGTAATGGGCGGCATGATCCCCGGCTGGGCCACGTACAGCGATCCATTGCATTCGATTTCCCGACCCGCCCAAATGGGTCCGCTGTGGATGTACGCAAGTCAGGTGACTCAAACAAAGATGAATTACGGGATATGGGCCGAAGACCCGCCTTCTTCCTCATATCCTCCCTCACTCGCGGTGAAGACAGCGGGTTTGCAGTCGCAAGCCGCTGCAGAACATTATCTGCATTCCCTTCGCAGGGCACTGATGGAGGAAGGCATAAATATCTCCAGAGAAAGTGTATTGCTGAAGGTCGCGCGGAACTTGAGGGTTGACGGATTCGACTTTGATCGCTTTGTAAGCGACTGGCGCGCGGGCAATGGTCGCGAAGCCTTTCGTGCGGATCTGAGCAAAACCAAGTTGCACAGCATCGGAAGATTTCCCACGCTGACGCTTCAAAACAGCGAAGGCACAGGTGTTATTATAGTTGGCTATCGTCCTTACGACGCTTTAGAAGAGGCCTTCAAGTATGTGTTGTCGTTTGAAGAGCCGGTAGCCGGATCGTTGAAATAGTCGGAAGATCACATCATCGCCCTGTTTAGTGGAAAGGAATATGAGGTGCTGGCGATGATGTGATTTTCGCGATCAGATGGTTATGAATCGGTGCGTTCGCATTGACGGACGAAGTGAATGAATGAGGATGGATTAACGTATTAACTAAAAAAGAATTGATTATGCCTGCGGAAGTATTGGAAAACATGAAAGAAAAGATTGCAACTGCAAACCCGGCTCGGAAGGAAGGGCCAATCGCGAGGGCAATAGAATCTCAAACCGCGAAGCTACCCTCGGATGTATTTCTGTGGGCTTCGCTCGGTGCTATGGCCACATCGCTTACGCTGAAGCTAATCGGGAAGGATCATACTGCACAATTTATCGGGCAATGGACTGCTCCCTTCCTGTTGTTTGGACTGTACAATAAGATTGTAAAGGTGGAGGGACACGATCAGACTTCGCGTCCTTGAGTTGAGTTCGAATCAGGTAACTTAAGAGAGGAGGTATCAAATGGGAAACAATAAATCAGGAAAACCTGGTCCCAAGGATAGGGACTATGTGAACAAGTCGGAGCCGCATGAAGTCAAGTACGAACCAAAACGCAAGAAGCCAGCGAAGAAATTCGGAAGTGGCCGTGCCGAAGAAGAAAACTCCGGGGAATGACTAACAAGAACCATCATTGGAATCGACCCGCACATGATCTTCATGTGCGGGTCGATTCTTTTAAAGGTCTCCCCAATTATAGGGATACAAATTATCGCGAACCCCCATATACTGGGATTGACGACGAGTAGGAATGATGAGATATTTATAATGATTTCACAACAAAAAATTCCCACTCAAAATATGTTACACCATGGAAACCACGTCAAAGATTGAAGACTTTCTGATGTCAAATCTTTCTGACAACAGGATGGACAAGGCGATGCTTAAGAAGCTTTCATCGGCGGTTGATAAGCTAAGGAAGCATGACGTCGTCGTCGAAAGGATTTGGAGGTACGGCCAACCCGCGATCGATGGTATTGTGGTAAGCAGTCGTGTACGGGTGAAGGACTTCGGAAGACTCAGCAACATCTTTGACATTCCTGAACTGTGGAAGGCAGAGGTGTTTCCAATCGGGCTTCCATACCCAGAGATACTTCAAGTAAACATGAGAATTGGCGAGCAAATTGAACCGCCGCGCCATGGATTCTTGTGAGACGGACGGATGGGATGCAGGTTTCAATGCTGATCAAAAGTTCAATGTAATTCATATCCACCCTACGAGGCGTTGCAACCTGGCGTGTAGGCATTGTTACTCGACCTCAGGCCCGGGTATCAGGCATGAACTTGCAGTCGGCCCGCTTAATCCTTTTCTCGAATACACTTTTGAGAACGGCTTCAACATTGTCTCAATTTCGGGCGGGGAGCCGTTTCTCTACGGTCAACTTAAAGATCTGCTCAAAGCGGCAAAGCGAATTGGCTACTTAACACAGGTTGCAACGAACGGTATGCTCCTGAAATCTGCGAAGAATCAGGAGTGTCTGGAATACCTCGATTTGATTGCAGTAAGTCTGGATGGGTTTGCTGACCAGCACGATCAGATCAGGTGTTTGAACGGTGCGTTTGAAAAGACTGTTCAGGGAATTGAATTCCTGAAGTCGATCGGGAAAGATTTCGGAATAATTCACACCGTGACGAATCAAAGCTGGCCAATACTGATCAGGTTGGCCGACTTTGCGTTCGATAAAGGTGCGAAGTTGTTCCAACTTCATCCTCTCGAGTACTATGGGCGTGCACAGAATGAGTTTTCGACGGACAGACTTACCCAGGAATCACTCCATCGATCCTTTATCCTGGCGAGATATCTAAAGGCTAAGTATTACGGCAGGATGCACGTGCAGTTTGACGTTTTTCACCGCGACTATTTGATGGACTTTCCGCAAGCGGTGTCTCTTTATGGCAAAGACTTCACCATTACAAAGCACAACTTTCCGGATTTTGTAAAGACCATAGTCGTCGATGAGTGGGGCTCAGTCGTTCCTTTTTCTTACGGGTTCTCGTCAGAATTTGAGATTTGTAATGTGCAGGAC
>QGUY01000305.1 GCA_003242315.1 Bacteroidota bacterium
CATGTTACGCGTGAACTGCCCGGACTTTTCCCAACTTCTCGGATACCCGGTCAGCCCGAAGCGAACGACCCATTCATATAGATGCGCTCTCCCTCAGGAACGTGGACCTCCGGTATGAGAACACTCATCAACATCTCAACCTGGCGAAGCTGGATGCCTACGCTCACGACATCACGGACCTGTCGTGGAGATCGATGGCCAGACAACTAAACGTCGTCCATGTTGGAAGGCTGCTTTGGCGCGACGATGTGAAAAATATCCAATGCAACCTCAATCACATCTCCGTAACACCGACACGCGCTTACGTAGGAAAGGGTAGCGCAACGGTGGATTCACTCGACGTCGAAATTTCAGAATTCCATGGATCGCATCGTGTGTCTTCGCTCCTTGAAGGAGATTTTCTCAACTGGCAATCGGTAGAGATTGGTAGCTTATCCTTAGGAGGATATGTATCACCATCAGAACCAAAGAACTTTTCAATCGGGAGACTTACGATCGGCAGACTTGACGCTGACATTCTGCTTGGCAGCCACCACTTGTCCACCCGTATGCGCAACCTCCTTGGACATAGTGTTGGATCGGGTTTCCCCGCGCATCTTGAGGGAGGCTTCTATGAGTTCAGGGTTGTAAGCCCCGATATGCATTTCGAAGTCGACTCAGCACTTCTCGATACGGAACGTCTATCGCAACTTTACAACTTAAGAGTTACGGATAACACCACGCGAATTGCCACGTCATACGCGGAAGCCTCTGGTCTTGCATTGGAGGGCAACCGCCGGAGCGTTGCGCGATTGTTCATGCGGCAACTACACGTTGATAGTCCGTCCTGGACAATGAACAGCGACAGCGCACTGTTCTCCAATGTCGACTTGAGTGGACCCGTTCCCGATGCAGAACGGGCAGAACTGTTTACACCGATCGTGCATCGGGAGTTCGGCGACGAAGGAGTTTCCGCGCTAAACGATACTATTGAATTGCCTCGCATTGCCGAACTGGTATTGCATAGTGGAGAATTCAATTCAGCGGGCAGGACGTATACTCTTGCAGGAACCTCCCGAATTCGTATCCAGAATGGCATCGCCATGGAGTTTGAACAGCTCTCGTTTAGCTTTTCCAATCACGACGTGGATCTGTATGACCTTCGGATCGATGGAAGTACAGTGCATACGGGCCTTATGAAGGCACGACCGCAGCCCCTTCCTCCCGGTGCAACGGAAACCGATATAATCTCCGGAGAATGGCAGTCTGTAAAGGCAAGCGGGCTAATGATTGATGACCTGATACAATCACAGCATATCATAGCGGATACAATACTCGTCAACAACCTCGTCCTGGACGTGGTGCGAGACAAACGGCTGAACGATCCGGAGCCGATCGAGAAAGACTTTGCGATAAGCGACCTGATCGCTAACAGCGGAATCAAATCCGACATCATACGTCTTCGCGGCGGCAGGATCCGCTATGCAGAAATGTCCGAGACAACGGGCGAGGAAGGTTCTATTTGGTTCGACCAGCTTGATGCTGAAATCCGCAACGCTGATTCTGATCGTTTCGAATTTGATGCCCGTGCCCAGGTATACGGTCAGGCGCCCATTGCCGTTGCCTACACGAAAACAGATGATTCATCCTTCCGGATGAAAGTCGATGTAGGCGGGATGGATCTCACAGCGCTCAACAACGTGTTGCGCCCGCTGCAAAGCATTGAGTTGAAGTCAGGATATCTTGACCGCTTTCGTTTCGAGGCGACGGCCACGCGTGACTCAGCCAGGGGCCGCGCTGAAATGTCGTATACAAACCTCCACATGGCGTTGCTAAACAAAACTGACCCTGATAAAAAGTGGCTGGGACAAGACATTGTATCGTTTCTTGCCAATGGCGTTCTGCGTCACAATCGCGAATCGTCATGGGCTCCCGTGGAAGAAATTCGCATTCCGGAAAAGTCGGTCTTCAATTACTGGAAGCGGATCGCCGTCAATGGCGCCCTGAACGTTGTCCGAAAAGGCAAAAAAGTCCGGAGGTAATCGCCGGAAAGTTCGGCCCTAAATGTTATATTCAGGCAATGGGAGTTATAAATTCCCTTTCCGATGATCAGAGTCCTTATAGCAGCATTTCTACTAGTTATCGCGACGACCGGTTACTCGCAGCGTCTTCACATCGGCAGTTCCATTGGCATAATGAATCCGGTCAAGGATCTGGGCAGGGCATATGAGCGCGGCTTTCGCATTAATGCAAACATCGAATATGACGTCCCGGGAATACTTGCATTTGTCGGCGAGGCGGGCTGGGGCCACTGGAACATAAGGCCAATGGACGGAAGGAATTTGAGCGACACAGATGCCATCCACATTGTGGGCGGTCTCAAGGTCAACGTTATTGGTCCTCTTTACGCTGAAGGCCGAACTGGCTATTACTTTGGCGATTTCGATCGTTTTATTTTTATCCCCGCCGCGGGGCTCCGAATCAGGCGTTTTGACGTGAACATTGGATATCAATTGCTGAACGATATTCAATACGTCGATACACGTGTTGGCATTTTCTGGGCACGAAGCCGCTAAATCCTGAATTGTTCTTTCGTCTTTCCTCCCTGCTTTGACATTGGCAAGGGGCATCGTATTTTGACGCATCAATAGTAGCGATATGAGAGTATCAGTGTTATTTACCCTTCTGACAGTAACTGTTTCGGCTTGGGCACAGCAGAAGATGACGCCCGAACTTCTTTGGACATTGGGCAGAGTTTCGGGAAAGGGCGTTTCAGTAGATGGGAAAAATGTGGTGTACTCTGTAACGACCTACGACATCACCAGGAATGAACCCGCCACCAAAACATATGTAATACCCCTAGCGGGTGGTGAGGCGCACGAAGTCGCCTCTGTTACGGGACTTCTTCCCGACCGGACGGTTTCTCCTGACGGAAAATACGCTATTCGTGTGAAAGATGTGCCGATGGTCAAAGTCACGGGAAAAGAAATCTATCCGGATCTCGACAAGTCCAACGTGCTGATCTACGAAACCCTCAACTACAGGCATTGGGACACCTGGGAAGACGGAGCATTCAGTCACCTGTTCTTACACGCCGTTGGAGGCAACGATGAGGGCAAAGACATTATGGAAGGAGAACCCTATGATTGCCCGCAGAAACCATTCGGAGGATCGGAGGATTATACATTCACTCCGGACAGTAAGGCTATCATCTACGTCGCCAAAAAGAAATACGGAACCGATTACGCCGTGAGCACAAACACGGACCTGTACCGTTACGACATCGCTACGGGAACAACAACCAATCTTACGGAGGGTATGGAAGGCTACGATCAGCGACCTTCCTTTTCTTCGTCCGGAGTGCTCGCCTGGCTTAGTATGCGCCGCGACGGCTATGAGTCGGACAAACAGGATATCATTGTAGACGGTCCCGGTGGTCGCATCAACCTTACCGCAGCATGGGACGGCACCGTCGCGAATTACGTGTGGAGCAATGATGGAAAGAAAATCTACTTCACAGCGCCGATAGACGGTACCATTCAACTTTTCGAAGTCGACTACCCCGGCCGCACGCGTAAGCAACCCGTTGTGAAGCAGATTACGGAGGGCGACTTTGACATAACATCCATTGTCGGCCAGGCAGGTAATGAGCTGGTCGTGACACGCACAGACATGAATCACGCTGCGGAAATATTCGTGGTCAACCTTAAGGGTGGCAACATGAGACAACTCACTCATGTTAACAAGCAGCATTACGACAACCTCGCGTTGAGCAAAATCGAAAGACGTTATGTCACCACCACCGACGGAAAGCGGATGCTGGTGTGGGTAATCTTTCCTCCTGATTTCGATGCTGGCAAAAAGTATCCGACCCTGCTGTATTGCCAGGGCGGTCCTCAGTCCCCGCTAACGCAGTTCTACTCCTTCCGCTGGAATTTTCAACTGATGGCGGCGAATGGCTACATCGTTGTTGCTCCGGCGCGGCGCGGCATGCCAGGCTTTGGTGTGGAATGGAATGAGGCCATCAGCAAGCATCACGGTGGGCAGGTAATGCAGGATTATCTTGTTGCAATAGACGAAGTATCAAAGGAGCCCTATGTGGACAAGGATCGGCTCGGATGTGTGGGTGCGAGCTATGGAGGATATTCAGTATTCTATCTCGCAGGTATCCACGACAAGCGATTCAGAACGTTCATATCGCACGACGGGATCTTCAACATGAAGAGCATGTACGGCACGACGGAGGAATTGTGGTTTGTGGATTGGGATTACGGAGGTCCGTACTGGGATACATCTAACGCTGCTGCGCAGAACACATATAATCGTTATGATCCAAGCAACCTCGTCGGGCGATGGGATACGCCCATTCTCATCATACAGGGCGGCAGAGAAACAAGGGTTTGTCCTTTTACAAAATT
>QGUY01000042.1 GCA_003242315.1 Bacteroidota bacterium
TTGTTATTTCTCTCTGATATTATTTATTTTTTTTTGTGTCAAGTGCCGCGGACACCCGGAACTTCACCCCTCTTTTTTCGCGCGGACCGTCAATTTGTTAAAAGAGACAGAAGCGACCTGTGGCTACCGCCACGTCGCCGGTGATCCCGTGCGTAATGAAGTTCTTAGTACCGTTGAGAACGTAATGGTCGCCATCGCGAACCGCCACGGTGTTCATGTTAGCTGCATCGGATCCCGTGTTGGGTTCAGTAAGTCCCCACGCACCGATCAACTGACCGGATGCCAGGCCGGGCAGATACTTCTGACGCTGCTTTTCGTTACCGAAGGTAAGGATGTGGTTCGTGCACAACGAGTTGTGGGCGGCCATCGAAAGGCCTATCGACCCGTCGACCTGGGAGATCGCCTCGAGAGCGGTGACGTACTCCAAATAGCCAAACCCCGCACCTCCATATTCCTGCGGTACGAGCATGCCCATCAGGCCGAGTTCGCCCATCTTGCGGAACAAATCGCGGGGGAAGGTCTGGGTTTCGTCCCATTCCATCATGTACGGCCTGATCTCGCGCGCTGCAAAATCGCGGATCATCTGCCGGATCATCACCTGGTGTTCGGTGTGAGCGAAGTCAATTGCAGCGGATTCGTTCATAATCAGCCTTTTTTCCGCAAGGTCGGTCAAAACCGAGGATTAGCCAAACGAATGTTAGGCGATGACGAAGATTGTCGCGAAAATACGCGTTGGTCATGTCCGACGCCGGCTGAAACTTCTATTTTCGCAACTCAATTAAAGTCTTGATTCAATGAAACTAGCTGTAGTGGGTACGGGTTATGTCGGTCTGGTGACCGGGACTTGTTTTGCTGAAACGGGTAACACGGTAACCTGCATCGACATCGACCGGGAAAAAGTTGAAAAACTCCGCGCGGGTAAGATAACCATCTATGAACCTGGATTGGAACAGCTTTTCGAGCGGAACATCCGCCAGAAACGCCTGTTCTTCACCACAAGTCTGGCAGAGGGCATTCAGGGCGCACAAGTAATATTCCTCGCCCTCCCAACTCCTCCCGGAGAAGATGGGTCGGCGGATCTGAAATACATCTTAAAGGTGGCTGACGACCTGGGCCCGCTGCTGACCGACTACACTGTCATCGTCGATAAGAGTACTGTGCCTGTAGGCACTGCGGAAAAAGTGAGGGCCAGAATCGCCGCCAACACCAAGGTCGACTTTGATGTTGTGTCCAATCCCGAATTCCTCCGGGAAGGTGTCGCGGTTGACGATTTTATGAAGCCTGACAGGGTTGTGGTGGGAACGGCATCGCCCCGTGCACGCAAGATCATGGAAGTGCTGTACGGCCCTCTCGTCCGCCAGGGCAATCCGATCATCTTTATGGACGAGCGGTCCGCCGAGCTCACCAAATATGCAGCCAACTCGTTCCTCGCTACGAAGATCACCTTTATGAATGAGATCGCTAATCTGTGCGAGTTGCTCGGCGCTGATGTCGACTCAGTACGCAAGGGCGTTGGCACAGACAGTCGTATCGGCAAGCGCTTTCTGTTCCCGGGCATCGGTTATGGTGGAAGTTGTTTTCCGAAAGACGTACAGGCACTGGCGAAGGCTTCCGAGGAAGCCTCGTACGATTTCAAGATTCTCAAGGCTGTGATGGCCGTGAACGACGGGCAAAAGACGCGCCTCATTCCGGCAATGCGCAAGCATCTTGGCGGCAGTCTGAAAGGAAAGGTTATCACCGTCTGGGGCCTGGCTTTCAAGCCCCACACCGACGATATCAGGGAAGCTCCTTCGCTTTACAACATCGATGTACTTCTTAAAGAAGGAGCAATCATCCGTGCGCATGATCCGGAAGCAATGGAGAATGTTAAAAAGGTGCTGGGCGACCGTATTTCCTACTTCGACGATCCCTACGAAGCGGCAACCGGAGCCGATGCGATACTCATCGCTACAGAGTGGCCGGAATTCCGCACGCCAGACTTTGACCGATTGTCGACGCTTGTAAAAAATAAAGCGATATTTGACGGCAGAAACTTGTATGATCTTTCATTGATGAGAGATTTGGGATACACTTATTACAGTATTGGAAGGGAGGTGATCAATGCCTAAGAAGGAGCGGGTCCTGATTACCGGCGCTGCAGGTTTTATTGGCTCCCATCTCTGTGATCGATTCCTTAGCGAAGGGTACCATGTCATCGGCATGGATAACCTGATCACGGGAGACCTTCGCAACATTGAACACCTCTTTCGATTGCCTGATTTTGAATTCTATCATCACGACGTCTCAAAGTTCGTCCACGTACCAGGCAGCCTGAAGTATATCCTTCATTTTGCTTCGCCGGCAAGTCCGATCGACTACCTCAAGATCCCGATTCAGACACTCAAGGTTGGATCGCTGGGCACACATAATCTGCTTGGACTTGCGCGTTCGAAAAAAGCGCGCATCCTCGTTGCGTCCACCTCCGAGGTGTATGGTGATCCGCTCGTCCATCCGCAGCCGGAAACGTACTACGGTAACGTAAACCCTATTGGTCCACGCGGCGTGTACGACGAGGCGAAGCGTTTCCAGGAGGCCATCACCATGGCTTACCACACCTACCATAAGCTGGAGACGCGGATTGTAAGAATATTCAATACTTACGGACCCCGTATGCGCCTTAACGATGGCAGGGTATTGCCTGCGTTTATTGGACAGGCGTTGCGCGGCGAGGATCTCACTGTGTTTGGCGATGGGTCGCAAACACGGTCGTTCTGTTTTATTGACGACCTGATCGAAGGCATTTATCGGCTGCTTCTGTCCGACTATCCTTACCCGGTGAACATCGGCAATCCCGATGAGATCACCATCCTGCAATTCGCACAGGAGATCATCAAGCTCACAGGTACCAGTCAAAAGATTGTGTACAAGCCTCTTCCGGTCGATGACCCCAAGCAACGGCAACCCGATATCACAAAGGCCCGTGAGATACTCGGGTGGGAACCAAAGGTTAGCCGTCAGGAAGGGTTGAGAATTACGTACGAATATTTCAAATCACTACCCGAGGAGACTCTGTATCATCGTGAACACAAAAACTTCGAACAGCACATCCAGTGACACCGTGCGCAAGATTTTGATCACAGGTGGCGCTGGGTTTATAGGCTCACATGTCGTCCGTCGGTTTGTCACGCGCTACCCGTCATACACAATCGTCAATCTCGACAAATTGACGTACGCCGGCAATCTTGAAAACCTGCGTGATGTAGAAGGTTTGCCCAACTATCACTTTGAAAAAGGCGATATCCTGAATGTTCGCTTTCTGACCGATGTGTTCAAGCGCTATGAGATCGACGGCGTCATTCACCTCGCGGCTGAATCGCACGTCGATCGCTCCCTTCACAATCCCGCAGAGTTTGCCGTTACCAACGTAATTGGTACCATCCAGCTGCTGAATGCAGCGCTCACGGCGTGGGACGGTGCATTCCAGGGCAAATTGTTTTATCATATATCCACGGACGAAGTGTACGGTACAGCGGCGCCAGGAACGTATTTCACGGAAACAACACCTATTGATCCTCGCTCGCCATACTCGGCATCAAAGGCCAGCAGCGATCACTTCGTTACAGCTTTCAACAACAGTTACGGTTTGCCGACGGTCATCAGTCGCTGCTCCAACAACTACGGGCCGTACCAGTTTCCCGAAAAACTCATTCCCCTGATGATAAACAACATTCGCCTGCGGAAACCGCTGCCCGTCTACGGCGAAGGCGAGAACATCAGGGATTGGCTGTACGTCGAGGATCATGCGTGCGCGATCGACAAAATTTTTCACAGCGGTGAGGTGGGAACGGTGTATAACATCGGCGGCAACAATGAGTGGAAGAACATCGACCTGGTGAAACTACTCTGTCGCATCATGGATCAGAAGCTCGGACGCGAAGAAGGCGAGTCGGCCAAGCTGATCACCTTTGTAAAAGATCGGCCCGGTCACGACCTCCGGTATGCTATCGACGCGTCAAAGGTTATCAGTGAAACGGGCTGGCGTCCCGAGACAAGTTTCGATATTGGTCTTGAGAAGACGGTGGACTGGTACCTTGCCAACGACGCCTGGCTGAACCACGTCACATCAGGAGAGTATCTTCGCTACTACGAGGAGATGTACAAGAATCGCTGAGGGTGTCACACCCCTGACCGCTCTTCGTACAGTACGTGAAGAACGGTTGTCCCAACAGCTTCCAGCGTTTCCCGGCTGATGAGATCCATATTGTCGTCTTGTGTGTGATGGAAAGTCCCAAAGGATCCAATTGATGGATCGTAATTCACAATATTGATCATGGGAATCCTGCCGATCTCTGTGACGAACTTGTGATCGTCGACAATCTCCGACTGAACTTCATTTGAAAAGAACTGACCATATCCTAATCTGCGCGCGGTGTTCCAAACCTTGTCGACGATGCTTGGTGCATACCTGATGGAGAGTTCTTCGCGGTAGAACCGGCCGCCCTTGGCTCCCACCATGTCCAGCAAAATGCCGTAGTAAGCGGAATATCCAGGTTTATGTTTGTGAGCGGCCCAGTACTGCGATCCCAGGCAATACCAGCTTTGCAGGCCGGGGCCAGGCATGCGTCGCTCATGGTCGCGCTCACCCCAGTCCTCGCCATCGAAGAGGATGATGTCCAGACCGACTTCCGGCTGCTGGGAGGCAGAGCCAAGAACCCGTGCAATTTCCATCAGAACGGCAACGCCGCTTGCGCCGTCATTTGCACCATCCATGGGACCGTTGGGATTGGATTTATCCTTGTCCGCGAAGGGGCGTGTGTCCCAATGGGCAGCAAACAACAGCCGGCGTTCCTTTTCCGGGTAGAAGGAGGCAATGATGTTTTTCAGCCGGACGCGCGTATTGTCGTACGTAGTCTGATCGAACTCCTGCACAGTGACGGTGGCGCCCCATTCCGTGAGCCGGCGGGTGATATACTCTGCGGTGCGTGCGTGGGCAGGAGTCCCCGGGACGCGCGGGCCAAAGGCCACTTGCTTCGCGACGAAGGCGTAGGCGCTATCGGCATTGAAAGTTGGAACTTCAATCGATGCTGGTCTGTTATCTTCAGCGACCTGAGGCTTTTTCCCGCTTTTTTGACACGAGAGGAGCGCAATCAGGAAAAAAATGGGAATAAATCGGCCCTGCATACGGTGGTTCAGAACGTCCAAATAACACAATATTTTGTGATATAATTAAAAAACGACTAATTTTGAAGCCGCTTCTACTAAGTCATTTAAGAGGGGACGATAAGTCCCCTCTTTGTTTATGGTTTGTTTATGGTTCCGGTAGAGGAAATCAGGCGACTCGCTGAGTCCTCCCTGGAGGATGATACGCAGTTCATTGTGGATGTGAAGTTGTCTGCGGGAAAGGGGCGGTCGTCGAGGGTGCTCGTGATCGTGGATGGCGACAACGGCGTGAGCATTGAGTCATGCGCCGCGATCAGCAGAAAACTGTCGAAGGCGCTTGATGATGCAGATATCCTTGACGAACAGTATGTGCTGGAAGTGTCATCGCCGGGACTCGACCAACCTTTGAAAGGGGAGCGACAGTACAGGAAGAATGTTGGACGACGCTTGCGCGTGACCACTGAGGGCAGGACTGATGAAGGCCTGCTGGAACGCGTCACCCCAGAGGGGATCACACTTTCGGGCTCGACCGGAAAGGGAAAGAAAGCTGAAGCGTGGAGCAGGGAAATTCCCTTTTCAGAGATAAGGAAGGCTATAGTATTGGTTTCATTCAAATAAAAAGAAGTTTAATTGTAAAACTGCTATGAGTACGATAAGCGCAAATACGCTCATTGAGTCGTTTGCGGAGTTTGCAAGGCAGAAGAATATTGATCGTCCCACGATGATCCGTATTCTTGAAGACGTGTTTCGCAACATGATCCGAAAGAAATACGGAACTGATGACAACTTCGATATCATTATCAACGCCGACAAAGGTGACCTCGAAATCTGGAGATTCCGTGAAATCGTCGACGATAATTCGGAGGATATCTGGGATCACGACAAGATCAGTCTGTCAGAGGCCAAGCGTATTGAAGAAGACTTCGAGATTGGTGAAGAAGTCGCTGAAGAAATCTTCCTGGAAGATTTCGGACGTCGTGCCGTGACCACAGCGCGGCAGACTCTCCTTCAAAAGGTAAAGGACCTCGAAAAGGACATCCTCTTTCAAAAGTACAAGGACCTTGTCGGTGAGATCATCACCGGTGAAGTGTACCAGGTGCTCAGCAAAGAGGTGCTGCTCATCGACGCGGAAGGCAATGAGATTTCCATTCCGCGCAGCGAACAGATTCCCAAGGATCGCTATCGCAAAGGCGACAGCGTGAGGGCAATTGTGCACAAAGTGGAAATGGTGAACGGCAACCCGAAGATTATTCTGTCGCGGACGTCGCCAGTATTTCTGGAGCGCTTGTTCGAACAGGAAGTTCCTGAAGTGTACGACGGACTTATCACGATTAAGAAAGTTGTCCGTGAGCCCGGCGAACGCGCAAAAGTTGCTGTGGAATCGTATGACGATCGGATCGATCCGGTCGGCGCATGTGTTGGTATGAAGGGGTCGCGCATTCACGCGATCGTTCGGGAGCTGCAGAATGAAAATATCGATGTGATCAATTACACCGATAACCTGGAGCTCTACATCCAGCGCGCGCTGAGCCCTGCCAAAATCTCGTCGATCAAGATCGACAAAGAGGCGGGTCGCGTGTCAGTCTATCTGAAGCCTGACCAGGTGTCCCTGGCAATTGGTAAGGGTGGATTGAACATTAAACTTGCAAGCAGACTTGTTAATTATGAGATCGACGTATTCCGTGAACTAGACGGTCAGGAGGATGAAGACGTGGATCTCGACGAATTTGCGGATGAAATTGAAGGTTGGGTAATCGACGAACTGAAGCGCATTGGTCTTGACACCGCCAAGAGTGTTCTGGCATTGTCGGCCGAAGAACTGGTTCGCCGCACCGACCTGGAGGAGGAGACGGTTACGCACGTGCTTTCCGTCCTTCGAAAGGAATTTGAATAAGGCCGTCCGGGGTGCTCAAAATGGGCGTGCGCCGGGAGTTAATCGGCAAAAAAGAGCAATATTTGAAATATGGCAGAAGAGAAATTGATCAGGTTAAGTCAGGCAGCCAGAAAGCTCAACGTTGGACATAACACCATACTTGATTTTCTGGAAAAGAAGGGATTCCAGGTTGAGAATAACCCTAATGCTAAACTTACGCCTGAACAATTCAGTCTGCTGTCGAAGGAGTTTGCTGCGTCAGCAACAGAAAAGCGGGAAGCATCCGGCCTCACCATAGGAACCAAGCACACGGACAACGTTGTCATCGAAACCGAGCCAGAATTGCCCAAGAAGCGCCTCGAAGAAGAGGAGAGCATCATGATCAAGAATCTCGGCTCGAAGGATGTTGTGGTCCCTAAGGAGGAGCCGAAGCCCGAAAAGATTGAGCGCGGCAAGCCAAAGTTGGAGGGCATCAAGGTCCTCGGTAAGATCGATCTGGACGCGAAGGACGAAAAAAAGGCGGAACCCGCTGAAAAACCTGCTGCCAAGGAAGCGGAGCCCAAGCCTGCACCTGCTGAAGAAAAGCCTGAACAGGAGCTCATCAAGGCCCGTGCTGACAAGCTGCAGGGACTCAAGGTGGTGGATCGTATCGAACTTCCCGCCGAAAAGGAAAAGAGGAAAGATCAGCCGGTCGCGTCATCTGACACCAGCAAGGAAGATCGGAAAGGCAAGCGCCCGCGTAAGCGTATTCCCGCGTCCGGCGATGCCGCCGCACGTGGACAGAAGCCGATGCGTGGCGCGAAGCCACAGCGATTCCAGAAGGAAGAACCCTCTGAAAAGGAAATTCAGGACCAGATTCGTGCTACGCTGGCAAAGCTGAGCACGGGTGGAAAGAAAGTCTCCGGTGCAAAATACAGACGTGAGAAACGTCAGGCACTTTCCGATGCCCAGGAGGAAAAGATGCTCCAGGAACAGGAAGCATCAAAAACACTCAAGGTCACAGAGTTTATCTCTGCGAATGACCTCGCCTCTCTCATGAACGTGTCGGTAAATGAAGTGATATCGACCTGCCTTAGCCTGGGCATGTTCGTGTCAATCAACCAACGTCTTGACGCTGAAGCCATCACCGTAATTGCCGACGAGTTTGGTTATGATGTTCAGTTTACAAGTGCGGAGGAAGAACTCGATGTTATCGAGGACGACGGCCTCGAAGATACCGAACCGCGCGCACCGATCGTGACCATCATGGGTCACGTCGACCACGGTAAGACTTCATTGCTCGACTACATCCGAAACACAAAAGTTACAGCCCAGGAAGCGGGCGGGATTACACAGCACATCGGTGCCTATGATGTTGTGACCAAGAGCGGTCACAAGATCGCGTTCCTCGACACGCCGGGTCACGAAGCGTTTACGGCCATGCGTGCGCGGGGTGCAAAGATCACCGACGTTGCCATTATCGTGGTAGCCGCGGATGACGACGTGATGCCACAAACGAAGGAAGCCATCAACCACGCGCAGGTTGCGGGGGTGCCCATTGTTATTGCCATCAACAAGATTGACAAGCCGGGCGCCAATCCCGATAAGATTCGCGAATCCCTGTCTCAAATCAATATTCTCGTGGAAGAATGGGGCGGTAAATACCAGTGCCAGGAAATTTCCGCGAAGACGGGACAGGGTGTGGATGAGTTGCTTGAAAAAGTATTGCTCGAAGCAGAACTGCTTAACCTCAGAGCTAATCCCGAAAAGAGGGCTTCCGGAAGCGTCATCGAAGCATCTCTCGACAAGGGCCGCGGTTATGTGGCAACGGTGATGGTTCAAAATGGTACGCTTCGCGTCGGCGACATCCTCCTGGCGGGATCACACTATGGTCGTGTCAAGGCCATGTTCGACGATACCGGTAAACGGATTACATCTGCAGGGCCATCGACACCTGTACTCGTTTTGGGTCTTGACGGCGCACCGCAGGCGGGTGAGAAGTTCAACGTCATGGAAACTGACCGCGAGGCGCGTGAAATCGCCACGAAACGCGGACAGATTCTCCGTGAGCAATCCATGCGGACCAAGAAGCACATTACGCTCGATGAAATCGGCCGCAGGCTTGCTATCGGCAACTTCAAGCAACTTAACGTAATCGTGAAAGGCGATGTGGACGGTTCGGTCGAAGCCTTGTCCGACTCGCTCCTTAAACTTTCCACTGACGAAATTCAGATCAACATCATACACCGTGGCGTCGGTCAGATTTCCGAATCCGACGTACTCCTGGCTTCAGCCTCAGACGCCATTATCGTCGGCTTCCAGGTACGGCCTTCCGCTGCCGCGAAGAAGATTGCTGAGCAGGAAGAAATCGAAATCCGATTGTACTCCATCATTTACGATGCTATCAACGATGTCAAGGACGCCATGGAAGGTATGCTGTCGCCGGAAGTGGAAGAGGTTATCGTTGGAAATGCCGAAGTACGCCAGGTGTTCAGGATTTCAAAAGTAGGTACCGTCGCTGGTTGTATGGTAACCGACGGTTACATTAAACGTCAGAATCCTATCCGACTGGTCCGCGATGGTATCGTAGTATACGCCGGCAAACTCAATTCACTCAAGCGCTTCAAGGACGACGTCTCCGAAGTGAAAGCGGGCTTCGACTGCGGTATCGGTATCGAAAGCGTCAATGACATCCGCGTAGGCGATATCATCGAAAGCTACGAACAACGCGAAGTAAAGAGAACCCTTTAGAACGTGTTTACGTGCTTGGGTGTTTATGTGTTTACGTTGTGCGGTATCCACTTTTAGCACTTCGTAGTACATGGATTGCGGGATGCCATGTCTTTGGAGTCGGCAGGACACCAGACCACGTATTAAAGCCCTGGGATATCAGACAACGTAAGCACGTAAGCACGTGCTTAGGTGTTTATGTGTTTATGTGTTTACGTTTGTACGGTACCCACTTTTTGCACTTCGTAGTACATGGATTGCGGATGCCATGTCTTTGGAATTGGCAGGACACCAGACCACGTATTAAAGCCCTGGGATATCAGACAACGTAAGCACGTAAGCACCTAAGCACGTAAACACTTACTGTGTCCCCTCTGCCATCTTTTCCGCGCTGTCGGCTATTCTCAATTGCTCGATGATCTCGTCGAGATCTCCGTTCATGATAGCAGGAAGGTTGTAAAGGGTAAGCCCGATGCGGTGGTCGGTGACGCGACTTTGCGGGTAGTTGTATGTGCGTATTTTCTCCGAGCGATCGCCCGAACGAATCATCGACCGTCTCGCAGCGCCCATCTGGCTTTGCTGTTTCTCTACTTCAATCTCATACAGTTTAGCGCGCAACATCTGCAATGCGCGTTCGCGGTTCGCGTGTTGCGAACGTTCTACCTGGCAGGTAATAACGATCCCGCTGGGCTTGTGAGTGAGTTGTACTTTGGTCTCAACCTTGTTGACATTCTGACCTCCTGCGCCGCTGGAGCGCGCGGTTTGAAATTCCAAATCGGCAGGATTGATCTCAATATCGACATCCTCAACTTCGGGGAGGACAGCTACCGACGCAGCTGACGTATGAACCCTGCCCTGCTGCTCCGTCGCCGGTACACGCTGAACGCGATGTACACCCGACTCAAACTTCAGGAGGCCGTACGCCCCTTCACCCTCCACACTGCTGATGATCTCCTTGTAGCCGCCTGCAGTGCCCTCGGTGAGATCGAGAACGGTGAGTTTGAGGCCGTGCTGATCGCAAAAGCGCTGGTACATGCGAAACAAATCGCCGGCAAAGATCGCGGCTTCGTCGCCGCCCGTTCCGGCCCGGATTTCGAGCAGGGCTCCCTTGTCGTCGTTAGGGTCTTTCGGAACGAGCATTTCTTTCAGCTTTCTCGAGAGTTCTTCGATTTGGGGAGCTAGGTCGTCCAGTTCCGCCTTGGCGAGTTCGCGCATGTCGGGATCTTTCTCCTTTTCCAGGACTTCCCGCGCCTGTCTCTGATTTTCGACTATGCGGAGGTACGAGTTGTAAACCGTTACGATTTTTTCGAGATCGCGGTACTCCTTGCTCAGTTGGGAAAACTTCTTCTGGTCCTTGATAAGATCAGGCTGCGCCAGCAACTGCCCCACTTCCTCAAAGCGATGTTTAATATCTTCAAGCCTTTCGACCATACAATGCGGAATCAGGGCCCAAATCTAGTGAAATGCACCCTATTGAGATTGTCCTTCCACCCCTAACTTTGTCGCATGAGATACATCGCAGTTCTACTCCTCCTTCTTGCATGCGCGTCGTGTGGCGGTTCACTGTCCAGTGACGAGCGGAAGCGCCTTCAGCAAGAAAGCCGGAAACAAGAAATCAAGCGGGTGACCGAAGCGGAGATAGCGGAAGCAGCCCTGAACAAAGGCCGGACTGTAACGGAGGTAGCTAAGGAGTTCCGCGACGATATCAGCAAACTGGATTCACTCGGACGGGCGCGTGGCGCGAAGATACGTTGGCGGGTGCCGGGGGCATCCAACGCGCTGGATGTAGAGCAGCAAATCATAGATGCTTATGTGATGAATCCTACAGCAGACCTCCCGGACAATGTCCAGAATCTGGGTTCAGATTCCATACTGTACTCCCGACCAGAAGTTTCTGTACTACCGGATGGCGCGGTGGCTGTCGAGGGCGTCTGGAGTGTACGCTTGTCCAGGAAGGACCTGATCCTTGAGATGGAATAGGATCACTTTTTCCCTACCAGTTCGCGATACCGGAAACAAAAGGTCGCGTGATCGTTGATCAGTCCGCATGCCTGAAGGTGGGCATACATGACCGTGCTTCCGACGAACTTGAATCCTCGTTTGGTGAGGTCTTTACTCAGCGCATCTGATTCTTTCGAAGTGGCTGGTATCTGCTTCATGTCTGTCCACCGGTTCACGATGGGCTTGCCGTCGACAAAGCGCCAGATGTAGTTGTCGAAACTTCCGAACTCTTCCTGGATGTCCAGGAATTTCCTGGCATTGTTAACTGCGCTGATAACCTTAAGCCGATTTCTCACAATGCCCGGATCCTGGAGGATTTTCTCAATCCTCTTTTCCGTGAATCGCGCGACCTTTTCAGGGTCGAAGTCCGCGAAACATTTGCGGTAGCCTTCACGCTTGTTAAGGATTGTAAGCCAGCTCAGGCCAGCCTGGGCGCCTTCGAGAATGAGGAATTCAAAATGCGTGCGGTCGTCGTGAACCGGTACGCCCCACTCTTCGTCGTGGTAGCGGATGTAGAGGTCGGTCTTCAGGCACCACGTGCACCGTTTCTTCTCAGCCATATGATCGGTTGATTGTCGCCTGCATCCTTGTATTCCACGACGCAGGCCGGTAAGTTAAGCCAAAATTGCATAGATTCACGGTCCGCTGCACGTGCAATTACTTAAGGATTCTTGCTCATCTTGAGTACGGCGGTTTCACCGTCAGGGATTCATGAAGAACGCAATTACCGTATACGTCGCCGATGACCACACCCTTTTTCGAAAGGGTATTGTCAGACTGTTGTCTGCATTCGAGCGCATCGGTGAAGTGCGCGATGTGGAAAACGGCAAAGAGCTTTGCGCCCTGGTAAAGAGCGAACCTCCTGATGTCGCAATTATCGATCTGCAGATGCCCGTGATGGATGGGTTCGAGGCATGTAGCTTCATCCTTTCGCGCTATCCTCAGGTTAAGCTCATCGTGTTGTCTATGCATGACGATGAGCGATACATTACGCAACTCCTGCAGATGGGCATCCACGGCTTCCTGCTAAAGACAGCTGATCCCATCGAACTCGAACGCGCCATCTATTCGGTGGTGGAGAATGACTTTTATCAAAACGAACTCATCAGCTCCGTCCTCAGGCGAAGAATCAAGCGTCGGAAAACACAGTTGCACCACGAAAAGATTGTAGACCTTTCCGAGCGGGAGAAGGAGATACTCCAACTCATTTGCATGGAGATGACCATCAGGGAAATCGGTACCAAGCTATCGTTGAGCGAGAACACCGTACGGAATCACCGGGTGCGGATCATGGAAAAAATCGGCGTCCGCAACACGGTGGGGCTCGTCAAATACGCCATCCAGTCGGGCCTTTTCAGCTGATCCGGCCAAGTTCCCCAATAGTAAAAAAGTACTAATTGAATAGGGGTTTTTAACTATTTGTGGATTTGTGAAACGGCCAAATTCACGCAGAATCGCAGTTTTTATTACAAGGTCAGCCGGGGTAGGGAAAAAAGCGCCCCAGTCAAATTTTCATTATCCCCATATTGCGGGCGTCCGGGTGTTAATGCCCGGGCGTGACTGGTTACTATGAAAATCCTGGTGGTTCACAGGCAGAGGGAGATTGCTAACCAAATCCGAACGGTACTGCAATCCGTTGGCTCCATAATACGATACTCCTCTTCGGGGCTGGATGGGCTCCTGGCTGCCCGAATTGAGACTTTTGACCTTATTATCTGCGGTACAGACCTGCCTGTGATCACCGGATTTGAGATGATTCGGTCATTGCGAACCAACTCTGTGAACAAGAACACGCCGGTGGTATTTGTTGCAGAGGAGCTTACCAAGGAAATGGAGTCTCTCGGTGTAGCCTTGCAGGCAAGCGACATGCTTACCACGGCTGATGTGGAAACCAAGCTTGCGACTATTGTCCGCGAAGTACGCGCGGCACCCGATAATCGTTGGGAGGATTTGTTGACAAAAGAGCGTGTTATGAATTAAACCCTCTCAAATAGCTATCGTTATAGCTAATAACTTACTCGAAAAGCGCTGCATACCTATCCCGTTATGCGGCGCTTTCGAATAAGTTTACTAACTTTGAATCGGAGATTTTTTGTTCAGTACCCAATTTTTTTAGCTAATAGCCGATCTGATGACCTCCAAAGCATTGCGTCAATTGCGTTTGCAAGCGTCTGGAAGCCTTCGCTGGATTTGTTGTGTTGTTTTACTCATCCTGATGTTGTTGAGATTCTGGGGACCTTTGAATTACTCATCCGAACCCGACTTCGGTGAACAGGCGTTGCGGACAGAGCGACTGCCGTACTATGGGGTTCCCTGATTTTTCCGGTTGCCTAGTTGTAGGTAACGTAATGCTCCCAGCGCTGGAGCACGGCACTGAAATCTTCTGGTAGTTCAGCAGTGAACCGCATGAATTCCCTTGTCGTCGGGTGCACGAAGCCCAGCGTGTGCGCATGCAAAGCCTGCCTCGGCATAATTTTGAAACAGTTCTCTACGAACTGCCTATACTTCGAGAAAACGGTTCCCTTGAGGATCTCCTTCCCACCGTACATCGCATCCGAGAATAACGGATGCCCTAAATATTTCATGTGCGCGCGTATCTGGTGCGTTCGCCCTGTCTCCAGCCGGCATTCTACAAGCGACACGTAGCGAAGGTCCTTAACAACCCGGTAATGCGTTATCGCGGTTCTTCCCTGATCGCCCTCCGGAAACGCGATGGTTATGCGCCTGTCGCGGGGACTCCTTCCGATGTTTACCGATATCGTTCCTTCAGCGGGTTCAGGAACACCCCAAACGAGGGCGAGATAGGTTCGCGATATCGTGTGTTCGAAAAACTGACGAGCCAAATGTGTCATTGCGGTCTCCGTCTTTGCAATCACCAGCAATCCGGAAGTGTCCTTGTCGATGCGGTGTACAAGTCCTGGACGGCCTTCATTGTTGGGCATCTCAGGGAGTTGGGTGAAATGGTAGGCGAGGGCGTTAACGAGGGTGCCTGACCAATTTTGATGCGCAGGGTGAACCACCATCCCGGCTGGCTTATTAACGACCAATAAGTCTGTATCCTCGTAGACGATGTCGAGCGGAATATTCTCGGGAATAACCTCATTGGAACGGGGTGGCTCGGGAAGGGAGACCGTGATGACATCGCCGGGACGAACGCGATAATTGGGTTTCGTGTGATTATCGTTCACCCTGACGAAGCCTTCACGGATGCCGGCCTGTATCTTGGTCCTCGTGACGTTTGGAAGCCTTGTGAACAAGAACCTGTCTATGCGCATGAGCTCCTGACCGGGATCAACTGTGATTCGGTGGTGCTCGAATAAATCATCGTCGGGTTCTTCAGTCTCTTCCATCAGGAATTGCGGCCAGAAGGAGAATTCTCACTTCGCAAAAATACCTTTCAGGGTGAGTTACGTAATAAAGCTTTAAGTCTTTTCTTTGGCAAAAATTCGGGATGAGCCTGTTGCTATGAAGCATTTTAGAATAATCGCGTTGGTTGTCTTGCTGGTGCCCATGTGCAACACGAGGAAGAATTTTGACAAGGGATACTTTGCCATGGGCGAGCGTCAGGGGGCGCTCGACTACCGTGAGATCGACGAGGCGTCAGGCCTCGCGGCCAGCGTGGTCAATGAAGGCATGTTGTGGACCCACAATGATAGCGGCGATGAAGCGCGAATCTTCCTCATTGACCAAAAGGGTGTATGTAAAGCTGTCGTCTCGCTGGACGGGGTGACCAATCGCGACTGGGAAGAAATCGCCGTAGGACCGGGCCCGGAACCAGGTAAGTCATATGTGTATGTTGGCGAGATTGGTGATAACCGCGCGACGTACCTGCACAAATATCTGTACCGTTTTCCCGAACCGGAGATCCCCGTTCAATCCGGAAGGATCGATACGACTATCTACCAACTCGATTCGATAAAATTCACGCTGGAAGGAGGTCCGCGCGACACCGAAGCGTTCATTGTCGACCCGGTCACACGTGACATCTATGTGTTCTCGAAGAATGAAAAGAAAAACATCCGCGTGTTCCGTCTGCCTTATCCGCAATCAACGACTGATGTTATGGAGGCGGAGTTTGTCATGCAGCTGCCGATTGTGAAAGTTGTTGCCGCAGATATATCAGCTGACGGTCGCGAGATTCTCATCAAGAACTACACTCACGTTTTCTACTGGCGTAAGGAACCCGATGAACCCATCCCATCGACGCTGGAACGTCAGCCTTTCAGCCTGCCATATACCACCGAACCTCAAGGGGAAGCGGTCGCTTTTGATCGGGCAGGAAAAGGCTATTTTACGCTCAGCGAAGAGCATAATAATACTCCCCCATGGTTGCTCTTCTACCCGAGGGTAAGTGACGTGAAATAGCGCACGGGTGACGCCTTTTTTGTAGATGACTCCTTTTAGTAGTTTCTTTGGGACAAATGCCCATACATACCATGAAGAAAATAGCCATCATCGGCGGTGGTAATCTCGGTACTGCAATCGCGGAAGGATTGATCATCAGCAAGTTTGTCAAGGCCGGGAATATCACTGTGACGCGAAGAAATACAGCTCCCCTTCAGCATCTCGCCAGACAGGGCGTGAACGTCACGACAAACAATGCCGAGGCCATAGAAAACAGTGAGGTAATCATTGTTTCGCTTAAGCCTTACAACGTCCGTGAGGTGTTGAAGGGATTGCGTTCGAGTTTCAACCCTAAAAAACATATCCTGATAAGCGTAGTCACTGGTGTTACACTCCAGGATCTGGCTGCTATTGTTGACCACGGCGTGCCGTTGTTCCGAGCTATGCCCAACACAGCGATCGCCATACGGGAATCTGTCACGTGTATCTGTTCGGTCGGTGCCAGCAAGAAACAGGTGGCGTACGTCACCGAGTTGTTCGATCAACTTGGCATCACCATACCCATCGATGAAAAACTGATGGACGCTGCAACGGTACTTGGTGCCTGTGGCATCGCGTATGCTCTAAGATTCATTCGCGCCGCAACACAAGGTGGAATCGAAATCGGATTTGATGCAAAGACTGCGAACCTGATTGCTGCGCAAACCGTAAATGGCGCTGCCGAACTGCTGCTTAAGGGCAACCGTCACCCTGAGGAGGAAATCGACAAGGTGACGACGCCGCGTGGTTGTACCATCGCCGGACTGAACGAAATGGAACACCAGGGATTCTCTTCCTCGCTCATCAAGGGAATCTGCACGTCATTCGAAAAGATCAACCGCTAAGCGGCAACCGTCCCGGTATGGTCGACCCTTTCCGCCGCCCTGGCCGAATCATCGTCACGTGCAGCAAGAGGCTGTCGCCGTACCTGGAAGCGGAAATCACAGAACTGGGCTATCAGCCAGTACGCGTGTTTCAAACGGGTGTCGAGCTCCATGGCTCGATGGACGATTGCATGGTGCTTAACCTGAACCTCCGGTGCGCCAGCCAGGTGCTCTATTCTCTCGGAGAACTGAAGGCGCGCGATCCGGAGGGATTGTACCAGGGATTGATTCGCTTTCCGTGGGAACAGGTTATCTCACACGAAGATTACTTTTCTGTAACGTCCAACGTAAGCACGCCCTCGGTAAACAACGCGCTCTTCGTTAACGTCCGCGTCAAGGACGCTATCGCAGATCGAATTCGGACTAAGACGGGCAAGCGTCCCGATTCGGGCGCAGACCTCAAGGGTGCGGTTATTCACGTTTACTGGAAAGACAGGGACGCGGAGGTGTTTATCGACACATCGGGAGAAACACTCGCGAAGCACGGATATAGAAAGATTCCCGGTAAGGCTCCCATGCTTGAGTCGCTGGCGGCAGCAACCATCATGGCTTCTCAATGGGATCCTACGACGCCCTTCATAAATCCGATGTGCGGATCGGGAACGCTCGCTATCGAAGCCGCATTACTGGCAACAAACAGGAAACCGGGACTGTATCGCTCTCACTTTGCCTTCATGCATGTAAAGGGATACCAGCCCGACCGATTCCGTCAGCTAATGGCTTCCCTGCAACAAAACATCAGGGAACAACCGCACATTAAGATCGTCGCTACAGACAACAGCCTGGACGCGATCAGGATTGCAAAGGCAAACGCCGAGAGCGCAGGGGTTGCGCATTGCATTCATTTTGAAAAATGCGACTTTGAAAAGACACCAATACCTCCAGGTCGAAAAGGAGTGATCTTCTTCAACCCTGAATACGGTGAACGTCTCGGAGAAGTGAGAGCACTTGAGCAGACGTACAAACGCATTGGCGACTTCATGAAACAAAAAGGTGAGGGATACATCGGTTGTGTGTTTACAGGCAATCCCGATCTCGCAAAAAAGATTGGGCTGCGCCCCGCACGTCGTATTGAATTTTATTCCGCGAAGATTGATTGCAGGTTACTCCGGTACGAATTGTATGCGGGGTCGCGTGAAGTATAATTTGGTATGTTGAATCATCTGTAGAGACGCACGGCTGTACGTCTCATGATTAACTAGTGTCAATTAGCAGGGACACGGCCGTGCGTATCTACGTGGTATTGACTAACGCCCGGCGGTATTTGGAATCCCCTTCACGCGCGCAATTTTTCCGCGAGGAATCGCGCAGTGTGACCCTTGCTCTTCTTCACCATATCCTCCGGTGTGCCGGCGAACACGAGACGGCCGCCATTCTTTTCACCGCCTTCGGGACCAAGGTCGATGATCCAGTCTGCACATTTGATCACTTCGAGGTTGTGTTCGATGACAACAACGGAGTGACCTTGATCAATAAGGGCATTGATCGCTTTCAGCAGTTTTGAGATATCATGAAAGTGAAGACCCGTAGTGGGCTCATCAAAGATGAAAAGGATTTGCCCGGTGGACGCGTTCTTGCCAAGAAATGAAGCAAGCTTAACGCGCTGAGCTTCACCACCACTAAGGGAGTTCGACGATTGTCCAAGCTTTACATAACCCAGTCCTACATCATAAAGCGGACGAATCTTATCGATGATGGCCTTTTTATCTTTAAAAAACTCGAGACTCTCTTCGACGGTGAGGTTGAGGACGTCGTCGATATTTTTCCCATTGTATTCAACTTCCAGGATTTCCTGTTTGAAGCGCCTTCCATGACACGTTTCGCACTTTAGGTAGATATCTGCCATGAACTGCATCTCCACTTTGATCTCGCCTTCACCCTGGCAAGTTTCGCATCGTCCACCCTCGACGTTAAATGAGAAGAATGCGGGCTTATAACCTCGCTGAACAGCGAGGGGTTGGTCGGCAAACAGCTGGCGGATCGCATCATACGCTTTCACATAGCTGACGGGGTTGGAACGCGACGATTTCCCGATCGGGTTTTGATCGACAAACTCCACCTGTGAAATTCGGCTCACATCTCCCGTAATCGTGTCGAAACGCCCCGGTGTTTCGCTTGGATTACCCGTAGCACGCGCGACCGCGGGATAAAGTATCTTTCTGACCAAAGTGGATTTTCCTGAACCACTCACACCCGTGATGGCTGTGAGCACACCCAGGGGGAAGGTCACGGTGAGATTTGCTAGGTTGTTTTCCCGGGCGCCCGTGATGGTAATTGAATCCCTCCACTTGCGTCGTTTGGCAGGTGTTGGAATTTTTTCCTTCCCGGTCAGGTAATCTGTCGTGTGCGATCGCGTCGATCCGTTGAGATCGCGAAGTGATCCCTGGAACACCAGCTGTCCGCCGTGTACGCCTGCGTCAGGTCCAATATCTATAATTTGGTCTGCGGCCCGCATGATTTCTTCTTCGTGCTCAACGACGATCACTGTGTTGCCGAGGTCGCGGAGGGATTTGAGCACGTCAACCATGCGCGCCGTGTCGCGAGGGTGCAATCCAATGCTCGGTTCATCCATGATGTACATCGATCCGACCAGGGAGCTCCCAAGTGCCGTGGCAAGTTTGATGCGTTGAAACTCACCGCCGGAAAGGGTGTTGGTCAGACGATTCAGCGTGAGATAACCGAGGCCAACGCGCACCATGTAGTCGAGCCTCGAATTGATTTCTGTGAGAATCCGCTCGGAGACTTTCAGGTCGTGTTCCGGCAGCTTCAGCTTCTTGAAAAAAGCGAGCGCGTCTTCGATAGACATCAATACGATATCGGTGATGGACAAGCCGCCAACCTTAACGTACTGTGCATCCTTGCGAAGTCGCGTTCCCCTGCAATCCGGGCAGTCGGTTCTTCCGCGATACCGCGAAAGCATCACGCGGTACTGGATC
>QGUY01000306.1 GCA_003242315.1 Bacteroidota bacterium
CAGAGGACTAACGTGGCGATTTCCAAAAAGAACTTTTTGAGAATCCAGGAATTTTCAGCCGGCAGGTTCATTTCGTCGACCAGTATTCCCTTATCGAATATTCGCTGCGCCTCTTTGCGTTTGTCGGCCGGAAGGTCTGTTCCCGAAAGGAACAGATCAAACAGCCGCTTCTCTTCATAGGAGACTTCTTTGTTCGCGTGAGCAGCTGCAGCGATAACTTTCACAATCGAAAACCGGAGTTCGTCACGTTCGTAACGAAAGAAGTCGGCGACGATCTTGTCCGCATTTGTGTGGACCCACTGACCGAATATGTATATATCGAGGAAGAGAAGACTGTTGTGAAAGAAGTATGCCCAGAAGTTGCCTTCGAGGTCACTCGTGAGTTCAATGCGCTTTTCGAGAATTTTTTCCGCGAGTTCCATTGGAGTCTTGCGACGTCCAAACAGTGTTGTGGCGGGAGTCGCCATCTCCGGAAAAATGTTGTTGTAGAAATTGCCGATGTTTTCAACAGCTTTCATGACGACATTGGAAAGCTCGTCGGGGCTGTTCACCGGTGTGTCGTTAAAGACAAGGGAACTGCTCACGAGACTTTCCGCGAGGAGGATTTTCATCTTGTCCTTCTCGCTCCAATCTTCCATCCCGGGAAAATCCACATCGCCTACCGTCTGCCCGTACATAAGACCTGTCGGTTGTATCACGCGATACAACGAGTGCTCGGGATGCGATCCACGTGTTGCTGCGAGGTCCTTCAGAAGGTCCTTTCGAAATTCCAGATAGTTCTTAAGCCAGCCTTTTCCTTGAGGTTTCATTAGTCTTTTTTGTCTTACCTTCACCTATCCGTCATGACGTTTGTCCTTTACCCTGCCAACCCTGGGATTCGATTTTTCTGGCGGCAGCTTCAACTTTATTCTTCAATGATTTTTTGTATTTGTCGAGCCGGCGTGCTACGTCGCGATCGCTGGCCCCGATGATCTGTGCTGCCAGGATTCCCGCGTTGCGTGCGCCATTGAGCGCGACAGTGGCGACTGGCACTCCGGCCGGCATTTGCAGGATCGACAATATCGAGTCCCAGCCGTCGATCGAATTCGAAGACTTTACAGGCACGCCAATCACGGGCAGCGTTGTCACGGAAGCAACCATGCCCGGAAGATGCGCTGCGCCCCCGGCTCCGGCAATGATAGCCTTTAGTCCACGGCTTCGCGCTGTGCTTGCATAGTCTATCATGCGCATGGGGGTGCGGTGCGCGGAGACAATGGTGAGTTCGAAGGGCACACCAAGCTCTGTCAGCACTTCAGCCGCTTCGCTCATCACGGAAAGATCGGATTGACTTCCCATGATAATACCAACCTGTGGTTTGGACATATCAGGCTATGACTTTTAGTTTCTGTTTTACAAAATTGGCTTTTTCAAACAACCTTTTCTGATCGCTGTCCACGATGGTCACGTGGCCCATCTTGCGAAAAGGTTTTGTAAGTCGCTTTCCATATAAATGAATGTGCGCGCCGGGTAAAGCGAGCACTTCTTCGAAACCCACGTAACGCGCAGGTCCGCTATGCCCCGGTTCACCCAGCAGATTCACCATAGCACTTGGACTTACGACTGATGTATCACCAGCCGGCAAATTCAAAATCATCCGAAGCAGCTGTTCGTATTGTGACGTCACGTTTGCTTCAATGGTATGATGCCCGCTGTTGTGAGGACGTGGTGCGATTTCATTAACAAGAACCTCTCCATCATTTGTGACGAACATTTCTACCGCAAGCAAACCAACGATGCCAAGTTCACTCGCAACTTTCCGTGCGACACTATCTGCCTTTTTCTGCAGATCGGCTGATAGTTGGGCAGGTGAGAAGAGGTACTCGACAAGATTTTGCTCCGCGTGAAAGGCCATCTCGACAGCGGGATAAGAAACCATCCCACCGTCCCGGCTCCGCGCTACGATCACAGAGATTTCACGGGTAAAGTCTACCAGTTTTTCAAGCACTCCAGGCGCGTCAAAACTCTTGTGCAGGTCGTCATGCGTGCGCAACACCTGCACACCGCGTCCGTCGTAACCGGCACGACCCAGTTTGTGTACAGCAGGGAGGAAATCGGCGTGCGCCATAACCTCTTCGCGATCTTCCGTGAGCACAAAGTCGGCCGTGGGTATGCCGTGGTCCCGGAAGAACTGCTTCTGCGTTCTCTTGTCCTGGATCAGCGCAATGATGTCGGGTTGAGGATACACTTGCTTGCCTGCACGCTCAAGCGACTTCAGAGCGTCTGTATTCACATTCTCTATTTCAATCGTGAGCAGATCGCAGGTCCTGCCGAAGGCCATCACCGTGTCGTAGTCTGTGATGGAGCCGCAGTGGAAGTCGCTGATTCCAGCGCAGGGCGCGTGCGGATCCGGGTCGAGTACGGATAATGAGATATTGAAGTCGACGGCCGACTGAATGAGCATCCGTCCCAACTGCCCTCCTCCAAGTACACCGATCTTCAGGTTATGTTCAAATACGTTGCTCAAGGATGAGAATTAGGCCGAAATTTAACCAGCCCGTGTGAAAGTGTCTACGAAAAGAAGGACTTTAACCCGGGTTAACCGCCGGTACCAGTCTGACAGACAAGATGCTGTCACCCACTTCTAGCCGATGTACGATGTCCATTCCTTTCGATACAGCGCCAAAGATAGTATACCGTCCATCCAGGTGTGGCGTAGGTGAATGAGTAATGAACCACTGTGTGCTCTCTGTATCCTTTCCGGCGGATGCGAGCCCAACTGAGCCCGTGACATATCGCATTTGGCTGAATTCCGATCGTATGGAGTAATCCGCGCTGCCCCAGCCATCGCCCCGGTTACAGCCGCCCTGGACTACAAAATTCGGAACTACCCGATGGAATGCCTTGCCATTGTAGTATCCACCCTGTACCAGTTGAACAAAATTGGCGACAGAGCCGGGCGCTGCATCAACATTGAGGTCGATGGTGATTTCTCCTTGTGTCGTGGTAATGAGGACTTTTTGATGCGATGGAATCCTTCGGACAAGGTCCCAATCGATCGGGTGATTAAATGGCCTTTCGACCACATCGGGTTCGCGCTCTTCGAAAAAGGCGATAGCCCTTTCCAGTGGCACGTACGATTCATAATCGCGCGGGAGCGTAAACTTGTCGCGCGCCTGATACAGGAACGTCAAATCTTTAACAACATCCTTGAATCCCAGGTTGTCGTCCGCCAGCGCGCCCGTAAACAGCCCCGTCACGGCCAGGTCGCCAAGGGCAATGCCGCGCGTGTACAGGTCGAGAAACATCCGTTTGTCCTGCATGCTTTCCGAGTACTCTCCATTCAATGCTACGATGACCTGCGCGGCGGCTGTGCGTATCGCTGGTATCTCCGTTGTGAACAGAACGTCGGAGGCGAACTTCAGGGCATCGCGTCCGTTCAGCGCCATCAGCAGCGCGGCTTTTTGGTAGGGATGGGAGGCTGAATTGTACAGCGCTATGATCTCAGCATTGAGTTGCGGATTGTCCGTGATGTTCGCCGCCTGGTACAACATCGCCTGCACCCGCCAATGGGTGGCATTTCGTGCTGCTGCAATGAGATCATTCACGTCGTTGTCATCCGCGACTTTACCAATAGTGCCTGCGGCCGCAACGCCCACCTGCACGAGGGAGTCGTTACAGGCACTCAGAAGTGTCGTTCGCGTATCATTGAATGGAAATGATTCCAGTGCATTGACTGCGTTTACACGCACGCGGTAGTCACTGTCATTAAGTGCGGCAAAGGACAACGCTTCCAACGAAGGTTTTGATTTGATCTTACGTAAGGCCCACGCGCTGGCCATGCGCACTTCGGGGTCCGGGTCACTTCGCAAAGCTTGGGTCAACGCTGCGAGGGCGTTGTCGATCGCAAGCGTTTTGGAACGCGCAAAAAAATGTGCGGCCCCTAGTCTGCTCACCCGGTCATTCTTCTTGTCCAGGTATGAGGCGATGACTGTGTTGAAATGCGGAGGCGTTTCATGACGCAACCCGAGACGATAATACATCCAGGTTATTCCGGGGGACTGAAAGTCTGTTTCCGGAATTTCACTTACGCTGGCAGTCTTGCCGATGGCTTCCAGAATGTAGTCCCGCGTCACGCTGTCGCGTTCTGCTGACAAAGCGTGAAGGAGGAGACTTGCAGCTTTTTCGCCACCGGTTTGTCCCAAGGCGTACGCTGCCGCCGCCCGTACACGGGCATCCTCATCCTCAAGCAGGATTGTGCCCAGATGATCCGTTGCAGCTGTGTCCTGTATGGAGGCAAATGCGCATGCAGCGAACTGTCCTTTAAAAAAATTTAACGGTGCGGAGGAAAGGGAAAGGGTAAACTTGGGGGGGAGCAA
>QGUY01000307.1 GCA_003242315.1 Bacteroidota bacterium
CATTGTTGTTGAACAACACAAAGGGGATTTTCTTTTTTTGACATGCGGCAAAGAAGTCGAGCGCTTCCTGGTGGAAGATCGGCGCCGTTAGCACGCCGTCGGGATTGCTTTTGAGAAGGGATTGTGCGGCCCTCTTGAACGAGCCCTTATTGTAGAGATTGAAGTGTGAAATCTTAATGTGTACGCGGTGATGCGCCCATTCCTCCTCGGCAAGGTGTACACCTTCCTCCGCCATCTTCCAGTATTCGTCCTGTGCAGGATTCGGGATGAGAACAACGATGTTGAATGTTTTTCCGGAGCTCAGCGACCGGGCAATGAGGTTAGGCTCGTAGCCGGTCTTCTCAAGAATGGCCATTATTTTCCGGAACGATTCCTCCGACACCTCCCCCCGCCTGTGAATCACCCGGTCGACCGTCCCTACGGAGACGTTGGCCATCCTGGCTATGTCCTTAATTCTGACCCTTCTTTTCATTCAATACGATTCTGGCTTCTTTCATTAAAAAGAGAAGGTCCCTGGATGGTTTGGGGTATTCAGATCACAATTTAGAAGCGTTAGGCATAGGCTGCAACCCGCTCAACAAACTCTTGCGATGCCGTTTGCAGCATCGAAATCAATGCGAATGACTATGTCCTGTCGAACGCTGACTTTGCTCAATGATACACCCGATAGCCTGGGTCTGGGTTGTCTTTACCGGGGTTCCGGACAACACTGCCTCGATCGCGTCCTTGAGGTAAGCATCGGTGACTGTCTGACGGTACTTACCAAGCTCATAAAACCAGTTGTCAATGGCTCCGGAATACCGGCATTGCATATCGGGCGTCAACAGAAACGCCTCCGGCGTGACGGTCGCCTTCAACGCGGCTACGGCCGACATCTCGCGATCGATATACCAGGGGAACGACAGCCCATATTCCTCCGCGAATGCCGAAACCTCCTCCTTATTAAAATATCCCGGAAAGATTCCAACAAAATCCACCTTGTCCTTGAACACCTGGTGCAGGGCCTTTATCGTTGGAATGTATTTTTGACTGATCGGGCAGTCCGGCGCCAATACCAAAATGACCTGCGGCCGGTCCTCCGCCAGCCCCAACGTTGTGACACGGCCATCAGAACCTGTCAGCCTAAGTTCACGCAAGCCCGTAATCGTTTGACCGGTGACGGACAAAGCGAACAGTACTGACAACAATACCAATCCTACACCTTTTTTCATGCAAAACTTTTCGATTAACGAAAACGATTGGGACAAACTTTAACAAAAATACGACGTCTCTTCATAAAAATTTTTCGGTCAGAAAAAACCGCGAAAAGACGCTCAAAACGCGGCCTCCCATGTCCAAAATTGTGGAATTATCACCTCAATTGGGGGAGTTGTCGTTTACGTACACGGATGCTCCGTGTGCGCAAACGAAGCTTGATTTTGCTTGGATAAGATGACCCCATTCGCTAGATTCGACTTTCGTTTATTCTTAGCGACGCTCTCAGACTAAAAACACAATTCAATTAAACCCCACAGTACATGAGGAACTGTTTACTGAGTCTTGTCTTGCTCTTGTCTGCAGGTTTGGCGAGCGCACAGACAGTACGCGGAACGGTAACTTCCGCGCAGGATGGGGCACCCTTGCCAGGTGTCTCGGTTGTAGTCAAAGGCACGACGATCGGCACGACGACGGATTCCGATGGAGTTTACTCCATCAACGTTGGCTCAAGCGATGCTGTACTTGTGTTCTCCTTCATTGGGTTCACCACCCAGGAGGTGCCGGTCCAGAACCGAACGGTAATCGACATTGCCATGGCCGAAGACATCACACAACTAAGCGAGGTTGTGGTGACGGGCTTTGGAGAATCAAAAGAAGTTGAACGGTTGACGTTTGCCGTTCAGGATGTTCAGGGTAACGACCTGATACGCGCTAACAGCGCAAACGTCGTCAACGCACTGCAAGGAAAAGTAGCAGGCGTGCATATCGACCAGGGCACGGGCGGTCCGATGTCCTCGTCGCGTATCCGCATTCGCGGGAATTCGTCCCTGAGCAACAACACGCAACCCCTCATCGTCATCGATGGGGTACTGATCCGACCCGGGGTTTCCGGCGCCGACTCCTGGGGAGCGGCACAGGACAACGGAAACATCATGAAGAACATCAACCCCGACAACATCGAGTCGATGACTGTCCTTAAAGGTTCCGCCGGCAGCGCGCTCTATGGTTCCGATGCGCTCAACGGCGTAATCCTGATTACCACGAAGAGCGGGGTCGCACGCGAGGGTCTCGGTATCTCCTTTAACCATACCTCGTCGTTTGAAAGAGCATACCGGTTCATCGACGTCCAGAACGAATTCGGCGCCGGCATTTCGCCGGAGTTTGAAACCGACAACGGCGTACCCTTCGTCGATCCCAACAACTGGTTCTACTCTTACGGACCCCGGTTTGATGGACAGATGGTGCGCGACCTGGATGGACGAATGATCCCCTGGGTTGCCAACGATCCGCTGAGCTTTTATGAAACAGGAAAGTTCATAAACAACAACGTCGTCGTTGAAGGTGGAACAGATCGTTCGACCTTCCGCGCATCTTACTCGAACCTGCGCAACACGACGATCATGCCCAGCGGCACGGAGATGAACCGCAATAACTTTAGTATCCGCGCGACGCAAAAGATCGGAAAGATATTCGACCTCGACGCCGTGGTGGACTACACACACAACCTCATCAAGAACCCGATCCGTCAGGGCGGTAACTTCAACCCCGTCTTCGCGATGGTGTACTACCGTCCAAGAAGCATGGATATCGGTTACTGGATGAACAACTACCGCGATGAGGTCAACGGAGGACGGAAAACCGGTGTCAACGATCCTTACTCGATCACCAGTTTCCTTTGGGATACTTTTGAAGACCTCACCGAACAGCGCGAAAGCATATTCCGCACAAACCTCGACCTCAACACCCACATCACCCCGTGGTTGACGTTGCTGGTCCGTGGAAACGTACAGAACGAGCTGTACAGGGGCGAGCGCAGGAGGTTGGGCAACCAACCCAAGTTCGCCGGTGGTCAATATCATGAAACCACGTCAGACAACTGGCAATATCGCGTTCAATCCTTGCTGACTGCCAACCGCGAGCTGAGCGACCGTTTCTTCCTCAGCCTGACGTTGGGAGGTGAAACGAACAAGCTGAACGGCGGCCGCTACTACCGCGTGTTTACCCGAAACGCAGGTGGAGGTGAAGACAACTCCCTGAAAGTACCTGGCGAGTTTTCGATCGCTAACTCAATCAACACACCCGGTATCGACACCCGGCTAAATCCGTCGCGGCTTAAGAACGCATGGTACGTGTACGGTGACCTCACCTATCTCGACATGCTGACGCTGAACTTCAGCTACCGTACCGACTACTCTTCAACACTGGCCTATGCTGATGGTACGGGCGACTGGAACTACAGCTACCCGGCTGTCGGTCTTGCATGGACATTCACACAAACACTCCAAAGCAGCATGCCTGAATGGCTGAGCTTCGGAAAGCTCCGCGCCAACTTCGGTATCACTGGTGGCGACACTGACCCGTGGATTATCAACGAAACCGGTTCCTACGCTACAAAACCGGAATACTTCTTCCCGGGTGGATCCATCAACTACTCCGGATTCCGCGACAGCACGTTGCCCAACAAGGGTCTCAAGAACAGGGAAGCACGCGAATGGGAAATCGGAGCAGACCTGCGATTCTTTAACAATCGCATCGGACTCGACATCGCATACTATCAAAAGCTGTCGCGCAACGAAATATTCAGTCTGCCTGTCGCATCTGAATCTGGCGTGAGCGCCCGCATCGTCAACGGCGGTGAAATCGAAAACAAAGGGATCGAACTTATTCTGACCGCCACACCGGTTTCTACCGGCACGTTCGAATGGAACACGATGTTCAACTTCACCCGCAATCGTAACTACGTCCTCAGCCTGCCTGAAGGCGTGACCTCTCAACAACTGAGCCTGGCGTTCGGTGCGGACGTGTACTCCATCGCAAAACCCGGAACTGAGTACGCAACAATCGCGACGCCGTATGCTTATGCGACGTATCAGAAACGCGACGCCCAGGGTAATCCTATCGATCACCCGAACAACGGCAAACGCGTGTTGGGTGCAGCCAGCGGTACCGGCGGATACTACACGTTCCTGAGAAGCGGTGCATATGGACAAGGTGATAAAGAACTCGGCTCTGCAATGGAGAAATTCCTCCTGAGCAACATCAATACTTTGTCCTATAAAAACTTCAGCCTCAACATCCAGGTTGATGCGAAGATCGGCGGTCTCATGGCGTCTGCTACGCACCAATACGG
>QGUY01000043.1 GCA_003242315.1 Bacteroidota bacterium
TACATTTCCCGGACTTGTCGTCGCCTCGCTGCTTTACAGCCTCCCCTTTATGGTGCAGCCGATACAGTCCGGATTTCAGCAGCTGCCGCGTGCACTGATGGAAGCTTCTTATACGTTGGGTAAGGGACGAATGGCCACGTTGCTGCGCGTGCTGTTGCCCAACGTCCGGATGTCTATCGTAACCGGATGCATTCTCGCCTTCGCGCACACCATCGGCGAGTTTGGTGTCGTACTCATGGTTGGCGGAAACATTCCCGGTGAAACGAGAGTCGCATCCATCGCAATCTATGATGAAGTAGAGGCGATGAACTATGAAGCTGCGGGTATTTACTCAGCAATCCTCCTCATTTTTTCATTCGTGGTTTTGGCAACTGTGTACCTGATCAATTTTAATCAACGAACAAAAGTCGAATTGCGATGATTGAGATGCAGGTTCGGAGGAAGTTGCACGGTGCCGATGGAGATTTCCAGCTGAATGTCAACGTAAACATCGCGGCAGGGGAGCTGGTGGCGTTGTACGGCCCCACAGGTTCCGGAAAGTCCAGCATTCTGCGCATGCTGGCAGGGCTGATGCGACCCGACGAAGGCGTTATCAGCGTTGGCGGTGAACCCTGGTTCGATCACAAAAAAAATCTGGATATCCCGCCTCAGCGTCGCGATGTCGGCATGGTCTTCCAGGAGTATTCGCTCTTCCCCAACATGACCGTGCGAGGCAACCTGGAATTTGCCCTGAATAAAGGGGGAGACAGGGATATGGTGGAGGAGTTATTGGACGTGATCGAACTTCGCGGACTGCAAGACAGACGACCAGTGTTATTGTCGGGTGGCCAAAAGCAACGTGTTGCCCTCGCACGTGCGTTGGTACGAAAGCCTCGCCTCCTGTTATTGGATGAGCCGCTTTCGGCGCTGGATTTCCAGATGAGAGCGCGGCTGCAGGAATACATCATTGCATGTCACCAGCGAATGAATCTTACGACCATTCTGGTTACGCACGACTACCCTGAGGTGATGAAGCTGGCAAAGCGCATACTCGTACTCTCCGGAGGCAGCGTTGAGTATGACGGCCCTCCGGAGACTTTCCTGAGTAGGATGGGCAGGAATCGTCCGCTACTACGATAAGTGCTTTTTGAAGAAGTCGATGGTACGTTGCCAGGCGAGTTCCGCAGCTGCCTTATCGTACCGTCCGGTTGTATCGTTATGGAATCCGTGGTTCGTATCAGGATACATGTATGCTTCGTAGACCTTCCCGTGTTGCTTGAGTGCAGCCTCATACGCCGGCCATCCTTCGTTAACGCGAGTGTCAAGTGACGCATAGTGCAGAAGCAGGGGTGCCTTGATTTGAGGAACCATTTCGATTGGAGGCTGGCCGCCGTAGAACGGAACCGCTGCTCCAAGGTCGGGAATGCGTACGGCCATCATGTTGGCAATCCATCCGCCAAAGCAGAAACCGACGACACCGGCTTTGCCGGTACACCAATCGTGCTTTTTCAGGTACTCGTATCCTGCAATAAAGTCTTCAAGCATTTCGATGCGATCGCGTTTAGATTGCATAGCCCGCCCGTCGTCGTCATTGCCCGGATAGCCACCGAGAGGTGTCAGTGCATCCGGAGCCAATGAAACGAATCCCGCCAAAGCAGCGCGACGTCCCACGTCAGCGATATGCGGATTTAGGCCACGGTTTTCGTGTACGACGACAATGCCGGGCAACTTGCCACTTGCGTTTTTCGGCCTGCAAAGTTGGGCGTTGATCTTACCTCCACCCTTAGGTGAGTCGTAGGTGATGGTTTCGATCGTCAGACGAGGATCGTCCTGGGGAACCTGGATCTTGTTAACGTAATCCGGCATCACCGCACTCATCAGGGAGGCGAGGGTTACGCCACCGACAGCGTATGCTGACAGGCGATCGATAAATTCCCTGCGGTCGAGGCGATTGTGCGCATAGTCATCGTACAACTGAAAAACCTCCTGGCTGATTTGGTCTTTTCTAAGTTCGTTCATGGTATGATGGTTTTGTATTTGCAAAGAATTTCGGACCGCCGCTCCGGGTCTGGTAAACTAAAACTACAACCGTGACGGTTAGGATCAAAGCATGGCAGTGAGACCCGGAATGAATTATTGACGCACGGCCTTGCAGATGTAATTCACGGTGCTCAGGTGGTTAACTCTGCAAGGAGACTTTCGAGGTTCAGTGGATGGGTATACATCTCGATGGATCCATCCGGTGTTTTAGGCCAGAGTTCACAGGGTCTGTCCCAATAGAGCTCGATGCCATTTCCGTCCGGGTCGTCAAGATAGATTGCTTCTGAGACACCGTGGTCGGACGCGCCCGTGAGCGGATAACGGTGCCTTCTTAGCCTGTCAAAGATTACGGCCAGATCTCTGCGCGTAGGATAAAGAATGGCTACATGATAGAGCCCAACGCCGTAGCGAGAGGCTGGGGGTGCGCCCTGGCTGTGCCAAGTGTTTAGCCCGATATGGTGGTGATAACCGCCAGCAGAAATGAATGCAGCCTGTTCACCATACATGGTAACGAGTTCGAATCCGAGCAGATCGCAATAAAATTGGAGAGCGCGGTCAAGGTCGGAGACTTTGAGATGGACGTGCCCGATACGTGTCTGTGCGGGAACCCGGTATTCGGTTGACATGACTAGATGTGGTTTAATGGCTAATATAGCAACAATCTTTCTCCCCTTGTCGATTCCTCTGTGCTGGCGACAGGGAGCGAAACGAGCGATTTTCTTCTTGTCCGAAATGTCACATTTTCCTTATTTCCCTTTTACACGTATACTTGCAACCCAATTTTAAATCACCCCTTAACCCTTTCCCATGTTCTTGCGTATTGTTTTTTCGCTCCTCTGCTTAGCTGGCCTTGTAGCGTGTAATGTTCAATCGACAGATTCTGCACGCAGTGTCGAAACGCTGCTCCTTCAGGGAACCTGGAAACTCATCTCCGGAACGCTAATTGAAGGAGGGGATACGACTGTAACGGATTATACACGTAACGAGGAGATGATAAAAATCATCAACGACAGTCACTTTGCGTTTCTCAGGCATGATGTCAACAAGGGGCAGGATTCCCGGGCAATATTTGTTGCCGCAGGAGGTCGTTATGCGCTGGAAGGCAACCGTTACACGGAGCATGTGGAATTTTGCAGTGCGCGTGAATGGGAGGGTCACTCATTTGAATTCACCGTTGATATCGAAGGCGACACCTTGGTTCAGCAGGGAATCGAAAGGGTTGAGGCCATCGGTGTAGATCGGTACAATATTGAAAAATACGCAAGGATTAAGCCTGCCCGGTGAACAAAAGAAAAGAATGTTGGGTTGATACAAGAATGTTGGGTTTGATACTGAATTACGAAACCGATGATGAATAGCGATCAGCAGAAAAGAGTGTCGACAGATATCGTCAACTATACAGAACAGGAAGAGCGGGACTACCTGGAAAGGATATTGCAGGAACTCGATTGGGCTATTGAGCAGGCAGACCGTGCAGTCAGGGAGTATTCCCGTGAATTCCGCCAAAACCAGGACTATCTTTTTGATCAGCGCTCCGGCATGGACGAGGCTGACCTGGTCTCGGCGGGCCAGTCGATTACCCGCATGACCCAGGAAAGCGGAGCGGGTCTGGCTACGCGCCGGCGACTTGTAAAGCTGAGTCAAACGCCATATTTCGGTCGCATCGACTTTACCCCGCAAGTGACCGGGCAGCGGATGCCCATCTACATCGGAATACACTCCTTTGTTGCCAATACTCCGGGTTTATATCCTATATACGATTGGCGGGCACCGGTGTCTTCCATGTTTTATGATTTTGAACTGGGTGACGCATGGTACAAGACTCCTGGTGGAACCGTAAAAGGTACGATTGAGCTGCGGCGACAGTACAGAATCCGCCGTAGCAAAATGGAGTTCATGATCGAAAACGATGTGAACATTCAGGACGATGTGCTTCAACTTGAACTGAGCAGGTCGTCAGATGAAAAAATGCGGAATATCGTTGCCACCATTCAGCGCGACCAGAACGCTATCATCCGCAATGAAACTTCAACGATCATGATCATCCAGGGCGTTGCCGGTTCAGGCAAAACGTCCATCGCTATTCACCGCATCGCCTTCCTGCTTTACAGGTTCAGGGATGAGCTATCTTCCGGCGACATTCTCATCATCTCACCCAACCGTGTGTTCTCGGATTACATCTCCAATGTCCTTCCTGAGTTGGGCGAAACGCAAATTCCAGAGATGGGCATGGAAGATCTCGCACGCGAATTGCTGGAACACAAGGTTAATTTTCAAACATTCCTCCAGCAGGTGTTTGCGCTGATGAACGACTCCGGCGAACTCGGTGAACGCGTCAGGTTTAAGTCGTCCATGGAGTTCGTCAATTTGCTCAATCGTTACTTCGTTTACCTGGAGAACCAGTGGCTACGTGCGCGCGATATTAAAATCGGAACCGCCACGGTACCGGCCGCCTTTGTTAGGGAACGGTTCGACGCGCTTCAGCGAACACCGATCCTTCAGCGTCTGCCGATGCTTGTCGACGAGGTGCAGGCGTATGTAAGAACAGAACTCAACCGCAAACTTACGGGGCGTGAGAAGACGCGCATCTTTCAGGCCCTCAACGAAGCGGCGAGCAGTCAGTCCGTGCTCGAGTTATACAAAGGATTCTACACGTGGCTGAAACGCGAAGATCTCTTCAGAATGGAAGGCGATGTGCTGGAGTATGCCGACGTATTCCCATTGATCTACTGCAGGCTCCGGCTCGAAGGCATCTCCATGTTTCAGCACGTCAAGCACCTGGTGGTTGATGAAATGCAGGATTATACCCCAGTACAGTACGCTGTGCTCGCCCGCTTATTCCAGGGACGCAAAACGATCCTCGGAGATGCCAGCCAGGCGATCAACCCTTATAATTCCGCGACGGCGGATGACATTCGTAAACTGTTTCCGCAGGCAGATGTCGTCAAATTGAACAGGAGCTATCGCTCCACTTATGAAATCACGCGTTTTACGCAGCGCATCATGACAGACCCGGACCTGCAAATCATCGAACGCCATGGGGAAGAACCTCAAGTTGTAGGTTTCCAAAGCGCCGAGGAGGAAGAAGCAGAAATCAAACGACTCGTTTCGGACTTCAGAGCTTCTGAGTACCGTATTTTGGCCATCGTTTGCAAGACGCCATCACAGGCCGAATACCTATTCGACACACTGAGCGCGTCGGATGTCAGCCTCCTCACCGAAGACAGCGATGCGTTCCGGGAAGGCGTTGTTATCACAACCGTACCGCTGGCGAAAGGACTTGAGTTCGACGAAGTCATTGTGCCATACGCGTCCGTTGACAATTACGCTACGGAAGGTGACCGTCGACTGCTTTACATCGCTTGCACCCGCGCCATGCATCGGTTAACCGTGACGCATACGGGGAAACGGTCGCCGTGGTTGGTGTAATGAATGGGTGGGTAATCGTTAAATTATACTCATGGAAATGATCGTAGGTGTAGTAATACGTCGGTATTGTAATAGTAGAGACGTTGCATGGAACGTCCCCACAGATTTTGGCCCCCCAGATTAGTACACCAATTGCGGATACGGATCACCTGCTGGGTCCTTGCGTGAGACGCGCAGGTTGCGCGTCTCTACCACAGTTCCGCGATTACTTCTTACCCCTAACTACCAACCGCCTCACCTTGCCCTTTTTGCTCACTCTCACGCTGACCCTCACTCTCACTCTCATTTACACCTTCCTCCACACCACGTATATACTCCACTGCCGCTCTGAGTTTCGCATAACTATACTTACCTTTCACGGCCTTATACAGATCGGTACTCCCAAATCCTTCGGGCATGGTTGCGACTATCGTCGAAATGTCAACCATTTCTTCTGCGGTAATCCAATTGAAAATATCGATCGCGCCGACGCTGACAGCTTTGGCCAGGTGTTGTTCGATGGTGTCAGGTACAAGTCCACGCTCTCGTGCGATATCGCTTACAGTCATGCCGGCACGGAAGTATTCAAGCGTGATGTCGACGGTGGATGGTCCCGATTTATTCTTTCCCTTGCGCCCACTTTTTTTGGATGGGTCCTTTTTGACTGAGGGACGTTCGCGAAGGGCGGTTATGAATGCAAGCCGCTTTTGATTGAGGGTTTCCTGTACCGAATCGAATTTGTACTCCGCGTGATCTCCAAGTACTGCGTTCGCGAGCAGCGGTATCTTTGCGATCTCCATCAGCTTTTTCGTGAAAAGCTGATCCAGCTCCTCCAGACTGTTGTGATACGTTTTAATTCGCTTTTCATCAAGGATGCCATATTGGTGCGTCAGGAGGCGTTCAATGGCCTTCCAGATGATGTCAGTGTAATACGCGCTGCCTTTCTTCAGCCTTTCCAGCAGATCCAACGTTTTCCGTTCCTTAAGGAGTCCGTGCAACTGGTTGCGGTATCGGAAAGTGTTTTCCTTTTCAGCAAGGAGCGTTTGCTTCAATTCCTCAAGTATCGGAAGAGAAGTATCTACTTTTTTGAGTACGGTATCCGTAACGTTTCCGGCCGCGTATTGTATTTGCTTGATGAGTTCTTCAAAGTCGAATGTCCGGTCGATAATCTGACCGACGAACGAAAGCTGACTCTGTCGCATCACGCTCGGTAGTTCGGAAGGTCGGTGATGTTGTTCCCTGAAGGAAACAACCGACTTATCCGTACTGATTACGGACGGGGACACCCGCTCACGGAGGATCAGACCGTCAAGCGATCGCAATCGGGACAAGGCAACATAAACCTGGCCATCAGCAAATGCCTGCTTGACATCGATTACAGCGCGATCAAATGTAAGCCCCTGGCTCTTGTGCACGGTAATGGCCCAGGCCAGCCGCACGGGGTATTGTTCAAAACTGCCAATGACCTCCTCCTTAAGGTCGCGCGAGTCTGCATCCATCGCATACCGTTTGTTTTCCCAGCGCTCCCTTTTTAATTCATAAGTCTCTCCGGAGTCTGCCATTACCACTTCAACTTTGTTTCCACTGATTCGGCTTACCTTCGCCAGTTTGCCGTTGTAGTAGGCATTACCCTCGCTGTCGTTGCGCACGAACATTATCTGCGCTCCTTCCTTGAGTTCCAGCTTGTAGTGAACCGGGTAAATGTGCTCCGGGAATTCACCATCCACTTTAGCCTCGAAAAAGTGCGACTTGCCTTCCAGCCTGCTCAGGGCCTCACGATTCATGCTGTCGGCCTTGAAGTTGTGCGTAGTCAGTGTGATTACATCGCTGAAATCTTCATCTGATTCCCTGACATGTGCGTTTAATAACTCAATATCGTCGTGTGTCAGGGTGTTATTTCTTAGGTTATTGAGCAGTCGGATAAAGTCTGCGTCTTGTTGCCTGTAAATCTTGTCCAGTTCAATGTAAACGAACCCGGCTTGTCGCAGTGCACGCGATTCGTAAAACCATGGTGAAGGGTAGTACTCCTTTAGTACCTCCGCCTCACTTCCTTTGACTACGGGTGGCAGTTGGTAGAGGTCGCCGATCAGCAGCAACTGCACGCCTCCGAAGGGCTCCCTGTAGTTGCCACGGGCTGACCGGAGTCTCGCGTCGACGGCATCCAGCAAATCAGCCCGCAACATGCTGACTTCATCAATTACGAGCAGTTCGATCGATCGAAGTATCTGTTTACGCGCGCTGTTAAGAGGGTGCCTGCGTATCAGCGTATCTGTAGTGTAAAAATTGCTGTTTTCCCCAACGTTGTACGGCATGTTGCGACCCGGAATAAAGGAACCCAGGGGTAGAAGAAACTGTGAGTGTATCGTAACCCCTCCGGCATTCAGCGCAGCGATGCCCGTTGGTGCTACGACGACAAACGGCTTGTGTGTTCGCGATGCCAGGTTTCGCAAGAACGTGGTCTTTCCCGTGCCTGCCTTTCCGGTAAGGAAAATATGGGTGCACGTGCTGTTGATAAACCGGACAGCAAGGTCAGGAATGCTTTCATATAGCACTTCAGAGGTCACTGGGTCTTTTTTGTTTCCTGATACTGTGTCACCGAAATCGATCAGCCGTTGCAGTGTGCAAGTTTGCGAAACACCTGCTGTAAATCAAATCGTACGGCTTTTCATCCGGTTAACATTGCTAACGGTCATAGCGAAGGACAATTGTCCCTTTGCGCAAGGCTAAAATACAATGAAGAGCAGAAATAGGCAATAGGGGGTGCGTTAATATCTGATCTGCCTAACGTGAATCTCTTACTCTCCCTACCGTCACACTGCCCACTGCCGTACTACCCACCACTGCCCATTGCATCCCGATAACTATCGGGATGCCTACTGCCCATTGGAAACTCCTGGCTTATATACGCTTTCGCGGCCCAGGCTTCATGGATCTCCATGGGGTCCACAGTGTAGGGTTTATATTTCGAGTTGTCGGAGACCAAAGTCAACACCCCCTGGTCGCGGATATGATTAAACACCCGTTTGTATACAATACCTTCGTTCCGTGTCACCAGAACGTACGTCCTGCCGTCCTTGAGATCACTCAGACGCTCTACTTTCTCTCCTATTACTATAGAGCCGGAGGGCAGCGGAAGCATGCTGTCGCCCATGATCTCAAACGCACGGAAATTTCCCTTTCCGAGGAAGGGAAGAGAAATATGCGGCAGTTCACTTACATATTCATCGTCCGGAAACCCCTTTTGATAACCTGCCGCCGCCCGAACCGGCACAAGAGGTATTTGTCCCGGTGTTTCATTCCTGGCAACCTTGATTCGGTTACTTTCCCTCAGCAAGTCATCCACCTTTGTGCCTGCCAAATCAGCCAGGCTAAGCAGAAACTGATAGCTTGGCGCTGCGCGACCCTCCTCGTAGGCACCCAGTGAGGCGCGGGTGACACCTAATTTCTCAGCCAAAGCAGACTGTGTTAGTCCAAGTTCTCGCCGGATCAGCCTGATCTTTTCGTTAAGATTCACCTAACTTTTTTAGCACAATGCCTTATACGGAGCGAAAATGGCGATTCTATGCGACCTATGCAAGAATTATGTTAAAAAAATTAGCAGAATGATTGCTAAATATATTAGCATAATGCTACCTTTGAAGCCCACCAGGTAAAAAAGCAGCACATGCACGCATCAGTGGCCGATAGGATCAAAGACCTAAAAGCGCAGATTATGCGGCTCGAGGGCTTTAAGTCTGCCACGGGGACATGGCCTGATACCTCCACCAGGGCCTTTCCCTGGCGTTCGTTTCCATTGGGTGCCGTACATGAATTCCTGTGTGGCGACAGAGTTGATGTGTCTCCAACTGCCGGATTTATTGCAGGATTGCTTTCACACCTTTATAGTAAACAAGGTGTGATACTATGGATCAGTGCTTCACGCAGACTGTTCCCACCTGCTCTTGCAGCGTTTGGCCTGAGACCCGAATGCGTCATATTTCTCGACGCAGCCCGCGAGCGTGATGTAACGTGGGCCATGGAAGAAGCACTGAAATGTCCGGCGCTCTCCGCTGTAGTGGGAGAAATCCGTGATCTCGACTTCACAGCTTCGAGACGACTTCAATTGGCGGTGGAACGAAGCTGCGTCACCGGATTTGTCATCAGAAAGAATCTCAGCACGATCAATACAACAGCCTGTGTTTCGCGGTGGAGGATTACTTCCTTGCCCGGTGCTACTGACGACGATATGCCCGGTGTTGGATTCCCGGTATGGAAAATCGAACTCCTGAGAATGCGAAATGGCCAACCAGGGTGTTGGGTGGTCCGGTGGATGAACGAAGAATTTGTGGAAGAGCAATTGCACGTGGCAGCGACTGCTGGTCCGGAAAGAAAGGCGATATGAAATGGCTGCGCGTTATGTCTCGATATGGTTCCGTTATCTGAAGACGGACTGGTGCTCGCTCGACAAGCCCCAGCTTAAAGAAGTCCCCTTCGTTCTCCGGTCGCCTTCGCATGGAAGAATGGTTATCGTTGCTGCCAATGAAAATGCCCGGGCCAAAGGAATACGTATTGGTGATGTTCTGGCGGATGCACGTGCCCTCGTACCTGGGCTTGAAGTCCTCGATGATATGCCCGAGGTATGGGACAAACTTCTTCGGCGTCTTGCAGAATGGTGCATTCGTTTTACTCCAGTTGTGGCTGTAGATCCGCCCGACGGATTGTTACTTGATGCAACAGGCTGCGCTCACCTGTGGGGAGGCGAAGAGAAGTACATAGCGGCAATTAACCGAGGCCTCTCAAATAAAGGGTATGACGTTCGCGTTGGCATGGCAGAGACACCTCTTGTTGCCTGGGGTGTAGCCCGGTATGGTGTGAATCCACTTGTCCCCGCAGGTGAAAACACTAATGCGTTGTTGGCCCTGCCTGTTGAAGCGCTGCGGCTTGAATTTGAAATTACAGATCGGCTGAGGCGATTAGGCCTGCACAAGGTCAGGCAATTCATCTCAATGCCGAGAACTTCACTGAGGAGACGCTTTGGTGCGGAGTTTCTTCGCCAGTTGGATCTCGCCTTGGGACGTGAGTCGGTTCCGCTGGAACCTGTAATGCCTGTCGAGCCTTATCGAGAGCAGCTTCCGTGCCTCGAGCCCGTTCTCACGGTGGCGGGAATTGAAATTGCCCTGCGTGAACTTCTTGACCGGTTGTGTACGCGATTGGAGAAGGAACAGAAGGGACTTCGCACAGCAGTATTCAAAGGCTATCGCGTCGATGGTAAATGGATGCAAGTTGAGATTTCCACAAGCAAGGCTACCCGTAACCGGGAACATGTGTTTAAGCTGTTTGCCTTGAGGTTTTCATCCCTTGAACCCGGCATGGGCATTGAACTTTTCATTTTGGAGGCACCCAAGGTGGAACCATACAGTGCTCAGCAGGAAAGAATGTGGGATGCGTCGGGTGGTCTTGAAGATGTACGACTTGCAGAACTCATCGATCGTCTGGCTAATCATGTCGGTGCGACGAGAATCAAACGCTATTTACCGGATGAACACTATTGGCCCGAGCGTTCGATAAAATTGGCGCAATCCCTCCAGGAGAAGCCCACGACAACCTGGCCCTCACAGAAGCCAAGGCCCCTGCAGTTATTGGACCCCCCCGAACGTATCGAGGTTACTGCTCCCATACCGGATTATCCTCCGATGCTTTTCCGATACAATGGGAAGTTGCATCATGTGGCTCGCGCTGATGGTCCGGAACGCATCGAACGTGAATGGTGGATAGAGAAGGGAAGACATCGCGATTACTATTGCGTAGAGGATGACGAGGGATATCGCTACTGGCTCTTCCGACTGGGGCATTATGACGACGAGAAAGCTAGTGAATGGTTCATGCATGGATTCTTTGCCTGATAAGTTATGCAGGATGTATTGCGATATACGGAACTACAGGTCACAACTAACTTTAGCTTCCTTCGGGGTGCATCCCATCCTGAAGAGTTGATTGGCGAGGCGGCGGCGCTGGGATATACGTCCATAGCCGTAACTGATCGCAATACGTTAGCAGGAATTGTTCGCGCGCATGCTGCAGCAAAACAGCTGGGCATTAGATTAATTCCCGGATGCCGACTGGATTTGACTGACGGTCCTTCGCTGCTGATGTATCCTATGAACCTGGCCGGATATTCGCGCCTCACGAATCTGCTCACAACAGGTAACCTTCGTACTGAAAAAGCAAAGTGCGAATTGTATCGTTCCGATGTATATGCTTATGCGGAAGGATCGAAGTTCATTGTGGTGCCGCCTGATCTGAACCGGACTTTTGAATTTGACCCTTCATTCATTGCAGTACTAAAAGAGTATCGTGATGTCTTTGGCGAGCATCTTTCCATTGCTGCAAGCAGATTGTATGATGGCAATGATGCCAAGCGACTGTTTCGAATCCATCAACTGTGTCGGCAACTCAGAATAGGTATGGTGGCCACGAATGATGTCCACTACCATAACCCTCAGCGACGGGAACTTCAGGATATTGTCACCTGTGTACGCGAAAAATGTACAATCCAAGCAGCAGGCTATCGCTTGCACGCGAATGCTGAACGACATCTTAAACCCGAGCAGGAGATGCTCCGTCTGTTCAGGCAGTATCCGGAAGCCATTCGTGAAACCCAGACGATAGCTTCCGCTTGTGGTTTTTCCCTTGATCAGCTGAAATATCAATATCCCAGGGAAGTCACGCCGGAAGGCCGTACACCTCAGGAGGAACTCGCGTATCTGACATGGCAAGGAGCACGACAAATCTTCGGGGAAAACATTCCAGAGAAGGTGAAGGCGAACATCGAGTATGAGCTCAGGTTTATTGAAGAAGCTAACTACGCAGAGTACTTTCTTACAGTTTATGACATTGTGCGCTATGCACGTGAGAATAAGATTTTATGTCAGGGAAGGGGATCGGCGGCAAACTCTACGGTGTGTTATTGTCTGGGAATAACTTCCGTGGATCCTTCGAAATTCGATTTGCTTTTTGAGCGATTTATTTCTTCTGCGCGTAACGAGCCTCCCGACATTGATGTTGACTTTGAGCATGAACGTCGTGAGGAGGTGATGCAATACATTTATAATAAATACGGCCGCGATCGTGCTGCCGTTGTTGCCACCGTCACCCAACTGCATCATAGGGGGGCAATTCGGGATGTAGGCAAGGCGATGGGTTTGTCAGTGGATACTATTAATCGTTTGTCAGGTCTGATCTGGGATTTTAACGACGAAGGTTTCGACAGAGAACGCATACTCAGCCAGGGGATCAATCCTGATGATCCTGTGATCAACAAAGTGCTTCGACTCACAGAACAGTTCATGGGATTTCCACGCCAGCTCGGACAGCATACGGGTGGGTTTGTCATTACTGACGGCAGGCTATCCGACCTCTGTCCGATTCTTAATGCACGGATGGAAAACCGGACGAACATTGAATGGAACAAGGACGACATCGACGCGCTGGGATTCATGAAGATCGATGTACTCGCGCTGGGTATGCTCACATGCATCCGAAAGGCATTCGACCTGGCGAAGAAGCATTACGATCTTGACCTCACCCTGGCGAATATTCCACAGGATGATCCGGCGGTGTACGAGATGATAAGTCGTGCCGATACGATCGGCGTGTTCCAGATTGAAAGTCGCGCGCAGATGTCGATGCTCCCACGGTTGAAGCCGAAGACTTTTTATGACCTGGTTATTGAAGTTGCTATTGTAAGGCCAGGTCCCATCCAGGGAGACATGGTGCATCCATACCTTCGTCGACGCAATGGCGAGGAGCCTGTGGAATTTCCTTCAAAGGAACTGGAGGACATCCTGGGTCGAACCCTTGGTGTTCCCTTGTTTCAGGAGCAGGCGATGAAGATTGCCATTGTTGCTGCTGGTTTTTCGCCCGCTGAAGCCGATCAGCTTCGGAGGAGTATGGCAACTTTTAAGGTGAACGGGAAGGTATCTCATTTCCGCGACAAGCTGATCAACGGAATGACGGCGAACGGATACAGTCGTGAGTATGCCGAAAGAGTATTCCGACAATTGGAGGGATTTGGAAGTTATGGTTTCCCTGAGAGCCATGCTGTGAGTTTTGCTCTGTTGGTTTATGTATCGTCATGGCTGAAGTGTTATTACCCAGATGTGTTTGCGTGTGCTTTGCTCAACAGCCAGCCCATGGGATTTTATCATCCTGCGCAGATTGTTGGCGATGCGCGCAAGCACGGAGTAGAAGTACGTTCGGTGGATGTGAACTACTCTGGCTGGGATTATACGCTCGAGGAGAAATCGGGTAAGTACTGTGCGTTAAGGTTGGGTTTCAGACAGGTGAAAGGATTGCGTGAGGAGGACATGAAGCGGCTGGTGGAATGCAGGGGAGGAGGGTATCGATCCGTTCAGGAACTCCGCGATGTGGGCATGACCGAAGCAATTTTGGAGCGATTGGCTGATGCGGATGCTTTTCGATCGATGGGCTTTGATCGTCGTGAAGCGTTGTGGAAAGTATCGACGAAGGATTATCAGAAGGATTCTGTATTCGTGGCGGAGGAGGTGAAGCATGATCTTGAGGAGAAAGTTGACCTTCCACGGATGACTTTGTCGGAGCATGTTGTACACGACTATCACGCGTTGTCAATGTCAGTAAAGGCCCATCCGGTGTCGTTCATTCGTGAGGCACTTGACTCATTGCATGTGACGCCCGCAAATCAGTTGAAAAACATCAGACATGGTGAACGTGTCAGAGCCGCGGGACTCGTGCTTGTTCGTCAACGTCCCGGTACTGCCAAGGGAGTGTGTTTCATTACAATTGAGGATGAGACGGGTTCTGCTAACCTCGTTGTATTTCCAGATAAGTTTGATGAATACAGAAAGGAGATCATACAATCACGTTTGTTGATGGTGCAAGGCAAACTCCAGAAGGAAGGAGAGGTGATTCACGTTATGGCGGAGCGGTGTTTTAATATTTCAGGGTTGTTGCAGCGATTGGTGCCCGAGGAGGAAGAGGTTGGAACTGTAGGTACTACTTTTCGTGCGGATGAGACTACGTCAAGACCGGATGAACGGGCTATGCACCCGCGGAATGTAGTTCAGCTAAGGATATTTCCGGAGGGGAGGAATTTCAGGTAGAACTATGGGATGTGGCGCTTGCTGAAGACTACGACTTAACGAGACTCTATCTAATCGATTTGAAGAAGGTAATCATGTAACAATGGTAGGTCACCCCTCCTGTAAGAATAATCCGGCTTGAAAATGGGGGTATAACAATCCAGGCGAATCATAGGATAGTAGCGTATTCTATCGCAACGCCTTTCGAGGGCTCAAAATAGATTCTGAGCCAAAGGGCAGGATAGAGATAACCCGAGGGCGGAAAATCCCGTTAGTATTACAAAAAAACCGAATTACCATGCAAAATCGTCCAGTCGCAACATACCGCACTACCATTAAAGCTCCCGTTGAACGTGTCTGGGAAGCGTTGACTAATGCCGAAATTGTAAAGCAGTATTTCTTTGGATCCAATCAGCAAACGGATTGGAAGGTTGGAAGCCCGATAAAGTGGACAGGCGAGTACGAGGGGAAACCCTATGAAGACAAGGGAGTCGTTCGGGAATTCATTCCGAATAAGAGACTATCCTACGATTACTTCAGCAGCTGGAGCGGTGTGGAAGAAAAGCCCGAAAACTATCTTCAGGTTACCTACGAAGTAAAGCCCGTAGCCGAAGGCACCGAACTAACCATTACCCAAACGAACTACGACGAAGAAAAAGCCAAACACTCCTCCGAAAACTGGGCCTATGTAATAGGCGAAATGAAGAAAATAATTGAATGATGTCCCCTCTTGGGGACCAATTCCCCAGGAGGTCCTACTCAAGTGGCAGATATCGAAACGTAAACATGTAAGCATGTGCACCCGTAAGCACATCACTTAAAGATTTTCCCCCCAGTCACCATCTCCTTATACTCCGGCAGTATCTTCTCGTAAAGGGCTTCGTCTACTTGCTTCAGCAAATTCATCAACGATCCAATGCCCGATTCCTTCAGTCCGATCCGTCGGTTCCTGATGTCGTTCATCTTCGTGCGAATCGTTCCTTCCAGTTTTCTTAGTTCTTTTTCTGTCATAGGTTCTTGCCACGCGTTGGAAACGTCAAGATAGTAAAGTCAAGTCAATGATCGCGATTGAATTAGCTGACTGATTGTCATCATCGGGACAAAAACCATGGCTTTCCCTGCGTCTTTTTGTGCGATTCTCCGTCATAAGGGCGAGAGGCATGAAAGGTTCATGCTGATTTATGTTAAACCATAAAATGATGACGCCATGGAAAGTCTGATTTTCGGATCCACCACAGAAGGTGGATGTTGCGGCGGCTCGGGCTGTTGCTAATCGGTCGAGGCAGGGTAACCTGCCTCTTCCTTATCCCCTCACTTCCACACTCAATTTTACCATGTCACGAGTGTGCATTGACACGCAATATTTCCGTTCCCGACGGTTTCGTTGAAGTTGTTATCGCAATTTCGGGTCGGTCGCCGGACTATTCATTAATTTGCCCCGGACGATGCAAATGCTTAAGGCAATGATTCGGGGAAGTATATTGGCCAGTGCCATAGCCTTTTTGGGCTATACTCTGTCCGCGGCACAGGAAGTACATCCAACTTCATCAGTATACGTATGGCCGGACGACCCGCTCGTCCGTGAGAAGCTGGAAAAGTGGCGCGACCTGAAATTCGGGATGATCATTCACTGGGGTATCTATGCCCAGGCAGGAATCGTCGAGTCGTGGTCGATATGCTCCGAAGATTGGATCGAGCGGGACAGCACGATCAGTTATGCCGATTACAAGAAATGGTACTGGGATTTAAGCAAAGAATTCAACCCGACAAAATTCAATCCCGAGCAGTGGGCAAAGGCAGCTAAAGATGCGGGCATGCGATATGTCGTGTTCACCACAAAGCATCACGATGGTTTCGCCATGTTCGACACAAAACAATCAGATTTCAAAATCACGAACGGTCCCTTCGGCTCACATCCAAAAGCCGACGTAGCCCGGTATGTGTTTGACGCCTTCCGAAAGGAGGGAATGATGATTGGTGCATATTTCTCGAAGCCCGACTGGCACAGCGAGTATTATTGGTGGCCGAAGTACGCGACTGCCGACCGAAATAATAACTACGACATTCGAAGGCATCCGTGGCGATGGAACAAGTTCAAGGAATATACTTTCAATCAGATCTCGGAACTCACGACCGGCTACGGACCAATCGATATTCTGTGGCTCGACGGCGGGTGGGTTCGACCGCTCGAAACGGTCAATGACGAAGTTCGGCGATGGGGTGCGCGCATTCCACCGTGGAGTCAGGATATCGAGATGGAAAAGATCGCGGCAATGGCACGGGCTAATCAACCGGGATTACTCATCGTCGATCGAACGGTTCATGGTCGCTTTGAGAATTATCTCACGCCGGAGCAGAGTATCCCGGAACAAAAAATCGACTACCCATGGGAAAGCTGCATAACCCTTGGCCATGCCTGGAGTTACGTGCCCAACGATCAATTCAAATCCGCAACTCGGGTAATCCATATGCTGACGGAGATTGTGGCGAAGGGAGGAAGCCTGTTGCTTGGTGTAGGACCGGATCCGCAGGGGTTGTTAAGCGATACTCAGATCAACCGCCTGAAGGAAATTGGCGAATGGCTTAAGGTAAACGGTTCGGCCATCTATGGCACGCGGACAACTACGCATTATCGTGATGGAAATATCTTCTTCACAAAAGGAAAAGACGGTAAACTATACGCCATCGTACTCCTCGAAGAAAACGCTCCCATACCAACTGAGGTATCGTGGAAGTACAACCTTCCATCCAGGGGATCGTCTGTTGCCTTGCTTTACAACGGAAAGAAGGTAAGATGGAAAAGGGATGGCGATCAGGTGCGCGTAACACTCCCTGCTGACGTTCAAAAGCTGGGCAATTACCCCGCTCTGGCTTTTTCATTCGTTCCGGAATCAGAATAAATCCATGCGTAACCTAAGACAAACAGGTTTCTGTGCGATTTACACATTGGCATGCGTCCTTCTGACGTGCGTTACAGCAGCTGCACAAAAGGTTTTGCCGTACAAGGATTCAACGCTCAGCATTGATGTCAGGGTGAAGGATTTACTGAGTCGTATGACGCCTGAGGAAAAGTTCTGGCAATTGTTCATGGTCCCGGGTGATCTGGACAACATGAAGCCAGGGCAGTATCAGCACGGGATTTTTGGTCTTCAGGTGAGCGCGTCGGGCAAGGGGGATGAAACGCAACAGATACTCAGCTACAATACGGAGGAGTCGGGCTTAATGCTCGTGCGGAAGATTAACAACATCCAAAAATACTTTGTTGAAAAGACGAGACTTGGTATACCAATCATAGCGTTCGACGAAAGTTTGCATGGGCTTGTAAGGGAAGGTGCAACTTCATTTCCTCAAGCGATTGCCCTGGCTGCAACTTTTGACACAACCTTGATGCGTAAGGTGGCAACGGCTATCGCTTTGGAAACTCGTGCCCGCGGCATTCGCCAGGTTTTATCCCCGGTTGTCAACATCGCCAGTGACGTACGTTGGGGCAGAGTAGAAGAGACGTATGGTGAAGACCCATTTCTCACTTCTGCCATGGCTGTTGCCTTTGTGCGCTCTTTCGAGAAGATGGGAGTAATCACCACCCCCAAGCACTTTGTGGCAAACGTGGGGGACGGAGGACGGGATAGCTATCCGATTCACTTTTCGGAGCGTTTTCTGGAGGAGGTACATTTCCCGCCGTTCAGGGCCTGTTTCGAACACGGAGGCAGCAGGTCAGTGATGACAAGCTATAATTCTCTGGATGGTACACCAAGTTCGTTACAGGAATGGCTGCTCACGAAGAAGTTGAAAGGCGAATGGAATTTCAAAGGATTTGTCATCTCCGATGCAAATGCCACAGGAGGTGCCGTGGTGCTTCATCGAACCGCTGCTGATTATCCTGAATCTGGAAAACATGCGATCAGCGGCGGTATGGACGTCATCTTTCAAACGGACTACGATCATTACAAACTATTCGCGCCGGGAATTCTTGACAAAGGCATGGATCAGGCCCGCATAGACGACGCAGTGAGCAGGGTTTTGCGGGCAAAGTTTGAACTTGGATTGTTTGAGAAACCTTACGTCGACGAAAACGTTGTTGTCGCACTCGAAAAACAGAATGCTCACAAAGTGTTAGCGAAGGAGGCGGCGTTGAAGTCCATCGTCCTGCTAAAGAATGCAAACAAAACGTTGCCGCTGAAGAAAGACATTAAGACTATTGCCGTAATCGGCGAGGATGCTGTGGAAGCAAGGCTGGGCGGTTATAGCGGTCCCGGTAACAAGAAAGTAAGCATCCTGGATGGCATTAAAGAGAGAGCCACCGGCTTTAACATTTTGTATGCGGAAGGTTGTAAGCGGCTAAGCAGGGATGTAGTACCGGTAGAACCGGAGTTTCTGTCCTTTAACAATACTCCAGGATTGCAAGCGGAGTACTTCGACAACATAGAGCTGAAGGGAATGCCTGTGGTTGTCAAGCGCGTCAGCCAGGTCGACTTCATGTGGACTCTCTCGTCACCTGACCCATTGATAGTCGATGACTTCTACTCTGCAAGATGGACAGGCAAAATAAAATCGCCGAAGACAGGAACCTTCAAGATAGGATTGGAAGGCAACGACGGCTTTCGGCTTTATGTCGATAATAAGCTGTTGATCGACAATTGGACTAAGCGCAGCTACAGCAGTGAACTGCGGGACTTTTACTTTGAGAAGGAGAAGTCCTATGATATACGCGTGGAATTTTTCGAGCCAGTAGGCAACGCGCGCATCAGGCTCGTGTGGGACGTGACGGCCGACTCGGATGGAAAAATTCTTTTCTTTTTACAAAATTTA
>QGUY01000308.1 GCA_003242315.1 Bacteroidota bacterium
TAGTAATTGCGTTGCTGTTCCTTTTCCGACTCCGGGTACCACAGCATTGTGTCGAACCCTTTTTCGAGTCGTACGCCGAAGCCCTCGACCGACTTCTCCATGCCTTTGTTCCAGGTCACCAGCTTGAAATTCTTGTCGACCGTGAATATCATGTCAGAGGAAACATTCAGGAGGGACGAGACGTACTGTTCCTTCGCCTCGACTTCCTTCAAGATGCGTCTCATCTCCTCCTGAGTGGCTGTAAGCTCCTCCATGTTCTGGCGCAGCTCCTCCTCCTGCGAGCGCATTTCCTCGGCCTGCTCCTGTGTGGCCTTTAGGAGCTTTGATGTGCGGGCACTGATCTTCACTGAAGAAATGGTGGCCGCTATGCTTTCTCCAAGCTTTTCAACAAACTCAATCTCATACTTCTTAAGTATCTGGAAGGATGCGATCTCAATGACGCCATAAATGTGTTCTTCCAGCTTAAGAGGGACTATCAAGATGTTTCGCGGAAGCGCCTCCCCAAGACCAGACGTAATCCTGACATAATTCTCCGGGACGTCGGTCATGTAGATCGTGCCTTTCTCGAGAACGGCTTGCCCTACCAGTCCCTCGCCTAATTCAATTCTCTTGTTGAGGTATTTCTTGCGCTTGTAGGCGTAGCACGCAAGCATCTCTATGAACACGTCTTTCGGATCGTCATCATTGATCAGATAAAGTGCTCCCTGGTTCACCTTGAGATAGTTGACCAGTTGACGGATGATAGTATCTGACAAGTCCTCAATGCTGTCGTTCTTGGAGCGAAGTACTTCGACAAACTTAGCAAGTCCCTCATTCGCCCAGTTCCGCTCCGCTTCGAGCAGTGAATACTTTTTCATCTGATCACGCATCGCTATCAGCGAGCGAATCAGTTCTGTCGACGTCCCGTTATCCGTAATCGACGCGTCAAGATTGCCTCTCTCGATTTCGCGAACAAATGCAGTGGCCTGAGTTACATCCTCTCTAATTACCTCCAGCTCATTGGCTAAATCCGATAAAGCCTTCCTCGAAATGACCTTGTACTTAAACATGGCGCAGCCTCAATTTGGGCAAAGGTAGATGTGCTGTTGCCAGGAAAATTGTGGTGGAAGAAATCCGTCCACTTTTACAGGAATTTTGTCCATATCATTTCAATCCGGATTCTTACATCTGACATGTCCCACCCCTGTCGCGCACAATCCTTCCAGTCTGTGTCATACACACATTGGCTCCCGGTCCGCCTCACGCAAGTGCTTCCGATGAAGAGCTTCAATACAATTCAGGAGGGACCTTCATTGGTGAAAAAGTTGTGGACGTTATCCCAGCGAACAGGTATATTGGATCTTCAACCCTACAACCCATCAGCAATGCAAAGAAGAAATCTACTAAAGAACCTTGCCTTGTTGCCGTTCGCTCCTGCAGCGGCAGCTGCGGGAACCGAGGAAATGGTTCGTAAGGCGACGGTTGGTCTGCCTCCTATCAAAATTAAGAGGGTATACGCCATCGCCACAGCGCCGGAAGGAATTGAACTGGTAGTGGTAAAGGTGGAAACCGATCAGGATGGATTGTACGGCCTCGGATGCGCTACATTCCGACAACGCGCGCATGCCGTAGTCGCTGCAGTCAACCAATACCTCGACGATTTCTGTCGTGGTAAGGACGCGCATAACATCGAAGATATCTGGCAAACAGCTTATGTAAGTTCGTACTGGCGTAATGGGCCGGTGTTGAACAATGCGCTGAGTGGACTCGATCAGGCATTGTGGGACATCAAGGGCAAGCTCCTTGGCGTTCCGGTATATCAACTGCTAGGCGGCAAGTGCAGGTTTGCGGTTGACACTTATACACACGCCAGCGGTCCCACTCCGGAAGCCGTCCTCGAACAAGTACAGAAGTTCGTGAGCCAGGGCTTCAGGCATGTGAGAATTCAACTCGGTGGGTACGGGTCAACGCACCTGACTTCAGATCCGGATTACAAGAAGAACAATTTTGGAATGCCTGACGACAATACGATTAGTCCTCAGGCCTACAAACGCGGCACCATCGCCGTTTTCGACCTTGTGCGTAAGACAGTCGGTGATGACGTGGAACTGCTTCACGATATCCATGAAAGGCTTCAGCCCATGGATTCCATCGACCTGATCAAGCGGCTTGAAGAATACCGTCCCTTCTTTATTGAAGATCCCTTCTCCCCGGAGAACATGGGATGGTTCCCGCTGCTGCGCCGGCAAACCAGCGTTCCTCTTGCCATGGGCGAGCTGTTCAACAATCAGAACGAATGGCTCGAATACATGACTGACAGGATGTTCGACTTCATCCGCATCCACATTTCCCAAATCGGGGGAATCACCCCAGCCATGAAGGTGGCCCGCCTCGGTGAGTGGTTTAATGTGAGGACCGCCTGGCATGGTCCCGGCGACGTATCACCGGTAGGACACGCAGCCAACGCGCACATCGACATGGCCATATGGAATTTTGGCATACAGGAAGCCGTGCATTTTGGTGAACGCACACTTGAAGTCTTCCCCGGCGCACCAACGATGAAAAACGGCTTCATGGTGCTCAACGACAACCCTGGCCTGGGTGTCGACATCAACGAAAAAGCAGCAAAGAAGTACCCGCTGCCGAAGTTCAATTACAACTGGACACAGTTAAGGACGAATGATGGAACGCCGGTGCGGCCGTAGGCAGCCAGTCGGCAATGGGCCATTGGCGGTGAGTACCCAGTACGCGATACGTAATGTCGAAAGTGGCGAAAATAGTAGAGACGTTGCATGCAACGTCTCTACATAAACCAATTTCTAAACCTAGTTACGAAACTATAGCAATAACCGTTTACTTCTTACCGATTGCTGATTACCTACCGAACTAGCTCCACAGCCTATCCCACGCTCTGATCTCATTCCACTCAGGCGTCGGGGCGAAGAGTTTTTCACCTTTGACAAGGAATTCCTTCACAACTTCTTCATTGAGTTCGACGCCGATGCCCGGCTTTTCAGGCACTTTCACGTAGCCGTTTTGCACGATGGGCTTCTCGATCCCGGTAACAAGGTCTTCCCACCGCGGCTTATCGACGGCATGGTGCTCAAGCCACAAGAAGTTTTCCGTTGCCGCCGCGCTGTGTACGCAGCCCAGGAAGGATACAGGCCCTGCGGCGTGGTGATGCATGAATCCAATGCCGTTGGCCGCAGCATAGTCGCCAATCCGCTTCGTTTCCAGAATACCTCCAGCCGTGTTCGGGTCGGGGTGCACAATATCGACCGCATGGGTGTCGATGAGCTCCTTGAACCCTTCGAGCGTATAGATGTCCTCGCCGGTTTGCGTCGGAGTTGAAGTAGATTGCGTGATCTCCCTCCATTGTTTTGGATAGTGCCAGGGAATGATGTCTTCGATATAGGCGAGATTGTACTTCTCTACAGCTTGCGCAATCTTGATGGCTTCGTTCACGCCGAAGTGTCCCCAGTGGTCGGTTCCCATCGGAATTTCATACCCGATGGTTGAGCGCATAACATCGAGAAACTCCAACAGGCGATCCATCCCCTTTTCCGTGATTTGCACTGCGGTGAAAGGGTGCTCCGTCAGGTTATACTGCCGGTATTCATACTGATACGGCTTGAGGGGACCGTTGGGAGCGTTGATGAGCGCGCCAGGAATGTCGCGCAAGAGGTTTATGCCGATATCCATCTTCAGGGCGGTGTAGCCCATTTCGATGCGTTTCTTCATCCGCTGCGCATATTCGTGCGGATCCTGTGAAACTGTGGTATCGCAATATACACGCACCCGGTCGCGATACTTTCCACCGAGAAGCATGTAGACCGGTACATTGTAAGCCTTTCCAGCAAGATCCCAAAGGGCCATTTCCACGCCGGAAACGCCACCCCCTTGCCGACCATGGTGACCGAACTGGCGGATTTTTTTGAACAATCGTTCAACATTGCAAGGGTTTTCGCCCAACAGCCTGCTCTTGAGAAAGAGCGCGTACTCCTTGGCAGCGCCATCGCGTACATCCCCGTGTCCCACAATGCCCTGGTTCGTATAGATTCTCACAATCGGCGTCCGGAAGACAACGCCGGTGATTTCCGCAATGCGGACATCCGTGATCTTTAACTCCGAAGGTGCTGAATTCCGGTTCACCTTCTTGGTCGATTCCGCCAGAACGTCCTCGATCGGCATCCCAGTCATAGCGGCCAGGCTAAGACCTCCCAGCCCCGCTTTCTTCAGAAAACTTCTGCGGTCATGATTGTTATTTTCATTCATGGTGTTAGAGTTTATGGGTTGCTAATTA
>QGUY01000044.1 GCA_003242315.1 Bacteroidota bacterium
TTGTCGTGACTGTTAGATTTGTATAAAAGACATGTTGTGGACGGCGTTTTCCGTCATTTACATTATGCATACCAGCGACCGTCGTCCGCAAAGTCTTATCGCCCTTGTTCCACCCCTCAGTTACTTTGTCAGCCATCTTTTCCTTCTTATCCGTCGTCGACGCATTGCCGAGTGGAGTTTGTGGACCTTGCTGCTCGGCGTCTTCGTCGTCAGCACATTAAGCCGATACGACAGGATCAGTGGAATTGATTACAGCAGGCTTCAGGTAAAGACTGATCGCGCTGCGGAGGGCAAAAAGGTGCTCGTGCTTACCAACGATGTGTCATGGTACGCGGGCAATTCGCTGGCAACGCCGTTTCTCGACTGGAAACTGGCGGAACCTATCTTTACGGAGTTGGACTACTACGAGAATGTAATTGCCATCAATGAAGGCTTCAACGACCGGCCGGATATTATTATCGATCCCGATGGTCGCATGGATGCCGTCTTCGATCGTATTCCGCGCCTTCGCGATATGTATCGCGAGCAGGAATCAGGACAGTATGTGGCCGTACGCTAGGTGCTCAGACGCAGCGCATTTTGTCTACTCTTCTTTGATGTCTGCCGCCTTCGAAATCCGTAGTGAGGAAACGTTCTGACATACTCTTTGCGTCTTCTGTAGTTACAAAGCGAGCGGGAATGCAAAGGATGTTTGCGTCATTGTGAAGGCGGGCAAGCGATGCCAGTTCATCGTTCCAGCAGATCGCTGCGCGAATGTCGGCGTGCTTGTTTGCCGTGATGGCAACGCCATTGCCGCTGCCGCAAAGCAGGATGCCCTTGCAGGTATCATCTTCAGATACACGCTTTGCTACAGGGTGGGCGACGTCGGGATAATCAGCCGGCGAATCAGAAAGTACGCCATAATCTTCCACTATGTACCCTTCGCTGGTAAGCCAGTCTTTAAGTGATTGCTTCATGTGGAAGCCTGCGTGGTCGCTTCCAAGAATAACTTTAGGTTTCATCGGTTCTTTGTAATGCCGCATCGCGAGCCTCTTCTTCCGCCTCCTCTCTTGCTTTTGCACGCTCAACAAATCTTGCTATGAAGATGCTGAATTCGTAGAGAAGGTATAGCGGGATCGCAACGATAGTTTGACTGATTGGATCGGGAGGGGTTATAACCGCTGCAACCACAAGGATCCCCACAAGCGCATGCCTCCGAACACTCTTCAGCATGGCGGTGCTGATGATCCCTACCCGAGTGAGAAAATACACAACGACGGGAAGCTGGAAAAGGATTCCACTGCCCAGAACCAGCGTCGTCACCGTTCCAACGTAAGAAATAATATCGAACTCGTTTTGGATCATGTCGCTGATCTGGTACGACGCCAGAAAGTATACTGATACCGGACACATGACGTAGTACCCAAACGAGGTGCCAAGGAAGAACATGAAGGATATCGCTGCAACAGCGCCGCGCGAATATTTTCTTTCGTTTGCGTGCAGTCCGGGCTTGATGAATCGCCACATCTCCCAGGCGACGTAGGGAAAGGCTACGATGAGGCCGATAATAAAAGATGACGTGAGTGCCATCGTGAATTGGCCTGTCATCAGGCGACTTTGGATTTTCATGGGAATCTCCTTCACACACATGGCTTCCTCGTAGCCGATGAGGTGACCCAGTTTACACATGGCACGAAACGTAAGGAAGTCGGTCTTGGCGGGGGCGAAAATAACATTGTCGAATATCTCACGGCTGAAGATGAAAGCAAGGACCATGAAAACAACGATCGCGACCAGCGATCGGATCACATGCCATCGCAGCTCCTCGAGGTGATCGAGGAAAGACATCTCCTTTTCATCATCCTCTTTCATTGCCGCAGACAATTACGATGATCACGCATACAACGGGAAACGACGCGTCAACCGAACGACTTTTTGTTTTACGTTCTTCAAATGTTTCTCGTCAGCAGGTTTTTGTAGCGCCTCATCGATCAGGTCAACAATCTTCACAACATCCTTTTCCTTCATACCACGTGTAGTCACGGCAGGTGTTCCAATGCGAATGCCGGACGTTACCATTGGTGATTGCGTGTCGAAGGGAACCATGTTTTTATTGACCGTGATCTCGGCGCGGACCAAAGCTTCCTCAGCTTGTTTGCCCGTGAGATTCTTTGACCGGAGGTCGATAAGCATAAGGTGATTGTCAGTGCCTCCGGAAATGACCTTGTAGCCGCGTTCTACAAACGCCTTGGCCATTGCCTTTGCATTCCGCACTACCTGCACAACGTAGTCCATGTATTCATCGGACAGTGCTTCGTGGAAGGCTACTGCCTTGCCGGCGATGACATGCTCAAGTGGTCCACCTTGAGTTCCGGGAAATACGCCTGAGTCGAGTATCGAGGTTATTTTCCGAAGCTCACCTTTGGGAGTTTTCAATCCCCACGGGTTATCGAAATTCTTTCCTACCATGATCATACCACCGCGAGGACCACGCAGTGTTTTGTGCGTGGTTGTTGTAACGATGTGGCAGTATTCCATGGGGTCATTGAGCAGGCCGCGCGCAATCAATCCCGCGGGGTGAGCGATGTCTGCCATCAGGAGCGCACCAACGCGATCGGCTGCTTCGCGCAGTTTTTTGTAATCCCAATCACGGCTGTATGCCGACGCACCGCATATGATGAGTTTGGGTTTTTCGCGTTCCGCAATTTCAATCACACGGTCGAAGTCGATCATCCCGGTCTCTTCCTCGACGCCATAAAAGACGGGTTGATATAATTTGCCGGAAAAGTTTACAGGAGAACCATGGGTGAGGTGTCCGCCATGGGAAAGATCGAATCCCAAAATCTTGTCACCGGGTTTCAGGCACGCCAGCATGACCGCGGCGTTGGCCTGCGCTCCCGAGTGCGGTTGCACATTTGCCCAGGCTGCACCGAATAGTTTACACGCCCTGTCGATAGCAAGCTGTTCAATTTCATCCACCACCTGGCATCCGCCGTAATATCGCTTTCCAGGAAGACCTTCAGCATATTTGTTGGTGAGCACAGAACCCATGGCCTTCATCACCTGAGGTGAAGTGAAGTTCTCAGAGGCGATCAATTCGATGCCGTCCTGTTGACGTTTCTTTTCTTTTGCAATGAGGTCAAAAACAACTTTGTCGCGTTTCATTGAGAAGTATAATTAAGCGGATGCAGGAATTTTCCAGGGCGTGGTTTGAACCGGCCGCAAAAATAAGAGATGGCCAAGACAATAGCTAAGGGTTTATCACGGGAATTACCTCGCTCAGAAAAGGCTAGGAGCGTGCCGTTTTGAGCGCCCGGAGATACAGCTGAATGGTGTTTTCGAGACCGTAGTACAGCGCGTCGCACACGAGTGCATGACCTATTGAAACCTCATCCAGCTTCGGAAGGCTGGCGGCGAGAAACCCGAGGTTCTCAAGGTTGAGGTCGTGGCCGGCATTGATGCCAAGACCAACTTCCTGAGCGACCCGCGCGCTCTCGATGTACGGCTTGACGGCGACCTCCTTGTTGACGGTAAATTCGCGGGCGTAAGGTTCCGTGTAAAGTTCGATGCGGTCTGCGCCCGCCCGCGCGGCACCTTCAACCATGCGGGGAACCGGATCGACAAAGACAGATACGCGAACACCTAAGCCATGGATTTCAGCGATAACATCCTTCAGGAATGATGCGTGCTGCAGTGTGTCCCACCCGCTGTTGGAGGTAATGGCATTCGGCGGATCCGGAACCAGTGTCGCCTGAGCAGGAGTCGTTTCACGGATAATGCGCAGATAGCGCTCATCCGGATAGCCTTCAATATTGAACTCCGTAGTTACGATGTCCTTCAAGGCTATTGCATCGGCATAGCGGATGTGACGTTCGTCGGGCCGGGGGTGTATTGTAATGCCCTCGGCACCAAATTTTTCGCAGTCGGCAGCCACCTTCAGCACGTCGGGATTATTCCCGCCGCGCGAGTTCCGGAGTGTGGCAAATTTGTTAATATTGATGCTAAGACGTGTCAAGTGGAGAGGATTTATTGATTCCAAAGGTACAACAGAAAAATTGATATGAGCTTAAAGGAACAGATTGATGCCGATATCAAAAAGGCTATGCTGGCGAAGAACAAAGAAGAACTTGAGGCGCTGCGCAGCATCAAGTCTCTGATCCTGCTCGCTGAAACCGAAAAGGGGAGTACCGGTGAACTCACCGCTGACGCGGAAGCAAAGCTGTTGATGAAGGCCGCAAAGCAGCGCAGGGAATCGGCCGATATCTTCCTTGCTCAATCACGCAAAGACCTGGCTGATCGCGAACTGTTCCAGCTTGAAATTATCAACAGGTACCTGCCGCAGCAGCTTTCCGAAGCCGAACTGCGCAAGGAGCTTGAACGAATCATTGGCGAAGTAGGAGCGTCCGGTCCGAAGGACATGGGCAAGGTTATGGGTGTTGCCACAAAGCAGCTGGCGGGCAAGGCCGAAGGCAAGATGATTTCCGCGATTGTGAAGGAATTGCTTTCCGCTTGAGCTGGCCGGATATCATACTGGGTATTATCATCCTGTCCGGTGCTATCAACGGCTACCGGGAAGGTTTCCTGATGACCGCCGTCTCGCTGGTGGCGATCGTCCTGGGCATTCTTGGTGGTTTTGCATTGCTCGGAAAAGCCATGCTGATGCTGGATTCGAATTTCCAGATCGATCAAAGCGTTCTGCCCTACATTGCCTTTGCCGTAGTGTTTGTACTGATTGTGGTGCTCGTATCCTGGATAGGCCGCCTGCTGCGGGATCTGGTTCAGCATACTTTTCTTGGAGGGGTTGATCAGGCCGTAGGTGCCATTGTCGGCATGGTGAAAACGACCTTTATGCTTAGCGTGACGCTGTGGATCTTTGAGGCCCTGAAAATTGATGTTGCTGATTGGTTTGCCTCGTCCTATTTGTATGGTATTATTGAAGGATTTGCGCCTCTGGTGGCGAGTTGGATTGGCAAGTTAGTACCCGCTTTCCGAGGCATCTTTTAGGCGCGGCAGCGCATTTTTTGGATGGTATTTGGTATTTTTTGTTTTTTTATCGGGATAACTCCGGAGAAAGATGGGCCTGGTAGTCAAGGAAGCGGATCGTTTTAAGTTTGTCGATGAAGGCACTGGTCCCGCACTGGTGCTGCTGCATGGGTTGTTTGGAGCGTTGAGCAACTGGGAAGGGGTTGTTGAGAGGTTTTCCTCCAAGTTCCGGGTCGTCATCCCCATGCTACCCATCTATGAAATGCCCATCAAGGACGCTGGCCTGGATGGCCTGACAACATTCCTGGAAGACTTCGTCGAGTTCATGAATCTCCGGGACATCATCCTCATGGGAAATAGCCTGGGTGGCCACATTGCCCTCATGTATACACTGCGTAACGGCGACAAGGTTAAGCGGCTAATATTGACCGGCAGTTCGGGCCTTTTCGAGGACTCTATGGGTGGTTCTTACCCCAAGCGGGGAAACTATGAGTACGTAAAGGAACGCGTTGCCTACACCTTCTACAATCCCGAAGTTGCTACAAAAGAGCTTGTCGACGAAGTGTTCGAAACCACCCGGAACATTCCAAAGTGCATGCGTATTGTGGCGATCGCCAAATCAGCACAACGCAACAATCTCGCGAATGAAATCAAGGCTATTAAGGTCCCGACGCTGTTAGTTTGGGGTCTGAACGATACCATTACTCCGGCTATGGTAGCGCATGAATTTGGGCGCCTTATTCCCAATTCGGAGCTGAAATTCATTGACCAATGCAGCCACGCACCCATGATGGAACACCCCGAACGGTTTAACGAAATTGTGGAAGGATTCTTGTTAGATTTAAGCAGCAGCTCACCTACACCAACATGATCGCTGAAGACTTGATAAACCACATGATTCCTCCCCTGAAGGGGACGGATGACGCGCACAAGGCGATCGTCTGGATGGAGGAATTTCGCGTGAATCACCTGCCCGTCGTCGAAGACAACAAGCTGCTGGGATTCATCTCTGAAGAAATTATTCTTGAAGCGAACGACATCGAGAACCAGGTCAAATCATTCAAGCTGATCGGGCAGCGATGCCACGTAGGTCTGGATGCCCATTTCTACGATATCCTCAAAGTGGCGGCGGAGAATAAACTCCAGCTTGTTGCCGTATTGAATGAAGACCAAACATACTGTGGTGTTATCACCGTGCAGGATACACTGACATCTTTTGCTCAAACCGCAGCGGTTCAGCTACCCGGGGGAATACTCGTAATTTCACTTCCGCTTGTTGACTACTCGCTTGCTGAGATCAGTCGCCTCATCGAAGAGAACCACGCGAAAGTATTAAGCAGCATTGTTAAGGAAGACCCGCTTGATCCGGGTAAGATCAGGCTTACGCTGAAGATCAATGAGCTTGACTTATCGAGGATCGTCGCCACACTAGAGCGTTTCGGGTATAAGGTCATTGGCCGTTACCAGGAAACCAAACCCATCACGAGCGAAAAAGAGCGCATAGACATGCTGCTGCGCTACCTCGATATTTAGTATCTTGGCCCAATTTTCCTTCACTCCGATCAAACATCCAGCTCATGAGGATTGGTGTACATGGTAAGGACTTCACACGCCAATCAGCACCCTTTATTGAACGCATTCTGGAGAGGCTAGCCAGAGAAAAGGTCGAGGTGCTCGTATCGTCACGCTTTCAGAAAAGTCTGCGCCTTGCTCAATTCAGAAAATTCAGATTCAAGACTTATGAACCTGGCGATAGCCTTCGCAAGGTGGACTTGTTCTTTAGCCTCGGCGGTGATGGAACACTCCTCGAGTGCGTCACGCATGTGGGCAAGACCGGAATACCCATCTTCGGCATCAACACGGGGCGCCTCGGATTTCTTGCGACGGTGGGTCGGGAAGAAATCGACGAGGCGATGGACATGATCTTTCAAAAGGAATACGACATAGATGAGCGCGTGCTGCTAAGCCTGCATTCCGATCGCGATCTGTTTGGTGGATTTGGATACGCACTTAACGACTTCACGCTTGTTCGAAAGGACAGCTCCTCAATGATCACCGTGCACACGTTTATTGATGGGGAGTTTCTCAATTCGTATTGGGCTGACGGCATAATCGTGGCAACGCCGACAGGCTCTACCGGTTACTCGTTGAGTTGTGGAGGACCGCTCGTATTCCCGGGATCGGAATGCTTTGTTATCACACCTGTGAGTCCCCATAATCTGACGGTTCGGCCTATCGTCGTCCCCGATGCATCCGAGATCACCTTCCGGGTAGAAGGAAGGAGCAAGAAGTTTATCGTGTCGCTTGATTCCCGAATGGAGACTGTCGACGAAAGCGCGAAACTGATGGTTAAAAAGGCCAATATCAGGGTCAATCTGGTGCAATTGTGCGGTCAACATTACTTCAAAACCCTCCGGCAAAAGTTGAACTGGGGACTGGATGCGAGGAATTGAAAATTTTGCTAAATTTGTAATTTACAGGTCATTGCGTATTCACTTTTTTTCGCTATGAGAATACTTATTCAGGTGGCTGTCGTGCTCTTCCTCTCCAGCCTCTTTTTTGAAGCCACCGCCCAGATGAATGAGCGCCAGATCAAGCGCAACAACATTCGCATGATGACGTTCCGCGGTAAGAAGCGCGGTTTCCCTCCAGAGAATCGCTACAATCAAATCGACATCACGCTGAACGCTCTGAATTACTACGGCGACCTTTCACCAAAGCCGAGTAAACTGAGCACAGACTTCGGTTTTACGAAGCCCGCCGTAGGACTTTCATTCACGCAGCGATTGGGTCCCAGATTTTCCTTAAGAAGTTCATTCATGTATGGGTCCCTCCAGGGATCGGATGCGGAGTCAGCTAATCGCGAGGACACAGAAAATGGTTTGTTCCGCTATCAGCGTAACCTGTCATTTCGAAATCGCATCAAAGAACTGTCCGTCGTTGCTGTATTTGACCTGTATGAAAATCAACACACATACATAAGCCGCGTACGGTGGACGCCCTATGGATACATCGGTGCTTCGGTGTTTCATCACAATCCCCAGGCAAAGGTGCCTGAACGGGGCCTGAATGGAGTGCCCTTTGAAAACGCAGGCGAATGGATTGACCTGAGGGATCTCGGAACGGAGGGACAATACGCCACTCTCCAGGAAGGCGATATTAACTACGGCATCAAGCCCTACAATAATTTTCAGATCGCTATACCTTTTGGCGTCGGCGTTCGTTTTCGACTAAACGAAATCATGGACCTTTCGGCAGAGTTTGGTATACGGTATACATTCACTGACTACCTTGATGACGTTAGTCGCAACTATGTCGACCTGGGTGTGTTCGGCGACAACGAGCTAGCACGTTCGATGTCCTATCGTGGATATGAGTTGGGATCATCCAACACCCTCACCTATGTAGGACGGGACGGCCAGTCGTACACCGTGATCAAAGGGTACGGGCAGGAGTCGCGTGACAACATGCGAGGCAACAGCAGCGATAACGATATTTTCACCGTCACCACCATAAGGTTCAGTTACATCATCGGCAAGACATTTAATCGCGCTAAATTCCGGTAATGCGGATCATCCTTGTTCTGGCCTTAGGGCTTTCGGTTTGCTTTGCACACGTGTCATGGGCGCAGCGCTCTGAGGTCGGCTTCGGCCTGGGAACGTTCAACTACACGGGAGACCTTGTCCGTACCTATGACTTTTCATTTTCCCGGCCAGCCGGAACAGTATTCTATCGCTCAAACCTTTCCAAAGTGGTAAGCTTTCGCGCGGGACTCACCGCGGGGTTGCTGGGGGCGAGCGATCGCAAACCTATCGACGCTTTCGCCGTTAAGCGCGACGCGTCATTTGACATCTTTGTTTTTGAGGCGTCAACGGTGGTTGAATACCATTTTCTCAACTGGCGCGACGAGAAGTTTCTTCACAGGTTTTCACCCTATATGTTCGGCGGACTTGCCCTCTTTGGCATCTCGGGCAATGACGACAAGCCCGCGGAATACAGCAACGTTCAGCCCTCCGTTCCCATCGGCGCCGGCGTGAAATACATTCTCAACCCGAAATGGTATCTGGCCCTCGAATTCGGTCTGCGGAAAACGTTCTTCGACTATCTCGATAATGTGTCGGACGAAGACACCCGCGTGAAAAACTACCAGTACGCAAACCCTTACGACAAGGACAACTACTTCTTTCTGGGGATTACCCTAACAAGGACCTTCTATGACATCCCCTGCCCCTCCAGCCCATATTGACAGTGTGAGCGAGAGGGAGAGTGGGGTTTCTCACGCACTTTCACACTCACACTGAATAATGCCGATCATTCCGGGAAATACGCTAATTTTGCACCTTCTATGGCGTCCTATAAGGAACTAATCGACCAAAACAGGCTGCCTCGTCACATTGCCGTAATCATGGACGGGAACGGCAGATGGGCGAAGCGGAAGGGCGCCATGCGAATCTTTGGACACAAGAACGCCGTCCAGGCCGTAAGGGAAGTCACCGAGGCGTGTGGCGAGCTTGGGGTCAAATACCTTACGCTGTACGCGTTCTCGACCGAAAACTGGGGCCGCCCCAAGGACGAAGTAGAGGGCCTCATGGAGTTGCTGGTGAGCACCCTGAAGCAGGAAATCGACCGCCTGATGGAAAATCAGGTGCGGCTGATTACCGTTGGAGAGCTGTCTGACCTGCCCAAAGAATGTCAGGAAAACCTCAAATGGGCGATAGAACAGACCCGCAACAACACAGGCCTGACCCTGAACATCGCTCTCAGCTACAGTGGACGATGGGAAATTATCCAGGCTGTAAAATCGCTGGTAAGGGACGTCCAGAGCGGAAAAATTGACGAAAAAGATATTTCGGATCGCCTGTTTGAAAACTATTTGCAGGCGCCCGGCATCCCTGATCCGGAGCTCCTCATCCGTACAAGCGGCGAAATGCGGGTCAGCAACTTCCTGCTGTGGCAGATCGCCTATACGGAACTGTACATCACTCCTACGTTGTGGCCCGATTTCAGGAAAGAGCACCTGTACGAGGCGGTATGGTCGTATCAGCAGCGCGAGAGGAGATTCGGCAAGACAAGTGAACAATTGAATCCGGTAAGCTAGATGAAGCGATTTCTACTGTTATTGCTCCTCGCCCTGGCGGTGGTGGATTCGCAGGCCCAGTTCCGCAGGAGAGATCGCGCACCTGCACCACAGGGCGATAACCGGCTCAACTATGCTAACCCCGCCGAATACGTCATCGGAGGAATTTCTGTGGAAGGGCTTAACATCCTTGACGAAAATGCCATCGTCTCGCTCACCGGACTCAGGGTTGGTGACAAGATCAAAATTCCAGGCGACGCCATTTCGGGAGCCATCAGGAAGCTGTGGAAACACGGCCTGGTAGGCGACGTCACCATTTCGGTCGACCGCATCGAAGGCGAAAATGTATTTCTGAAAATCCTGCTGTCAGAACGGCCACGACTAACAAGCTACTACTTCGTAGGAATTTCCAAAGGCAAAGAAAGTGCGCTGAAAGAAGACCTCGACCTCATCCGGGGACGCATCGTCAACGACGCGATGCTGCGGAACACCGAGCTCGCTGTTCGCAAGCACTTTATCAAGAAGGGCTACCTGAACACCGAAGTGAAGATCATCCAGGAAGCTGATACCCTCGCTCGCGAGGGGATGCGCCTGCGAATCGTTGTGAACCCGAAATCGAAGGTCAAGATCAACAGCATCGACATCTACGGCAACGAGAGCATCCCGGATAGCAAGATCAAAAAGAAGATGAAGAAGACGCACGAACGTGCCGGCATCTACCTTCATAGAGCAATCATATCAGAAATACTTTCGCGAAAGCCCGCCGACTACTTTGCCGAGAAACAGAAGACGACCTGGATGGAAGCCCGGGAGTATCTCAACAAGAATGTTCGACTCAACATCTTCAACACTTCAAAGTACATTCAGTCCGACTACGAAGAGGATAAAAAGAAAATCATCGCCTTCTACAACTCAAGAGGATATCGCGACGCGGAGATCGTAACAGACACGGTGTATAACCACGACGATCGTACCATCAATCTTGAGATGCAGATATATGAAGGTCCCAAGTACTATTTCCGTAACATCTACTGGACCGGCAACTACATACACACTGACCGTACACTGAACGCAATTCTCGGCATCAAGAAGGGTGATGTGTACGATCGCGAGTTGCTTCAGCGAAAAATTACTTTCAACCCCAAGGGTGCTGACATCAGCGGTCTTTACATGGACGACGGATACCTGTTCTTCCGTATTCAACCATATGAAGTTGCGATCGCGGGTGATTCCATAGACGTGGAAATGCGGATCTCCGAAGGAGAACAGGCGACGATCAACCAGGTCACGATCACAGGTAATGAGCGTACCAGCGACCACGTAATCCGCCGCGAACTTCGTACAGTCCCGGGAAGGAAATTCAGCCGCTCGGATATCATCCGCACACAGCAATCGCTTGCTCAGCTCGGCTATTTCAATCCTGAGAAGATCAATCAGAACCTCGTGCCCAATCCGGCAAACGGCACAGTTGATATCGAGTGGACGGTTGAGGAACAGTCCAACGACCAGATTGAACTCTCCGGCGGTTGGGGAGGATATTACGGCTTTGTTGGTACGCTTGGGTTGACGTTCAACAACTTCTCCATACGCAACATCCCCGACCGTTCCAAATGGCGGCCGCTCCCTGTTGGCGATGGGCAGCGTCTCTCCCTGCGCATGCAGGCCAATGGTAAGGCGTATCAGAACTACGGGTTCTCCTTCACCGAGCCCTGGCTGGGTGGACGCAAGCCTCAGTCGTTCTCTGTAAGTTTTAATAGTTCTGTGCAGCGAGCTTTTTACTACGGCTTTCGCGCTGAAGTAAACGACGCGCAGAGGTTGAGTGTGCTGAATTTCTCCGTGGGTCTTGGCCGATTGCTGGAATGGCCTGATAACTATTTCACGCTGTCAAATTCACTGTCATATACCAAGTATTCACTAAAGGACTATCCGGTAGGCATTGGCTTCTCTAACGGAGAGGCTAACAGTATCACGCTGAACACCACGCTTTCGCGCAGAAGTACCGGTGACCCGCGTTACCCGACGGAAGGTTCTGAGATTTCCCTTAGCGTATCTCTCACACCGCCGTTCTCGCTGTGGCGTAACCTGAATTATAACGGATACGACCCTGAGGACCCGGCGTCGGTAGAGGCCTTCAACCAGCAAAAGTTCAAATGGATCGAGTATCACAAGTGGATGTTCGATGCGAAGTACTATATGCCGCTTGACAACAAGAAGAAACTCGTCCTTGAAGCCAAAGCACACTTTGGATTTATCGGATCGTACTCGAAGAAATACGGTATTGGTCCGTTCGAGCGGTTCTTCATGGGAGGCGCCGGCCTTGCCGGGGGTATTGGTTCATTTGTGCTCGGGCAGGAAATTATTGGTTTGAGGGGATACGAAGATAACCTGGTGACGCCGCCGTTATACGCTCGCTACGGGCAGGAAGCGCCAAAGGACACCCAGGGAGGGATTGTATATGACAAACTGGGCCTGGAGCTGCGGTATCCCGTGACTACCGGAAATGCCGCGACGATCTACGGTTTCATCTTTACGGAGGCCGGAGGCAACTGGGGTAATTATGAGGACTTTAATCCGTTTAAGCTATATAAATCGGCAGGTGCCGGGGTGCGGTTGTTTATGCCGGCTTTTGGGCTGATCGGACTGAATTGGGCGTATGGCTTTGACAGGCTGCCGTTTGCCACTGAAATCAGCGGTTCGCAGTTCCACTTTACTATTGGCCAACAACTCAGATAGCTATGCGGATTTGTTTTATTGCATTATTTTTCCTCTTTTTCGGCCTGACTTTTGTTCAAGCTCAGAGGTTCGGATACATCGACTCGGAGTATATCCTTAACAAAATGCCCGAATACCGGGAAGCGCAGAGCGAAATAAACCTGCTTTCCCAAGGGTGGGAAAAGGAAATCCAGGAGATGTCGAAGGGCATTGAAACGATGTATGCGGAACTTGAAGCTGAGCGCGTCCTGCTGACAGAAGAAATGCGAAATGAGCGCCTGGCGGCAATCCGCGCTAAAGAAGACGAGCTAAAACAATATCAGAATAAAGTATTCGGATTCGAGGGCCTATTCTTCCTGAAAAAGAAGGAACTGGTCAAACCCGTTATGGACAAAGTATGGGATGCTGTTGAAAAGGTAGCGAAGCAGAACAATCTGGCTATCGTTTTTGACAAGTCCAGCCAATTGGTGATGATCTACACGGATCCGCGATACGACTATACGGACTTCGTCCTTGACGAACTCGGCCTGGGCGACCCGAACGATGTAATTAAGAACTAAACTTGAACTGCGATAATGAGAAAAGTAACTATTCTGTTGATAATCGGATTGGCAGCGAGTGCGTATTCCGTCCGGGTAAACGCTCAGACGAAAGTAGGATTTGCCGATGTCGACTATATCTTCAACCAGATGCCTGAGCAAAAGCAAATTCAAACCGAACTCCAATCGGTTCAGAATGCGCTGAAAAAGCAAATGGACACGAAGGCTGCCGAATTCAGACAAAAGCTTGAAGACTATCAGGCGAACGTAAACAACATGCTGCCGGCCGTCAGAGCGAACACTGAACGGGAACTTCAGCAATTGCAGACGAACCTCCAACAACTGCAGGAAGATGCCCAGATCACCATTCAGCAAAAACAAGCTGAACTCATGGAGCCTGTTTTCAAGAAGGTGAGCGATGCTATTCAGGCAGTGGCGAAAGAGAATGGCTTCAACCTGATACTGAGCGGTGGCGTGTCCGGACTCGACGTGGTGCTGTACGGCGACGAGCAACTCGATGTGTCCGATCTCGTGCTGCGGAAAATGGGGATCACTCCGAAACCCAAATCCGATACCACGAGCAGCCAAAACTAAGCACGTGAGCAAAGACATTCCGGTGTAATAGCCGGCCAAAACCCCGTAACGTCACGGGGTTTTTTCTTGTCCCATATGATCGTACCCCGAAACCTGAAACGTGGCGACCGCGTGGCGCTGGTAGCGCCCGCCGGCAAGATCACCCGGGATGTATTGACCCGGGCCGTTCGCGTCCTTGAAGAATGGGACCTCAAGGTGACCGTCGGTGACAACGTCATGAGCAAGAGCCACAGCTACCTTTCGGGATCCGACGAAGAACGTTTGGTCGACTTGCAAGAGGCTCTGGACAGCCGCAGGGTCAAAGCAATATTCTGCGCGCGCGGAGGCTACGGCTCTACCCGCATCGTGGACCTGCTTGACCTTACCAAGTTCAAAAAATACCCCAAGTGGATTGTTGGCTTTAGTGACATCACCGCGCTCCATATGCTGATGCTCAGAGCTGGAGTTGAAAGCATCCATGCATCCATGCCATCCCAGTTCAGCGATCCCGCGGCGCGGCCCTCCGTGCAGAGTCTGTATGACGTTCTCTTTCGAAACCCACACCCGATCAAGGCGGCGCCTGCGAAGAGTAACATTCAAGGCGAAGCGTCAGGAATGGTGATCGGTGGAAATCTCTCCATTCTCCTGGATGCCATGGGGACATCCATCGAGCCCGAGACAAAGGGCCGCATACTCGTCATCGAAGAAATCGACGAATTCAAATACAAGCTCGATCGAATGATGACCCAACTCAAGCGCGCCGGCAAACTCGATAAGCTTGCGGGACTTGTCGTCGGCTACATGACAGGCATCAAAGACTCCAACACACCCTTCGGTGAATCCGTAGAGCAAATCATTCTCCGGCACGTACAGGACGCCAACTACCCTGTAGCCTTCGGTATGCCTATTGGCCACGAGCATCCGAATGCAGCGTGGAGACATGGGAGTATGATGAAGTTGGTAGTGACATCAGAGGGATCTGTACTCGTACCTACTGCCCACTGAACAACCTAATGAACGCATATACCCCCAATGCCAGCAACACCACTCCGGGGATACGCTTCAATATTCCCTGATGCCTGAACAGCGGTGCGATCTTGCCGGCGAGGTACACCAGGATGCTGAGCAAGGTAAGCGCGCCGAGAACGACGCCGACGAGATATCCGTGAAGTTCACTGTTTGTGTCAAGATCGATCCAGCCCTGGCTTTTGCAGTATGTCGTCATAGCGATCCAGTAAGGTATCGCCATTGGGTTCAGAATGCCGAGGAGGAGGCCCCGACGGAAACCGCTATTGTTGAAGCGTACGGAAAGGTTGCTGGGCTTTGAAGCCGACCAGAGGTTGAACGCCCCCAGCGTTACCATAACAATTCCTGTGATGAGCTGGAAGTTGGTGACAATTGCAGGCGAAGAAAGAATAAGCGCAGCAAACTTAACGGCAATCCAGCCATAGGGATATTCAACAAGAGCGGCTGCGGCGCCAAAGCGCATGGCAATAGAGAATTTTCGTTCAAGGCCAAGCTGCAAAACAGTGAGGTTTATGGTTCCCGGCGGAACGGAACCAATGAAGCTAAACGCGAAAGCTATGACAAATGCTGTGGTCACGCGGCGACTGTAGCTCTGAACTTACGATACATCCGCAGGCCCTCTTTAAAACTCATGAAGGGAACACCGCGGCGATGATTCTCGATACTGATACGATAGAGGTCTCTCCAATGCCTGTACATAGCCATCATCGCACCCGCCAGCGTGTTGGCCGGATCATAGATGTGCGCGGGTTCGGCGCCGCAGCCATTCAGTTCGAGAATCTTAACCCTTCCCCTCGCAAGATCGCGAAGGGATGCTGCCCTCAGATCATAGCGACCAAAATGGAAGTCCGGTATCTGGCGGCTAATGCGATCAAAAGAAGCGCATAACTCATCCGTTATAAGATGATTGCCGTCGAGAAACTTTGTTCCGAGACAGTGGTTGCCAATGGAAACGAGCTCCACGCGCTCTCCCTCCCTCAATACTGTGTTCAGGCGGTCTCGATATTTTTCTTTCAACACATGCCATTGGAGTCGCGCGCGTTCATTTGCCATAATGAGTTCCTCAAACGTCGAGTACCCATCGCCGATAATGGTCAGCATTTCTTTCATGACAATGGAAGTAACTGTACCGGAAGGCTCATTGGGGTACCGTCGATAAAATACGCCGAATTCCAGGGGAAGGTCGATCAATTCCTGCATGATGAAATTGGTACGAATGACAGAAAGGTAATTGTCGACATCCTTCTCGGAATTGATACGTTTCACCATCCAGCCTCGTTCGCCGATGTCGGGTTTGAAGATAACCGGAAAAGCAAGTTGAAGGTCGCGCATTCGCGCCAGCACATCCTCGCGTGTGGCCGTGGCAGGCATCAGCGCGGACTTTGCAATGACGCCTGAAGGGATGCTTTGAAGAATTTCAAACTTTGATTCGCCAAACATCCCTCCTGTTGGAATGCGTGGGTTCGATGCCGAAAAAAACATCAGCGACCGTGCCTTGAGCGACAACCACAACCAGTACAGGAAAAAAGGAAACTGGATGATCCCGAATGGCCAATACTCCCAACTTTTTAGGCGCACGAACGCGTTACTCCGAAACAAGCTGGTGAGAAATCCCACCTTTGCCCTGGAGTGCTGCTTAGTGAGCGGCGCCGGCCATTTCCTTGTAACGGATGGTTGATGGCGCAATTCCGAAATCGGAGGGAAGCTGGACATAAGGGGCAATTTCTCTAACGCCGATTTTGATAAGTGCCATGTGGTGCACTGCGTGTTCAATGTTGTACACTAGCTCGCGCGAGAAGTTGGTATGCACGGTAACGTATTGCTCCTTCGAAAGATCATACCCTACTTCCAGCGTCAGCGGTGTATCGCCCATCAGGTCGCTCACAAATTGTTTGATCGATTCAATCCTGGACGCTGCAAGGTCCTTGTCAGTTTCGATGTGACGATCATGCGCACGCTTGTCATAATTCACAACACCTCGTCCGACACCGCGCTCAAGGCAAATAAAGAACTCAAGCGTGTGGCGAATGTGTTGCCCGATCGTTGCCATGCTAAGGGTTTTGACAGGCTGAGCAAAGTGTTCAGGCTGGATTTGCCGACAGACATCGGCGAGTTGTTCCAGGATATGAGTGCAAGCTTTTTTAAGATGCATAGAGGAATGATAGAGAAACCAAATATAGAGCAAATTTGAAAATAGCTACCGGCACGGTTTCAACCTTACTTGTTCCGTATGAGGTTATCCCAGTTCCGGTCGGCAGCGGCTTTCAGTTGGGACTCGTCCTTGTTCCACGACTTAAGTGTATTGTTGCCCCAGAAGTTGTAAAAAAGATAGAGCCGGCTGTCGATGATTTTATAGGTTTCCGGGTCAATTTTGACTTTTTCGCCAGAGTCCCCCATTGCATAGGCACACCAGCCACCATATGCGGGCTCATATTTCCCTGGGTTATCGCGGAACTCGGCGAGGTTCTCGCTATTGGAAAAAAGGTACGTCACACCATTATAGGTAACGCGCAAGTCCTTCTTCCCCTTCGCCGGTTCATTGTGAAAATAGCTCACAGGATCATAGCCCTCCAGGGCGATTCCATCCTTGAGGTTGTGATGACGTCCCCCTGCATTCGTCTGGCACCATGCAGCATATGCCGTGAAGGTTAACGCGATGACGACGAGTCTGATAGATAACATACTAGAGTAACTAGGGGCGATCGGGAACAAGCTTTTTCACTACGTCCCAGACCATGTCCGGCTCGAAGCCCTTGCGTATGACATAGTCGGCAATCTTGTCTCGTTTAACGAAAATATTCTGTTCGCGGTATTCCCCCTGCTTGCGGGATATTAAGTATTCGAGAGTTTTGATGTATTCCTCTTCATCGATCGCTTGCAGTCCGCTGCGGATACAAGCCTGCGTAAGTCCACGCATCTCAAGCTCGCGAATGATCTTGAGACGTCCCCAACGTTTCAAACGGAATTTCCCGTGTACGAACAACCGGGCAAACCGTTCTTCATTGAGAAATTGATCTTTGATCAATGATACGATGATCTCATCGGCCTCATCGCCGGTGACACCAAGTTCGGAAAGTTTGCGTCGGACGTCGGCATGACAACGCTCCTGGTATGCGCAGTAACGCATGATCTTTTCACGAACGTTATCCGCGGAAGCGCGTTTCGGCATGCCTGCGAATTCATTCTATTTTGTGTAACCCTTATTCCTGAGAATGCTGGCTACGAACTTGCGTTCATTCTCCGTATTGAAGATACGGAAAGGGAGATGGATGATTTGTGCCTTGTTGAGGAAAAGAACGAACGCATCCTTATCAATGTATGCAGACTTGATCTGATCCCATTTCAGTGGCATGCCTTCCCGGGGGTTGAGCTTCATGAGAATCTGCTGACTGCTAATCTCATACGAATACTTTTGAAACAGCATCTTCCCCTGCTCGAGCTGCGTCACTCCATAGAACTGTATCCACCAGAAAAGCATGTAGAGAAGAAACGCGATGATGGCGCCGATGAACCACCACACGCTGGGAACCCAAATGGCGGGAATACACAGCGCCAGCGCACAGAGCGCTGCTATCCACCCTTGCTTCTTCATGATGTTCCGAAAAGCAATCCGGGTGTAGGTCTTCGTATCGAGTTTGTAGTTTTTCGTCCGTACGATCATAATGTTCTTTCAGTTTTTGTCGACCCGGATCTTCAGGCTCAGGTCGAGACTTTTGACGCTGTGCGTCAGGGCGCCAACGGAAATGTAGTCGACGCCGGATTCGGCCACAGCGCGAATAGTTCCCAGGGTAATGCCACCACTGGCCTCGGTGGCGCACCGGCCGGCGATGGCTTTCACTGCCTTCGCCATTTCGTCCGGGCTCATGTTGTCGAGCATGATGATGTCGACGCCTCCCGTTTCGGCCGCCTCAGCAGCCTGTTCGACGCTCGCCACCTCAATCTCAACCTTTAGTTCCTTTCCGGTGGCGCGAATATAATCTTTTGCGCGAAGGATCGCCGCCCGAATCCCGCCCGCCAGGGCAACATGATTGTCCTTGAGCATGATCATGTCGTGCAATCCCAGGCGATGATTTTTACCGCCGCCAATCGATACGGCCCATTTTTCCGGGAGCCGGAAGTTCGGTGTGGTTTTGCGGGTGTCTATGACCGCGGCACGGGTGCCTGAGACTTCCTCCACCATGCGCCGTGTGGCCGTTGCAATGCCGCTCATGCGCTGCATGCAGTTAAGCACGAGACGTTCTGTTGTGAGAATTGAGCGTGCCCGACCGTTTACGACGAACGCGATGTCGCCGCGCCGGACGCTTGCGCCGTCTTCCAGGAAAACCTCTACCGAGAGGCCGGGATCGAAATGAGTGAAAATTCGCTGGGCCAGGGTGACCCCGG
>QGUY01000309.1 GCA_003242315.1 Bacteroidota bacterium
GTTTTTCGCGTGAGCGTTTCCTAGACGTGGAATCCCAGGTGACCGTGTCTTTTCCGAAACGTGCCGCCAGGTTGCGTGCGTCAAGGATGTGACCCAAGCCGGCGTTGTATGAGGCAAGTACAAACTTTTGTCTCTGGAGTGTATCAGAAATGTGTCTGGCCCAATAATCGTCGAGATACCTCAGGTATCGTACGCCGGCGCGCAGGTTTTGTACCGGGTCATTTGGGTCCGTTGCGCCGAAGCGTTCGGCGGTTGCCGGCATAAGTTGCATCAGTCCACGCGCTCCTGCCCACGATTCATCGACTTCACCAAAGTGCGATTCCTGGTAAACAACGGCGGCAAGCAGGCGCCAATCCCAACCGAGCAGGTCTGCACCCTCGCGGATCAGGTCGTCATACGGCGACAGCTTATTGCCACCCAGGGAGGAATAGTCGCTGTTGCGGCGAATACGCGAAGAGTTGGGACTCTTGTAATACCGGTTGTAGATAACCATGAATGTGGGCTCTTTCTTAATTTGATCCATCCACGCGTTGAATGCTTCCAAAAGCTGTGGTGAATTGATGCGCATGCCCCAGGCGATCTGCTGTGGAAGACTAAGAATGGTGTTCACGTCGATGTCGGGGTAATAGGCGGCATTGACTGCGGCAAGAGAATGGTTGGCAACAGTCAGTTCGATTTCTCCGCGTGCAACCTGGCGGATTAGTTTTTCGCTTTCCGAATCTGCCGAATCAACCTTGATGATGATGTCGCCTCCGATTTCTTCTGAGAGATTTTCAAGACGATGGATAAATGTCGAATTCCTGGGTACATGCACCTCTCTGCCAATGAGATCGACCGGATTGCGGATCATTGCCTGTTCGATCTGATCGGCGGTAAGCCGTCTCCATCCCTCCGGTTTTCGCTGTACGAGCACCTGGTATGAATTGAAGTGTGGCCTCGTGAAGGAAAGGTATTGTTTGCGTTGCTTTGTTATGGTCAGTGGATAAGCCAGGATGTCGCCTTCTCCCTTGTTGAGTTTGTCAATCGCCGATCCGAGGTCTTTTGTTACGTTGATCTTCAGATCGACCTTCAGGTGATCTGCAAAAAGTTTGAGCAATTCATAGTCGTATCCCATAGGCTCTCCTTTGTAAATGAAATAGCTTATGGAATTATTGTCGACCAGCGCGTTGATGTAGCCGCGACGAAGGATGCTGTCGAGATCTATGGATACAGGGGTAGGGGGGTGAATGTTGGTGTCGAAAGCCGCCTGTCGGCAGGCCGAAAAATGCAAAAACGCGATTAAAACCAATAAAACCTGACGCACTCGTACCGGCATAAGTCAATCAAATTAGTGAAAATACGGCAAATAAAAAAGGGACCGATTTGCCGGTCCCTTTCGTGCTGAACACCAATTTTTTAAACGCTAGAACCGCACCCTCAGGCCCGCGTTCCAGGTTCTTCCGAAGCCATAATACACGCGGTTGCGCACGCTTCCGTTTTCCGATCCCGGGATAAGAGCGTCTTCACCATCAGACGGATCATACAGTATGTTGGATTCCGATTCGGCGATGTACTCTTCGTCGAATGCGTTGTTGACATTCAGCCTGGCCGTTACATCCAGGTTGGCAAGCTTGAAACTATAGGCGACGCCCAGATCGACCAGATTATACGCGGGGAGTTTCCACGCCTGATGATTTTCCTCGAGATACGATTCCACTTCATCCGCCAGGTCGAAGTTCGCGTACAGATTGTCCGCAAAGTAGTATGCACCGTATACGTTTAGTCCGTTGATGACTTCATATTCGATACCGAAACTGAAGACGGTTTGTGCCGCATCAGGAATTTTCACATCCTTCATTTTCAGAGTCACCTGTTCAGCGTGTTGCGCAAGGGATACATCTTCAGGCGTCCAGATGGCGTTGAAGTCGTCCTTATACCTCCAGTTAGCGAGTGTCAACATTCCAGTGATGCGGAGTTGATTGACGGGGCTCGCCACGAAGTCGATCTCTATGCCCTGGTGAAGTTGTGAGACGTCGGTGAAGTTCACATTTCCATCTGTTTGCGTTGGTGTTCCGTCGATGTCTATCTCCCGACGCAGACTTTGTGAGATCTGACGATTACCCCACTGCGTGTTGTACAGGTTTACATTAGCGCTGAAGTATTGACTGCGATATCCGTACCCCACTTCGATGGCGCTGACCCGTTGATTGCTTGCATCGGGATTGATGTCATTCCTGAAATTGATAAATACGTTATCGAAAATGGGCTGCCGCGAAAAGACGCCACCGTTGACAAAAATGTTGTGGTTGCCATCGATATTGTAATTGAGTCCGGCCTTGACCGTTCCGCCCAGGAAATTCTGCCAACCGGTTTCCTGTTCCGGATCGTCATCTTCATAGATAAAGTAGTCAATGCGTTTGAATCCCTGGTTGGAACCCGAGAAGGATATGAACGCTGACAGCGGGCCCGTGGAGTACTCTACCTGTCCGAACAATCCGATCCAGTTAACGAGGCCGTCGTTGTTATAGTCGATTACGTTTCCTGATGCTCTTCCTTCGTCACTTACATACTTCTCAGGTTCGTTGATGTCGTTGTCATCAAAGTAGGCATCGAGTCCCAGCAAATCTTCAACTCTTCGATAGTGCAATCCCTTGTAGTATCGCGCGTCGATGCCGCCTGTGAGCGTTATGCGATCCGTCGCACGGTGCGTAAGATTAGACAGGATTCCGTACCAGTTGTGTTCATTCATGGATGATCGCAGTATCATGCCGTTGCGCGATGATTCCGATACATTCTGACCTGCAAATGGACCGCTGTAGTTGGGATCTTCTGTGGTGACGCCGGGGCCGGACCACGGAACGCGATTCGCGCCGAAATCGGCTACGGTGCCTCCCTGGTTCCATGCGGCAATATCATTCCAGCGCACGCCATCCGGGCCACGGAATTTCGGGTCAGTCCGGAATGCTCCGTTGATTCTTCCTAAGTCACCCGTTCCTCCACCGCGTCCGATAGACGCATACACCGATGTCGATAGCTCGGTCCTCTCGGAGATGGTCCAGTAGTGATTCAGAAATGCTTTGGGTTTGTGATAAAAATTCTTGCGCCATGAGAAGAGGTTGTCCTTGTAGTCGCTGTCGTCGTAGTAGCCCCATTGCGGATTATGGCGAATGCCGGTTTGTTGAAGGGTTGCGTAGGTCACGCCATCAAACGCGCCGTATTCCCGCTGAAAGTGCCATTGTGGTGCGCCCACTACCGTGAAGTGAAGAGAATGCTTGCTGTTGAATTCACGGGCCAGAGAAGCAAAGTATGAGTACGCACGGAACAATGTCCCGTCAGCGTAGCCATCACCGCGTGTGTGCGAAAACATTGCTGAAAAGGCCCATCCTTTTTCAGAAAGTCCTGTTGAGTACGATGCGCTGTATTTCTGATAGCCATCGTTGCCGAACGTCAGCGACGCGACACCTCCGCGCTTCAGTTGTGCTGCGTTGGTCACAATGTTAATAGAACCTCCCACGGAAGCGACGGCAAGCTTTGACGCGCCCAGTCCGCGCTGTACCTGGATGGAACTCGACACATCAGCTAACCCTGCCCAGTTCGACCAGTACACCCACCCATTCTCCATGTCATTAACCGGGATCCCGTTGATCATCACAGCCGTGTTGCGCTGATCGAATCCCCTGACATTGATGCGCGAATCGCCAAACCCGCCACCTTCCTTGGTGACGTATACCGACGGTGTCGTCTTGAGTATTTCGGGGAATTCCTGGTTGCCGACTTTCGCTTCGATCTCCGAGCCTTTGATGGTAGAAACGGCTACCGGAGTCTTCCGGTCTATTGCGACAGAAGCGATGACACTGATTTCTTCCAGTCCCATAGCCTGGGTTTCAAGTAAAATTCTGCCAAGATCCAGCGTTGTGCCTGCCTGAATGCGTACTGGAAGTTCACGCGGTGCAAAACCGATGAAGGAGATGGCAATCACCTGGTTGCCTGCCGGCACACCACTGAGTTCAAAAGAGCCATCCGCACCTGAGATTGTACCTGTAGCAGTTCCTTTGAGGATGATGTTTGCTCCGGCAACACCCTCGTTAGTCTCCTGTTCCCAGACAATGCCCTTTACGGAACCGGTTTGTGCGCTGGCAAAACCGGCCGCAAACAGCATGATCACCAACAGCATGAATTTTTGCGGTAGACCTTTGCGCATATAATTGTATTTAGGTTAATGCAAGTAATTGAGGAGGCTTCTTGTCAAAGGTAATAGCATTTCGCCGCACAACC
>QGUY01000310.1 GCA_003242315.1 Bacteroidota bacterium
CAACATTGCCGGTCCCGATGTTTGCGATCAGTTCTTTGGCTTCCTTCATTGAACTGATAAACGGATATCGGCCCGAAATCAGAAGGGTACGCATGCCGAGATATTCCAGCCCGAGTTCTATGCCATAGTCGCTCATGATCTTTGCACATTCGCGAAGCCGGTCGGCATGCTGGCGCATATTTTCGTTGTAGGTTAATTCATTGTGTGTTGATATGATCCAGGTGTTGATACGGGTAGCACCTTGTTTCTGCATGGTTGCGCAGAATTTCGGGAAATGCTTTAGATCTTCCCTGAAGGTCGCTTCATCGCGACGGTATTCCACGGGTATGTTGATGGAATCATACGTGATGTTGTGTGCCTTCATTTTGGCTTTTATCTCATTCAGCTGTGCATCCGAATAATCTCTCATCACCTCTTGCGTATACGGACTGATGGCTTCGTAACCGTATTTGATGGCGTAGTCAAGTGTTTCCGCAAAGTTTGCTTTTACGCCAATGATGCCCGGGTTAAGAGCAATCCTGAATTTTCTTTTTGCGGCTGTCCCGGCAAACACAGTGTTGAGGGGTGCGGCGCTGGCAGCGGCCATGGCTATCGCCGAGGTGAGGATGAATTGTCTCCTTCGCATAAGACTCGGATTATTGGGATTTTAAGGTAGAGTTTTAGGAAGGATTTTCAAAAATGCCTTTCGCGATTAGGTCTTGAATATCTCTTAGTGCAGTGTCGAGCACTTGGTGATCTAGGCCCACTTCGAGGCGGTTACCTTCCCCTCAAATCCATCGAGGAATCTATTAAGCATTACGCGTTGTCGTTCATTTAATGAAACAGTTTGATGCAACTCCCAGAATTTCGGCATTATTCTCTGCATTTTCATGATATTCACCGCATGTTTTGCGGAGATTATGCGACTTGTTCTCCGCACTTTTGTTTCCTGGCCATTTCTGCGAGGGTTTCGTAACCCTTTGTGTATAATGTGGGCGCCATCAAACCATGGAAAATTCCCGAGAACATATTTCCCAGACCCTCGATGCCATCTACAGAAAGGAGGCTCGGGCCGTATTTGCGACGCTGGTCCGGTTGCTCGGCGACTTTGACCTCGCTGAAGATGCACTGCAGGATGCTTTCAAGGCCGCCCTGGAACAATGGAGTGAACAAGGCGTGCCGTCCAACCCCAGGGCGTGGCTTGTGTCGACCGGCAGGTTTAAGGCGATAGATCGCTTGCGGAGGCAATCGAGATTTGACTGGTTACAGGTAGACCAACTGCGGCAGATGGAAGCCGATACAACGGACCTTTCGAAACAAATTGATAAGGAGATTGAAGACGATGTGCTGCGACTGATCTTCACGTGTTGCCATCCCGCGCTTCCACCTGAAACGCGTACGGCTATGACGCTGCGCGAGGTTTGCAACCTGACAACTGAAGAAATTGCACGCGCATTCCTGGTTGCGCCAGCTACCATTGCACAGCGTATTGTTCGTGGCAAAGCAAAAATTCGTGAGGCTAAAATACCTTTCGAAGTTCCGCAGCAACATGAGTTGCCGGAACGCCTCGAAACGGTACTTCAGGTCATTTACCTCGTATTCAATGAAGGATACTATGCCTCATCGGGAACGACTTTAACGCGGGTCGACTTGTCCAGTGAAGCCATACGGCTCGGCCGGCTGCTGCATGAATTGCTGCCGGATACAGAAGTGAAAGGATTATTGGCGCTCATGTTGTTGCATGAATCGCGACGATCCGCGCGCGCCACACCAGCAGGTGATTTCATTCTCCTGGAGGATCAGGACCGCTCTCTTTGGGATCGTGAAATGATCCGTGAAGGACTGGCGCTTGTCGAGCAGGCATTCTCATTCAAACCCCCGGGCTCATATGCGCTACAAGCAGCGATCGCCGCACTGCACGCACAGGCGGACCGATATGAGGAAACCGATTGGCCACAGATCGTGGCACTGTACACGATGCTTTTGCGCATTAATCCTTCTCCTGTCATTGAATTAAACCGTGCCATTGCAATAGCCATGCGTGAGGGCCCAGAAGCAGGGTTGCGTCAAATCGATGCGATACTGGCCCGGGGAGAGCTGACAGATTACCATTTGGCTCACTCTGCACGGGCTGAACTTTGCCGAAAGGCTGGTCGCATCGCCGAAGCGCGCGATTCCTGGGAACGCGCTCTTGCTCTGTCAAAGCAGGAACCCGAACGACGATTTATTCAACGGAAACTGGCGGAACTGGATAGAAATGGTTATGATTAGTGACTAGTGATTTGCGATTTTGATTTTAGATGGATTGTGCCGTCCATGTCTCCGCGGCATGAAAAAATTTTTTCCGATAGTGTCGATTTCGCCTCACATCGTTCGACTATAGGGTGACAAATAACCAAAATCAATATGAGAAAGCTAATAATGTGGAATATCGTTACCCTGGATGGCTACTTCGAGGGCGAGAAGAAATGGGATTTATCCTTTCACGATCAGGTTTGGGGACCTGAACTCGAAAAACTCAGCCTTGAACAGCTGAGGTCAGCCGATTACCTTATTGTCGGCAGGGTTACCTACGAGGGGATGGCGGCGTATTGGAAAAATGCGGAAAGTGAAAACAGTGAAATTGCGCGACTGATGAACAGCCTTCCCAAACTGGTTTTTTCAACGACCTTGAAACCAGCCGACCTGATGGCTATCGGGTGGAACAATGCAACACTGGCGACAGGAGGTGTACCTGAAGAAATTTCCAGGTTAAAGGCCCAGGACGGAAAGAATATGTATGTATTTGGAAGTGCGGATCTTTCCCGTACACTTATCGAGAATGATCTTTTCGACGAGTATCGCATTGGGATTGCTCCGGTCATCCTGGGTAACGGGACACGTTTGTTTAAGTCGGGAACGCCAGGAACAAATTTGAGACTGGTGTCAACACTACCATTGTCGCCAGGTGGCGTGGTCCTGCGATTCGAGAAAAAATCCTGACCGTCAAAAATTATGGCAATGACAACAAACAAAAAGGTTGTCGAGAAGTACATGGAAGGTTTCCGGAGGAGCGACCACCAGATGATACTTCCATGCCTGACCGATGACGTAGTGTGGATTATGCCTGGCGTATTCGAACACAAGGGGAAGGCGGCGTTCGATGAAGAAATCGAGAACGAGAATTTCGTGGGTAGCCCAACTATTCAGATTAGGCGGCTCACAGAAGAGAACGACGTCGTCGTTGCTGAAGGGTCCGTACAATGTCAGATGAAAGACGGAAACTTCCTTGATGCGGTATTTTGTGATGTGTTTGAAATGAGCGGAGGCAAGATCAGGCGTCTTACGTCGTATCAGATGAGCCTCGATCCTGCGGTTCGTTTCGTATGAAAGAATATCGCCTAAAACTATGCCTCAAAATTAAAAGCTACCGACATGAAATACATCTGCTTAGGGTACATCAACGAAAAGGAATGGGAATCGGCAAGTGAGAAAGAGCAACAGGCGATGATGGACGACTGCTTTGCCTACGACCAGGAACTAATTCGTAACGGTCATTTTGTAGGAGGTGAAGCGCTGCAGCCATCGCGAAATGCGGCGACGTTGCGATGGCGTAACGGTAAAGTCGCGGTGACAGACGGTCCTTTTGCCGAAACTAAAGAACAGATCGGTGGCATCATGATATTGGAAGCCACCGACCTGAACCATGCCATACGATTGTTGTCGAATCACCCTTCTATGCGACACCTGCGCGAGAGAGGGTGTTGGGAAATCCGTCCTGCGGCCGATCTGGAAGGATTGGTGGCAGAAAGTGAACAAAGGAGAGGAGGGTAGGGATTAGTGATTAGTGATTTGTGATTTTTGATTTGTGATTTTGTCTGAAGGAATAGTCGATTTCACCCCATCCATTATCGTGACTGCCAAATCACAAATCACAAATCACAAATCACTAATCAATCCTCTCTTTCCTAGGGTTGAAAGGACACTTTCTCACCGTTGACTGTTATTGTGGCAAGGCGAGGACTGTTCCAGCGCTGTTGCGGTGGAAGTTCTGCCTCCCACGATTTGAAGAGTTGTGTTAACTCCGCAACCTTTTCCGGAAGTTGCGTGGAAAGATCGTTCGTTTCCGAAGGATCATTTGCAATGTCATACAGGAAGGTTGTCTTATCTGCATCGTTGATGAGCAACTTGTAGTCGCCATGACGAACCGTCTTCACAACGCCGTTTCTCCAGAACAATACCTCGTGTGGTCTTTCCTTCTTTTCACCGGTCAGATAGGGCAGAAGGTCTACGC
>QGUY01000045.1 GCA_003242315.1 Bacteroidota bacterium
CTTTTATTAGGGTTGGACGATGTGTTTATGCCGAAGATCTCTATATCGTTGCGTTGAATCGCTGCGCGGAACGCGAGGCGACCGATACGGCCAAATCCATTGATACCTACTTTAGTCATTGTGCGCTAAGGGTTAAAATTTACGGGAGCCAAAAATAAACGTCCCGAGGTCTAAAACCAATGAAATCAGTTGAAATTACAGGGTTTGGAACTAAAAAATGTATCGCACCGGTTTGCAAATCGGGCACAGGAAACTATCTTTGCCACACTTTTCGGTAGCCCTTTCGCCGCCGAAGAACTGTGCAAGATTGGCGAAAGAATAGCGTGCAACCGTTTACGGTTACGCTATCCATTTCGACCCATCGCGCGCAAAAGAATGCTCCGTTCGTCTAGGGGTTAGGACACCAGATTTTCATTCTGGCAACACGGGTTCGATTCCCGTACGGAGTACGAAAAACCTCACCTGTGGGCCGCCTCCAGTGCGGCCCATCTGGTTGCTCCGCGATCAGGAACTCACCCTCCGCAATTCTACAACCACGAACTTTGAAGTGGGTGTAAAGCTTTTCTCCGCTACCGAATCCAGAGGTACCAGCACGTTGGTTTCGGGGAAGTACGCGGCGGCGCAGCCCCGGGGAATAGCGTAAGGCACGATCCTGAATCCTCTCGCCGCCCGTTCTACCTGTCCGGCTCCACTGACGATATCGACACGATCGCCTTCCCGCAAGCCCAGCGTCGCAATATCCTCTGTGTTTAAGAAGACTACCTTCCGTTCTCCCTCTACGCCGCGATAGCGGTCATTCAGACCATAAATAGTAGTGTTGTACTGATCGTGCGATCGGATCGTCATCAGACGCAGTTTACCTGGTCCTGTTTCCAGGTGAGGTAATGGAGCAGTAATGAAGTTCGCTTTACCGGATTTTGTCTTCCAGATTCTTTCCCTCGCAGAGTTCCCCAAATAAAATCCGCCTGGCTTCTTGATCCTTTCGTTATAGCCTTTGAAGTCGGGAAGTACTTCCTCAATGCGGTCGCGTATCAGATCGTAGTTACTTACGAGCGCTTTCCAGTCTGTCTTCGTATGAGGAAGGGATGCAATTGCCATGCACGCGACGATCGCGGGTTCGGACAGAAGATGAGGCGACGCTGGTTTGTTCGTTCCCTCGGAAGCGTGAACCATCGACATAGAATCCTCGGTGGTAACTTTTTGCGGTCCTCCTCGCTGCATGTCGATTTCTGTCCGTCCGAGACATGGAAGGATCAGCGCTTGCTTTCCCGTCACCAGGTGGCTCCTGTTCAACTTTGTACTAATGTGAACTGTCAACTCACACTTGCGAAGGGCGGCTTCGGTATAGGCGGAATCGGGCGTTGCTGCTGCAAAGTTGCCGCCCATGCCGATAAAGACTTTTACCTTTCCTTCGTACATCGCCTTGATAGCCTCCACGGTATTGTAGCCGTGCTTTTCCGGAGGCGCAAACTGGAATGCTTTGCCGAGAGCGTTCAAGAATTCTTTGCTCGGATTTTCCGTGATGCCCATCGTGCGATCACCCTGAACGTTGCTGTGGCCACGAACCGGGCAAAGTCCTGCCCCAGGCCTACCTACGTTGCCTTTTAACAGTAACAAGTTAACGATGTATTGAATCGTGGCGACAGCGTGAGTGTGTTGTGTAATCCCCATTGCCCAGCATGCAATGGTCGCTCCCGATCGCAGGTATATTTCGCACACACGAATGATGTCGGCCTTACTCAAGCCTGATTGACGCTCGATTTCCTGCCACGATGTGGCGAGTATATCGTCGCGCATGATTTCAAATCCTGTCGTGTGGCGATGTATGAAGTCCCAGTCGATTTGCCCCGGGTTTCGCTCTTCCTCCTCCAGGACACCCTTGATGATTCCTTTAAGTGCTGCAAGGTCTCCTCCAATAACGGGTTGAAGGTACAAAGTAGAAATTGGCGTGCCCCGGTTTAGCAACGTTTGACCCACATGTTGCGGATGTACAAAGCTTTCAAGACCTCTTTCTCGTAAGGGATTAAGTGTAACTATTTCACATCCTCTTTTTCGCGCACGCTGCAACGACGTCAGCATGCGCGGGTGATTGGTTCCGGGGTTTTGTCCGATCACAATAATTGCTTCTGCGAGATCGAAATCTTCCAGCACCACTGTACCTTTTCCTATTCCGATCGATTCGATCAGGGCAACCCCGGACGACTCATGGCACATGTTGGAGCAGTCGGGAAAATTGTTTGTTCCAAATTCCCTTCCGAAGAGCTGATAGAGAAAGGCGGCTTCGTTGCTTGTCCGGCCAGAAGTATAGAATACGGCTTCATCGGGATCCGAGAGACCTTTCATAGTCTCCCCAATCAGATGAAAAGCCCGTTCCCAACTGATGGGCTCATAATGACCTGTTGCAGCGTTTAGCCACATGGGTTCGGTCAGTCGCCCTTGCTGTTCCAGCCAGTAACCATCCTTTTTTAGCAACTCCTCAACCGAGTACTGCTTGAAGAATGATCGATCAACTTTTTTCCTGGTAGTCTCGGCGGCGACGGCCTTCACGCCGTTTTCGCAGAACTCAACCACCGAAGGATTCGATGGATCAGGCCATGCACATCCCGGACAATCAAATCCCCGGGGTTGATTCATCCGCAGCAGGGCACGCGTTCCCGGGTAGAGCGCCTTTTCATGCAGGATGTGCCTGAGACTAGACACGAGGGCAGGGAAGCCGCCCGCCGGAGAAGTTGTGTGTCTCTCTTTCATGAGTGCAAAAAGACGCGTTCGGAATGTGTGTAAACGGTAGCCCTCTGATCTCGGCAGAAGCCGATCAGCGTGATGCCGACAGAATTACAAAAGTCGACCGCCAAAGACGATGGTGCCGACACCGCCAAAAGAAATGGTATTCGCGCCCGGGCGCATTTGGCCACGATCTCATACGACACTCTTCCACTTACCAGCAGAACTTCGGCGTGCTGTAACATGTCTGTCATGAAGAGGTCTCCGATCACCTTGTCGACAGCATTATGTCGACCGATATCCTCCTGCACACATAAAACCTCGTCATCGACAGTGAGAAGAGCGGCCGCATGTGAGCCTCCCGTAGCATCGAACGTCGACTGGTGTCGACGCATGCTATCGAACATTTCAGGAATCGCCAGAATTGAAATCTTTCGCGAAGTGCTTATTTGCGATGCAGGGATGACGAGATCGCACAGGTCGATCTTACCGCATACACCGCAAGAGGCGCTTGATGTGATGGAGCGGTTGAAGATGCGCTTGTTGGTAAGTGCTGCTTCCGGAAGTTGTACTTCAACGATAAGTGTTGTGTCCCCGGATGCGTTCGCTATCTCACGCATGTCGATCAGATCGTCGGGTCGTGAAACGATTCCTTCTGTAAACAGCAAGCCGGCCACGAGTATGCGATCATTACCCGGTGTCCGCATTGTAACCGTATAGGATTGTCCGTTGATCCTGATCTGTAATGCGGCCTCTTGCGTCAGGGTTTCCGTTGAATGACGGGATTCGCCCTGGACGATTCGCGTAGCGCTTACACTTCTGATTTGTCCATTCACTTCTTCAATTTCAAGGAAAAATCGACCACAAACAAGTCCTCAAGAATTCCCGAACCCGTCAGAAGTTCTACAAACTTTTGATGTTCGGGGTGAGGCAGGTATGCATCGCGCGCCTTGATATTCTCGAAAGTAACCATGAACACATGGGTGAAGCCCTTGTTTAGATTTTCCTGGCTGTTGTTCACCCCATGTTCAAAAGAAGTAATCCCGGGAATCTTGCGTTCGAGGCTGGCGAAGGCGTCTGTGATTTGCTGCACCTTTTCCTTGCTGGCGCCATCCTTGAACTTAAGAACGACAATGTGACGTACTGGCTCTTCCTTCATGCTGAGAAAACCTGAAAGACAAAACACTGCCAACGCGAGTAAAGCAATCGTCAAAGCGTATTTTTTCGTGAGCATACTGGTATGGGTTTATTATAGGCTCTATTCGCAACGCAAACGTTAAGCCACTTTATCAACCGTGGTGCAGCAGGGTAGCCGACAGCGATAAAGTAGTTGATTTACAGTGGGGTACTTGCAAAGGAATATGCTGTGCAGACGCAATGAGCTTACGTCTGCTCCGTGGTACTGTGTAACACGGGGTAACACGAAGCGTTACCGGCGGATACACTATGTAACTAGCCTTTTAAACCGTTTCGTCCTCGTTTTGACGTAGCCACATGTAAAGGGTTTTTCGGCTGATCTTCAAAGCTGCTGCTGCTTTTGTCTTGTTGTATCCGGCATCGATGAGCGCCTGCCGCGCTTGTTCATACCGGTTCCTGACGATGTCTTGTGGAGCAGGATCGGTAAGAGTCCACGATTTACCCGTAAGTATGGCTGTGTCTTCAATGAGTGCCTGACGCGTAATTACCTGTTCCAGCTCCCGAATGTTGCCCTTCCAGTAGTTGGACTTGAGCATCTCCATGAATTCGTGTGTGACACCCGTTAACTTCTTCCCGAATTTTGCAGAGAGCTTGGAAAGTATGTGCTCGACGAGGAAAGGTATGTCGTTGCGACGTTCACGCAGCGGTGGCACCTTAATGATTATTGTGCTTAATCTGAAGTAGAGATCTGCGCGGAACTTGCCCTCCTGAACCAACTCCTCGAGGTTCTTGTTCGATGCGCACAATATCCTCACATCAACAGGAATAATCTTTTGCCCACCTAACTTCACAATTTCCCTTTGCTGTATCACGCGTAGCAGTGCAGCCTGGGCATGCGGACTTAAATCAGCTACTTCATCGAGAAACAGGGTTCCTTTGTTTGCTAGCTCAAACTTTCCCATTTTCCTGTACTCCGCTCCCGTAAAAGCGCCCTTCTCGTATCCGAAGAATTCGCTCTCTACGAGAGTGTCAGGTATTGCGCCGCAGTTAATTGTGATAAAGGGGTGAGCCTTTCTCGGACTGAGCATGTGGATCTGAGTGGCGACAAGTTCTTTGCCGGTTCCGGATTCGCCGTCAATGCATACATTAACGTCGTATGGAGCTACCTTTTCTATGAGGTTGAAAAGATTTTTCATCTGGGGCGTTGAGCCGACCATGTTCCCGAACTTGGGCACGGGACTGGCGCCGGCGTGCATGTCAACACTCTTGAAACGGCTGACTTTAGTAATGACCGTATCTGATTCCGGGAACCGGTCAAAGACAGATCCACCTGCGTAACCATGAACAGGCACCTGACTCATGAACTGATCAAAATCCTCAGGCTCTGTAATCGAACCGCCGTATACCAGGCAAACTGGTTTGTGCCGCGATTTGCCAACGCTGGCAAGCATTTCGCGAGCTTTCGTAATCGAGAGCTGTAGTTGATTCTTCTTCTCGATGGTATCACGAATCTCATATGTTAACCCGACGTTCAGGATAAGAGCGTCGACATTGTTTGTCGCAAACGTATAGGCATCTTCTGCGGTCAATGCAAAGCCAAAAGTTGCAAGTCCCATCTCCTTGGCGGTCCTCAGCAGTTCTACTTCTGATTCAACACCAACGCCTTCATTCTCTAGGTGCGATCTGAATGTGCCGTCGATAAAGCCTATGGCCGGCCAGTTTGTAACGCCTTCGACGCCGAGATCTATCAATCGTTCAAGGCGACTTCGAATGGATTGACTGGGATCAGAAGCAAAGACACCGCATACCACCGGCGTTTCTTTGCAATGCGGCAGTATATGATGTCTGAGCAACTGCTCCATCTGATCATTTGAGTTTCCGTACGGCATGAACGCTGCCAGAGAGCCAAACCCTATGTTTCGGTAAAAGCCCGCGTTGAGTGCTATGATGAAGTCGGACGATGATGCTACCGCAGATTTTGCGATCTGCCCACTACCAGCAACTACGGAAATGATGGGTGATGATTGTTTGTAACCAATGGATGAGGAGGGTCTTAAAGCACTTCTTAGGATGGACTTTAAGGTTTGGTTTTTCATGGCTATGCCTACGTAACAAACTGTAACATACTTCAAGTGTTGGGGACACATAATGTTACAGATTCGAAAACGTATGCACAATACCGTTGATCAAACGTTGTAAAAAAATACGCTCTGTAAGAAACTGATAACAAGACATTTGCCCACACTACGAAAAACATCTTCGAGTCACATCAATGATTTTGGCTCCCGTTTTGCCATGCGGTAAAGCAAACGATTTCGGCAGCACGAAGTACTACACAGTAGCGTATCCTTGGTTTGGTTCCACTGTCACCGAGCTAAAGAGAATCTCAGAGTGGTGCTAGATGATTCGCTACGTCGTGGTAGTCGTCTTCCGGAATCTGTTCTGTGGGGACAACGGTGATAAGCAGTTCGTGCGGGAATACCCGCACGAATGCCGTTGTCCGAACAAACTGAGTGAGAACCATACAAACCCAAACCCTATGAAGATAAAAAGTCTACCCGAAGCAGTAGTGTGGACAATGCCACTGTTGTGCGCATTGTTGATTGTGTTCGCGAATTCAGTGGTGCTGGCGCGCTCGGTAAGTGTGAAGCCAGATATTTCAGTGACGGGAACGGTGACAGATGCAGAGAACTTTCCGCTTCCCGGTGTAACGGTATTGATAAAGGGCACAAACACAGGAACGGTCACCGACGCGATGGGGAAGTATCAGTTGAATTGCCCGGATGACGCTGTGCTTGTTTTCTCGTCCGTGGGATATGATTCGCAGGAAATTCCTATCAACGGTCGATCAGTCATTGACGTCGTACTTAAGGAAAACATATCAACACTACAGGAGATTGTCGTGGTAGGCTATGGTGTCCAGGAGGCTAAGGACGTCACCGGCTCGGTCACCAAAGTAAGCGCGGAAGACATCGAAGTGATGCCCGCTACCAGCTTCGAGCAATCGCTGAAGGGTAGAGCCAGTGGCGTGCAAATCACGCAAAACTCTGGCGATCCGGGAGGAAAGACTCAGGTTCGCATACGCGGGGGAAATTCGATGATCGGGAATAACGACCCACTCTTTGTAGTTGATGGTTTTCCCGTAACTGGAGGTATTGATTACATCAATCCTTCGGATATCCTGTCAATAGATATTTTGAAGGACGCCTCCAGTACGGCGATCTATGGCGCACGAGGATCTAACGGGATCGTAGTAGTAACCACAAAAAGAGGTACGCAAAACAAGAAGGGCGTGGTCAATGTTCACGCGACCTATGGGATACAATCCGAAATAAAACGCGTAAAAGTTCTCAACGCTTACCAGTACGCCATCGTCGTTAACGAGTTCTTAAAGAACGAAGGCCAACCGCCCTATTTCGAAATTGATGAAGCGACGCAAACCATCACCGATGGACTCGGGAACGTCAGCACGTTTGAGGGCACCAAGTGGCAGGATGTTGGTGTGAGGCCTGCTCCGGTTCAGAAATACAACATTTCATTCTCCGGAGGCGGTCAGCAAACGGCATACGCGTTGTCATTTAACTACCTGAATCAGGAAGGAATTGTACACAACAGCGGACTCAAGAGAGGTAACCTGAGATTAAACATTGATAACAACATCACAGATAAGTTCAAGATTTCGGCAAGCCTGAACTTTAACCGTGACCAGGTTGACGCGGTCGATGTAAACAATCGCCAGAACCATGAAATACTTGGTATGTCGCCACCTCCAACATTGCCCGTCTATGATGAAAATGGTGTGCCTACCCGACTTCAGACAATCTACTTCTTCGCCTCCGAAGACATGGAGCACCCGGACTATATAGGCGCGCCATTCAAAGACAGAACGATTACCAGTGTAGCGCTCACCAACATAGCCCTCGACTACCAGATTGCGGAAGGGCTGAACTTCCGGACAATGGTAGGACTCGAATACACCTCTGGCTTCAATGACTACTTCATTCCGATGATATACGTCGACGATCGGGGAACCGCGTCGCAAACCAGTACGTCGTCAAACTCGGTGCTGAATGAGAATACGCTGAGCTATTCAAAAAGATTTCGCGATCGGCATAAAGTCGATGCAGTTGCCGGTCTGACATACCAGACGTTCAGAACAAGGTCGCTATCCTCCAGGGTGCTCGGCCTCGCCAATAACGTGACAGAGAGCCATAACCTGGGTTCAGCCTCAGTAATCAGCCCTCCCGTGGATGGAATTTCAGAATGGGTGCTGCTTTCAGGTCTGGCTAGAGTTAACTATTCACTGGACTCGAAGTATATGGTAACAGTGAGTTTCCGGACTGATGGTTCGTCCCGATTTGGAGAAGATAACAAATGGGGAACCTTCCCGTCTGCTGCACTCGCATGGCGAATCTCCGACGAATCATTCATGGACAACCTCGCGTGGATTAGCGATCTAAAACTTCGAACCAGTTATGGAGTTACAGGTAACACCGCGTTGAGTCCCTATCAGTCGCTGAGTCGCATGGGAAGCTTCAGAGTAGTTTATGGCAACAATTCAGACGTGGTAGGGTTTGCGCCAATCAACATCGAAAACCCTTCGCTGAAATGGGAAACCACGACACAGATAGACGGAGGATTCGACTTGACCCTGTTCAACGGGACACTGGGCTTTACATTCGACTATTACAAGAAGAAGACGTCCAATCTGCTGGCATCAGTTCCGTTGCCGACGTCAACGGGATTTGGATCAGTACTCCAGAACATTGGTGAAATACACAACACCGGGATAGAGTTGACAGCGTATGCCAACATCGCTCGGGGTGAGAATTTCAAGTGGGATGTCTCCGGCCAGTTTTCGAAGAATAAGAATGTCGTCGCAAGTCTGGCAGGTGGCAGCGATATCTATTCCGTTGGACTTGGCAATCCTTTCGGTTCTGCCGGGATTAACATCGCACGCGTAGGCGAACCGTTTGGAGCATTCTTTGGATTCCGCGAAATCGGCATCGATCCTGACACAGGACAACGCGTGATCCAGGATGTTAACGGCGACGGGAACATCACGGCAGAAGACCGTGTGGTTCTCGGAAGTCCCTATCCGGATTTCATGGCAGGGCTGACCAACAGCTTTACCTATAAACAATTCAGCCTTAACATCTTCATCGAAGGCGTCTATGGCAACCACGTCTACTGGGCAGGAAGCGCTATCCATCAGAATTCGTTCCAACGTGGTCACAATCAGCTTGCGGAGTTCTTTGGCCACTACTGGACGGAGACAAATCGCAATGCCAAATACCCTAAGGTTAGCAGCGAAACCTTCGTACAGGCGTCAGACGCTTTCCTTTACGACGCAAGCTATGTGCGGCTGAAGAATGTCACACTTGCATACAACCTCAAACCCAAATCCTGGTTTGGTGGCGGACAGATCTACATTTCGGGCATGAATCTGTTCACGATAACCAACTACCCGGGTATCGATCCGGAAGTAAACAGTCTTGCTTCGGATTCGCCTAATGTCGGACAGCGACTTCAGGTTGGTATCGCTGGGACGGTGTATCCGACAGCGAAGACAATTTCTGCTGGCATCAAAATGACATTCTAACATCAAATCCAAAGTGAAAATGAAATCACTCAAGTATATATCGATCTCACTTGCTCTGAGTATTGCGTTGCCTGCCTGTAACGACATGCTGCAGGAGGAACCAATGGATTTTATTTCGCCGGGTAATTTCTTCAGAAACCTGGCTGAGGCACAGCAGGCTCTTAATGGAGTGTATGAGGCCATGTGGCTCGGCGATAACTACTACAACCTTGTTCGCCATCATGCCGAGTATACGCTGGCGCGCGGATCATGGACTTCTGTGGGGAACTACAGTCAAAAACTGAATGCAGACCAGTACGGAAGGGTTGATGGTATTTGGGCCACGCTATATACTACCATTAATCGCGCTAACCTGGTACTGGATCGCGTGCCGGAAATCGCCAGCATTTCCGAAAGTGACAAAGCAAGAATCATCGCTGAAGCGCGCTTCCTCAGAGGAAGGAGCTATTATGAGTTGGTAAAGAATTGGGGCCCGGTCCCTATCCGCCTGGAACCGTTTACCGGCACAAGTGAACAGGCTGCGCCCAGAGCGGCTGTGTCAGAGGTATACGATATCATCTTTAGTGATCTTGAAGCTGCAGAGCCGGACCTGCCGGAGGATGTGGGTGATGCAACCGGTAAAGCCTCGAAGTGGGCAGCGAAGATGCTGCTCGCTCACATTCACCTCAATCTTGGCAACTGGGAAGAAGCTGCCGCCAAAAGCCTTGAGGTGATTAACAGTGGCTATTACACGCTTGTTCCGGTAACACAGTGGGAAGACTTTTCAAAGATTTTCTGGACGACAACGAGCGCGGAAGATATTCACTCCTATCACTTTTCGGTGAACCGCACCTATAGTCACTTGAACTGGTACCATGGGTCCGGTACACCCTATAACCGCGGTGAGGTGTTCGGATTCACCATGTTGGTGGATCCAAATGCACCGCTCATTGTGAACTGGGATGAAAACGATTTGCGCAAGGAGTTCAATATCTACTCATCCTACATCAACGCAAATGGGGAACTCGTAGAGACGGATGCTCAAAGCAGGTATCGTTTTAGAAAGTTCATCAAAGACCCGGCTGGCAACGCGGTGTATAGTATACCCATTTTCAGGTTGGCCGAAGCCTATCTGATTTATGCGGAAGCGTCTGCCCGCGCTGAAGGTGCACCCTCAGCGGAGGCTGTTGAGGCAGTCAATAAGGTGAGACGCCGTGGATATGGACTCGACATCAATACCCCTTCAGCTGTGGACATTCCGAATGGATTGACATTGGAGGAATTCCTCGACGCAGTAATTCTCGAACGCGCTTACGAGCTGTTCTTCGAAAATGACTCGAGATGGTGGGATCTGAAGCGAACGGGGTTGTATCAAACCGTTTTCGCGGAAGCGGGAAAACCGATAACCGAGTACAGACTCCTGCTGCCCATTCCGCAGATTGAAATCGACAATAATCCCGCGATATCACAAAGCGATCAGAACCCGGGCTATTGATTTCGCGAACTCCTGAAACGTGAATATGAAACGCACACTGACAACGATCGCACTGTTGGTCACCGGACTTTTGAGCCTGAATTGTGTTCAGGCTCAAAAGTCGGCCCAGGGTGGATGGCAGGAGCTCTTCAATGGCCGTGATTTGTCTGGCTGGCGAATGCTGAACGCACCGCATAAAGTCGAAGTAAGGGACGGTATGGTGGTTGCCACTACCGTACCGGGGCAAGACAACGGATTCCTCTGTACTGACGAACTCTACGGAGACTTCATCCTGGAGATGGACGTAAAGACTGACCTGCTGCTGGACAACTCAGGCATTCAGTTTAGGAGTTTGAGTAATCCGGAAGACCGCAACGGCAGGGTACATGGTTACCAGGTGCAGATAGAGAATCGCCCGCCTCACGTGTCGCAATGGAGCGGTGCGATCTACGATGAAGCAGGACGAGGATTCCTCTACATCATCGAAGATGATGCGGTTAGGCAGAAGGCGTACATCCAAAATCAATGGAATCGCGTGAGGATTGAAGCCATTGGTACAACCCTGAGGGTTTGGATCAACGGCATCCCCACGGCGCATGTGGTAGACGACAAGATTCTGAAGGGCTTAATATGCCTTCAGGTGCACGGCGGTGCTCACGCATCGGAACGTGGCGAGCAGTCGGTCTATATGCGGAACGTGCGCATTCAGACAGAGAACCTTAAGCCATCGCCATTTGACGACATCCCGGTTGCCAACTACATCCCAAATACGCTTTCCGGCCAGGAAGCACATCAGGGGTTTAAGCTTTTGTTCGACGGGGAAACCACAAAGGGTTGGCGGATTGACACAAAGGTTAGTTCGTCAACGGCTCGAATCGAGAACGGAACAATTACTATCAGTAGAACTGAAGAGAGTGAGAATTCCAAACCCATCGCAGTTGCAATGACCGACGAACAGTTTGGGCCGTTCGAGCTAAAGTTTGAGTTCAAGCTCCATAACAAGAATGCCATAGCAGGCATCGAGTACTTCCATAGTGGTAAACCAGATGCAGAGCGACAGGCCCTTTATGGCCGGCTTGCCCTCGACAATGCGTTGCATAGGGCAAGGGTTAATCGCGACCTGTGGAAGGAATGGAACCAGGGTGTTATCAAGGCTTATCCGGACAATCGTGTCGAGTACTGGCTGAACGGTTACAAGATCCTGGAATACATACGTGATTCCGATAAACCCCTGAAAGGTCATATTCTGCTGGACGCGTACCCCGGAGACACGGTTTCGTACCGGAGCATAAAAATTCGTAGGCTGACAAAGTGATTTGTTGATGGAATCTAGATTCTTTACAGATATTCTGAAGCACCCTCTGCATTATGTTCTTCTTGTTCTGCTGATTGGCATCGCGACAGGGTGTGCCAAGGAAACGAAAACGCGTGAGGGTACGGGTCGCACTCGTCTTAACAACTTTCGCGACTGGGCGGTCTATCGCGGTGACAAGGGTGGTACACAATATTCTGAACTCGATCAAATCAATCGTGAGAATGTTCACAAGCTCGTAAAAGTGTGGGAATACCAGTACGAAGGAGACGCAGAGCCGCCCGGTATTTACAGTAATCCTATTGTGATTGACGGATTGTTGTATTTCAACACGCCCCGTATGAAGACGGTGGCGTTGAATGCAGAGACCGGCGAGGAAGTTTGGGTATTTGATCCTGCGCAATATAACGATGGAAAAGTAATCCGTAGCCGATCGCGTGGTCTTGTTTACTGGGAAGATGAAAACGGTAACAACAAGAGAATATTCAACGCCGTTAGGGACCGTATCTATGCGATTGACGCGAAGACAGGAGAACTGATAAAGCCCTTCGGTCAGGATGGGGGATTCTTCATCGATTTACGAAAGAACCTTCCGATCCCTGAGGAAGAGGTCGACGTTGAGATCACAACACAGGGTGTTGTATACAAGCATTACCTCATCATACCCGGCCGTCAACCTGAAGGCAACTCCGGTACGCCGGGCGACATAAGGGCATATAATGCATTGACCGGAGAGTTCGAGTGGATATTCAACACGATTCCGCTCCCAGGTCAGTACGGATATGATACATGGGAGTGGGAGGAGGATATGATCTACGGCGCCGCCAATCCCTGGGGTGGACTGTCTGTTGATGAGGAACGCGGTTGGGTATTCGCGGCAACCGGATCCGCTGCAGGTGAATTCATTTATGGCGGTTCCAGAAAAGGCGCAAACCTTTTTGCCAATTGCGTGCTGGCATTGGATGCGACGACCGGTGAACGGAAATGGCATTATCAGTTGATTCACCACGACATCTGGGACTACGACCTTCCGCCGGCACCCATGCTGGTGACGATTACTACCGACAAAGGTAAGCGGGATGTGGTTGTTCAAATGGGTAAGCTTCCCTTCATGTTTGTGCTGGACCGCGACACAGGCGAGCCCGTATTCCCGGTGGTTGAAGTGCCCGTTCCGAGGTTTCCGGGTGTCGAGGGTGAGGAGCCTTACCCAACACAACCCTGGCCGTTGAAGCCACCTCCACTGGTTCGAATAGCGATGTACGAATCGGACATCACAGACATTACGCCTGAGTCGCGCGCCAGTGTACTTGAGCAATTCAAGAAACATAGAACGGGTCCGGTGTACACGCCTGCGAGCATCGAAGGTACCATCACTACACCGGGGCATCATGGCTCCGTAGAGTGGCCCGGCGGCGCGTATGATCCGAAGTCTAATATCGTGTACGTTAGTGTGAACGAAGAACCTACTGTTCATACGCTGGTCCCTATTCCGCCGGACAAAGCAGCTGAGCTGTCACCGATTCAGAAAGGCGCCAAGATCTACGACAGCAACTGTGCGCAGTGTCACGGATTGAACAAGGCAGGTAATCCGCCGTATCCCTCGCTCCGGAATGTTCGCAGGAGCGACCAGGAAATACGCGACCTGCTGAGACAAGGATTTGGAGGTATGCCAGCCTTCACTAACCTGACGAACGAGGATGTCGACAACATCGTGGCATACCTCAGAAATCGCCATCCTGAACTGGAGAGCTATGCCTCTGACTCAGCAAGCATGAATAACAGTGTGCCTACCTGGAGCGGAGGAGGCGTAAAGAAATGGAAGACGACTACGCCGCAGTACGTCAACAAAGTTCACCACTTCGTGGATCACATGGGATTTCCGGCTATCAAACCACCCTGGGGTCAGCTGATAGCGGTGGATATCGACCACGGTGAAATTCTCTGGCGTGTTCCTCTCGGTGAATATCCCAAACTGGTTGAGATGGGTATTCGCAACACGGGCACGGAAGTATTTGGTGGCCCGGTAGTAACAGCAGGCGGCGTGATATTCGTCGCGGGCACGGCGGATGAAAAGTTTCGCGCCTTCAGTACGGAGGATGGTTCAGTTCTGTGGGAGTATCAGCTGCCTGCCGGCGGGTATACCATACCATCAGTTTACATGATCAATGGTCGGCAGTATGTGGTGATGCCGGCGGGTGGGTCAGGCAAGATCGGTACGAAACCCGGAAAGTCGATTATCGCTTTTGCACTGCCGGAAGAAAACGATAGTACGAATCAATGATTAAAGACCAACCAAGTTTTCAACCTAAACCCAATAATCATGACTCAATCGATCAGATCCAACGCACTCTATCTAAGTCGGGTTCACTTCAGCAGGGAGGGATACATGTTGCTCTGCCTTTGTCTTACGCTGGTCTTGTCTGCAATTGGCGGTAACTGTTTTGCTCAGGTGCAGGGGGAGTCAAGCCGATTTGAAAGAGGGTCAAAGCTTATAGGAGAAGTGTATGGCGACCCTGACGCCGGAAAGAAACTCATTGAAGGACTCAGCGATATCGCGCCCGATATGGCGCGATTCATCATTGAATTTCCATACGGCGATGTGTACTCGCGGCCGGGACTAGATATGAAGAAAAGAGAAATCGCTACGGTGGCAGCGTTGACGGCAATGGGCAATGCCAGGCCTCAGTTGAAGACACACATTCGCGCATCAATTAATGTCGGCCTAAAGAAAGAGGAAATAATGGAGTGCATAATCCAGATGGCCCTCTATGCCGGCTTTCCTGCTTCGCTCAACGCGATCGATGCGGCTCGCGAGGTGTTCAACGAGGGCAAAGGTGAACCATTCAATCCAAAGATGACGCAGGGCGATCAGGCGACGCGCTATAAGCGAGGTTCGGAACTAATCGGCAAAGTGTATGGTGATCCGAATGCCGCTCAAAAAATGGAGAAAAGTCTTGGCGACATCGCACCAGACATGGCCCGCTTCATATTGGAGTTTCCGTATGGAGACGTGTATTCGCGACCGGGACTGGATATGAAGTCGCGGGAGATAGCCACGGTTGCAGCGTTGACAGCACTGGGTACTGCAACGCCTCAGCTGAAGACGCATATCCGGGCTTCATTGAACGTCGGTCTGACGAAGACAGAGATCACTGAATGCATTATCCAGATGGCGCTGTACGCGGGGTTCCCGGCTGCGCTCAATGCACTGGATGCAGCAAGGGAAGTATTTCAGGAGAAAAGATAATGTGACCAATCGTGGCGCATGAAATGAAGATGAGCCAGTTCTGGGCCACCCTGCAATAATCAAGGTGACACATTGTAATAAGATCAACTAGTAAAAAGTAAAACCATATGAAAAAACGTACGAGGGCTGAGATCCTCAAAAATCTTAGAGAGAAGATTAGCAAAGGGGAACCTGTAATGGGCGCTGGTGCGGGTACCGGGATTTCAGCCCAATGCGAAGAAGCAGGAGGTATCGACCTTATCGTAATCTACAATTCCGGACGATATCGCATGGCAGGCCGTGGCTCGCTCGCGGGACTGTTGCCATACGGCAATGCAAACGAAATCGTCAAGGAAATGGCCCAGGAAATCTTAACCGCTGTGAAAGAGACTCCCGTCCTCGCTGGTGTATGTGCTACAGATCCTTTTCTGTTGCGCGACCGGTTCCTACGTGAACTGAAGGAAATGGGCTTCGCAGGCATCCAGAACTTCCCAACGGTAGGGCTGGTTGACGGAATCTTCAGAGCGAATCTGGAAGAAACCGGAATGAGTTATCAGATGGAAGTTGAGTGCGTGAGAGCTGCAAGGGACCTCGATATGCTCACCACACCCTACGTGTTCAGTGTTGAGGATGCACGGCAAATGGTAAAGGCCGGAGCCGACATCGTCGTGGCCCACATGGGGCTTACAACGAACGGAAGGATCGGAGCACAAACAGCAAAGACAATGGACGAGTGTGTCGTCGAAATTCAACGCATCGTCGACGCGTGCAAGGAAATAGATGACAAGGTTATCGTCCTTGCACACGGAGGGCCTATTGCCATGCCCGAAGATGCGGAGTACATCCTGGAAGCAGTGGACGGAGTTGACGGATTCTATGGCGCAAGTTCCATGGAACGTCTGCCAACAGAAGTTGCTATCACCGAGCAGATTAAGAGATTCAAGAGTATCAGGTTTAAAAAGGAAGCATAATGGCAAACAAAGTGGTCGTCGTCGGCGCCTTCGACACCAAGGGGGCCGAGTACAAATTCTTGATTGACCTTATTCAGTCACAGGGCATCCAGGTCATTACGGTCAATACAGGTGTGATGGCTTCAACCGATCTATTCCCGGTAAACGTTGAGGCTAACGCAGTTGCGGCAGCTGGCGGATCCGATCTCGATTCTTTGAGGAAGGCAAACGACAGGGGCCAGGCAATCACGGTAATGTCGCAGGGAGTTGCTAAAGTGATCAAAGAACTCTACGACAAGGAAAAATTCGATGGCATTATCGGGATGGGTGGCACAGCAGGTACCAACGTAGTTACCTCAGCGATGCAATTTCTTCCTTACGGATTGCCAAAAATTTGCATCTCGACGGTAGCGTCGGGTGACGTATCGCCATATGTGGGAATCAGCGATATCATAATGATTCCATCGCTGACGGACATCGCTGGGATAAACCCGCTCAGTATGTCCATCTTAAGCAATGCTGTCGGGGCATTGACGGGCATGCTAAACGCTCCGGCAGCAGAGGCGTCGACGGCAAAGCGAACGGTGGCCGCATCAATGTTTGGAAACACAACGCCATGTATTGATGCCTGTCGGAAGGCTCTTAACGAAAAAGGATATGAAGTGCTTGTATTTCATGCTACTGGTACAGGCGGGAAAACAATGGAGAAACTAGTTGAGGAGGGGGTTGTGCAAGGAGTATTGGACATCACCACAACGGAGTGGGCCGATACACTGTGCGGAGGTGTGTTTGACGCCGGCCCAACGCGGCTTGACGCTGCGGGAAAAGCCGGCGTTCCACACCTGATCTCTCCGGGATGTATCGACATGTGCAACTTTGGTCATATAGACACCATTCCCGCGCATTACAAAGATCGCCTCTTCTACAAGTGGAATCCGCAGGTTACTCTGATGCGCACAACGCCTGAAGAAAACCGAAAGATCGGCGAGATCTTCGCCGAAAAAGCCAACAAGGCAAAAGGAAAAGTTGCGTTCATCATCCCCTTGCAAGGATACTCCATGCTTGATTCCAGAAATGGTAAGAACGAAGCTCAGGTGTTTTGGAATCCAGACGCCGATCGCGCCTTTATTGAAGGGTTGACGAGTAAGCTAAGGTCTAACATCAAAGTTGAGCTTGTCGACGCCAACATCAATGATCCGAAATTCTCTGCCAGGGCAGTGGAAATGTTCCTGGAACTGATGGAAGAATGACACCAAAGCCTGACCCCATTAAACCTAATGACATATGAAAGAAGAAAATGAAGTCCTCGTGTCTGAATTAAGGGAAGTAACTACCGTCACAACCATCAAGGATCAGTCTGCAAGCGCTGGTCCCCTCGGTCTGTCTGCCTTCGGCATCTGTACTATTATGCTAAGCCTGGTAAACGCGGGAGTGATCCCGCTGGATGCCATGGTTCTTTCCATGGGACTGTTTTACGGAGGTGTCACGCAAATTATTGTAGGTCTTCTGGAAGGTAAGAAGGGCAACACGTTTGGCCTGGTGGCTTTCACTTCGTACGGAATATTCTGGGTATCCTTTGTCTCGATAAACGTAATTCCATCGCTCGGCTGGCTGGCGCAGGCATCGTCCGGTGCGATGATCACTTACCTGATCATGTGGTGTCTCTTTACCGTTATCCTGTTCATTGGCACACTCAGGATAGGTAAGTTGCTGCAGGTCCTCTTTGGTGCGCTAATCTTGCTGTTTGTACTACTAATCATTGGCAGCATCGCCGGTAGTAGCGCTATTCTGACGCTGGCAGGTTATGAGGGCCTTCTGGTCGGAGCGATATCACTTTACGCCGCGTCGGCTTTCCTGTTGAATGAATTATTTGGCAAAAGCATTCTACCTGTGGGTTGACGCCAAACTATATAAGAATTTGGATCAAGAACCCCTTCCTGAAAGGGGACGTTGTGCGCAAAGTCGATTAAAAACACGTTGGATCAGGTTGGGTTAATAGGAGGTCGGTCGGGAGGACCGGCTTCCTTTCCTTTCTTTCCTTACCCGGCAAATTGTTACATTTGGCCTTATCGCCAAAAAATTGACAAAAAATCGCTTGGGTATGAGAAAAAAAATCCTCCTTGTGTCAGTTGCCTCAGTACTGGTACTGTCCTCGTGTCAGGGTAAAGTCTCTTCCATGCAGGAAGAGGCAAGTACGCCATCCGCCGACTCCACGCTTCCTCCCGTAGAAACCAAAGACCCGAACACAAAATATAAACCCGCATTCCCGGGACAAACCCGTGCGCCTGGCGTCAAGACCAGCGCGGCGTATGAGGCAAGAATCATTACCGATGGCCTCGACCAACCCTGGGGTATCGTCCAACTTCCCGATGGACGCTTTCTCATCAACCAAAAGACGGGTACCATGCGGATCGTGTCGCCCGACGGCAAAAAAAGCGATCCGATAAAAGGGCTGCCGGAAGTGAACTCGGCACAGCAAGGCGGACTTCTCGGCCTGACA